>JAGOOS010000002.1 GCA_017992395.1 Candidatus Saccharimonadota bacterium
CAGCCAAGAAAAAAGTCTATGATTAGGAAATCTCATAGACTTTTTTCTTTGCATACTAAACCCTAAGTGTAATTCATGGTAAAATATAAATATGAAACATATACTTAAAATTATTTTGCGAAACTTTATCTCACCGATTACAATTGCTATTTTGCTGCTAGCCTTCACTCTTCTGGCTCTAGGTGAATCGCGTGATGCTTGGTTTGTTAGTTCTGTGATTATATTTAATTCAATTCTAGCTTGTATCCAAGAGATTAGAGCTTATAGGATCTTAAAGAAGATTGAATTAATGACTGCGCCTCATGCTAGGGTCTTGAAAAATGGCAAATACATTGAAGTTTCATATGATAAGGTTGCGCTTGGTGATAATATCTTAATTAAAAGTGGCGATGAAATTCCTGCTGACGCAAAAATCATAGAATCAAAAATCTTTGAAGTTGATGAAGCATTGTTGACTGGTGAAAGTTCGCCGATTAAAAAGCGTGGCGGAGATATGGTTCTGGCGAGCTCAATAGCAATATCTGGTGAAGCTAAAGCGGGAGTAGTTGCGATTGGCGATAAAACGCACGCTGGAGAGATGACTAAAAAACTAAAAGCCTATAAGCCAACACTAACTCCGTTACAAAAACGAATTTCGCATGCAATTTCCTTTTTGACCTATTTAGCATTAGGCCTGGCTGTTCTTATATTCTTCACTTATAGCGCATCGGGTGAAAATCTTGTAACGATTTTTCAGACGATTACCAGTGCTGCTGTAGTGGTCGTACCGGAAGGCCTGTTGTTGGCTAGCTCGCTGTTTTTTGCATATGGATCTATTCGATTAAGCCAAGCAAAAGTCTTGGCTCAGAAGATCTCTGCGATTGAAGGTTTAGCCCTAGTAGATGTTTTAGCTACTGACAAAACTGGAACTCTAACTAGCCCAGAAATAATCTTTAATAAAATTGAATTACTAAATAATGCCGATCGCGACGACGTAAAAAGAGTGTTAAAGTCGATTGCGCAAGAAACTGGCGACAACTCAACTAGTCGCGCAATTTTAAAGAAATTTAAAAAACTTGATTTGAGCCGTTTTATTTTTAAAAAACGAATGGCGTTTTCAAGTGCGCGTAAAATATCTGGACTGCAGTTCGTAGATAACGAGCAGATTCGTTCCGTTGTTTTAGGCGCTCCAGAATATATTTTAAGATTATCCGAAACAGACGATAAACTATCTGAGAAGATCAATCAATTAAGCGAGAAAGGCTTGAGGGTTTTACTGCTAGCTGAGTTTGAAAAAACTGAAGATCCAGAAACACTATTAAGGAATAAAGAAAAATTAAGTCCACTTGCAATTATATCTTTTAAAAATGAACTTCGAGATAAAGTAGTCGA
Organism: Candidatus Saccharimonadota bacterium; assembly: GCA_017992395.1. Classification (GTDB taxonomy): domain Bacteria; phylum Patescibacteriota; class Saccharimonadia; order Saccharimonadales; family Saccharimonadaceae; genus Nanogingivalis. Next base: position 1,372 of record JAGOOS010000002.1, read on the forward strand.
GACGGTCGATTTCTTACAAAAAAATAATGTGACAGTTAAGGTTATCTCTGGCGATAACCCAAAGACTGTTAGTTATATCGCTCGTGAGGCCGGAATAAAAGACTATGATAGTTATATTACTGGTGATGAACTTAAAATGATGACCGATCATCAGCTTAAAGAAGCAGCCAATAAAAATGCTATATTTGCCCGAGTTCTGCCTAATCAAAAAGAACAAATCATTAAAGCCTTAAAAAATTCCGACCTACATGTTGGTATGGTTGGGGACGGCGTGAACGATGCCCTTTCAGTTAAGGAAAGTGACCTTGGAATTGCTATGTTTGACGGTGCTCCTGCTACTAGACGTGTTGCTGATTTAGTGCTTTTAAATAACTCGTTTGCTGCTCTTCCGCAAGGCATAAAAATCGGTAATCAAATTATGCAGTCGATTGAAACGATCGCTATACTCTTTTTTCATAAAATCATTCTAGGTCTTACGATACTTCTAGCGACGATGTTCCTTGGGATGAACTATCCCTTCTTGCCGCGGCACGTTACGTATGTAAATGTGATTTTAGTTACACTACCTACGATCATCGTAACTCTATTTCCGCCAGAGCCAATCCATAGGATTAATCCAAAATATTTTTGGAAAGACACACTGTTGTCGATTGCCCCGATTGCAATACTTAGCGGCCTATCAATATCGGTTATCTACTGGATTATGGCTACTCTTAATTCTGCTAGCGGCCATACTTTGACTGATATACAGATTACCACTTCTACTGCCGTTGCGGTTGGATATTTCGGTGCACTGATGATGTTTATTAGTGGAATTATTCTTGATTTTGGTAAAGGCAAAAACGCATTCTGGAAAGGTAGAATTATTTATCTAGTTTTAATTATTGTTTTTTCAGCTGTGATTTTTCAGTCTGATTTTCTGAGTAGTTTCTTTGATTTTAGTCTGCCAAAATTTCAAAGTTGGTTCTTTGCTAGCTTTATTGTAATGGTTGTGACGGTGGCACAGTTAGCTATAGCTAAATTTATGCGAGATCGGATATCTAAGCGGCTCAATCAGTAGATTTATGGCGAGTAAAGAATTTGTGGATTTCTATCACGATAATTGGCGAGATGAACGAGACTAGAGTCACGATTACTAGATCTAAAAGCGGAACTTGCACAACGTGCAGTAATTCACCTAGTGGGCTAAATAAGGCTAAGACTTGAAGCAAGATCGCAATAAACATACCAATTACAAATTTATTATTACGGGCTTTAAAGCGATGTATGATCGACACTGTATTACTTCGGGCGTTAAGTGCGTTTCCCCACTGCATTGTAGTAAGCGCAGTAAAAGTCAGTGTGCGGGCAGCTTCTTCATTAATTTTTGACGAATAGAAAATAAAGATTGAGATCGACATAATTGCCATAAATATAGCGATTATAACCATTCGAGTTATTATTAATTTACCTAAAATTGGCTGGTTTGGCGATTTTGGTTTTTTGGTCATTATCTCATCAGCGCCAGGCTCTAGTCCGAGCGGAATGATTAGTGCAGTGTCCGTTACGAGGTTGATCCATAAAATCTGAACAGGAACTAGTGGTAACGGAATTCCAATTACGAGTGATCCAATCATCGTCAAAGCTTCACCGGCGTTTGTGCCCAAGGCATAAAACAACATCCGTCTAATATTTGCTACTATCACTCTACCCTCGCGCATAGCGGTAATTATACTAGTGAAGTTATCGTCTAGTAAGATGATGTCGCCGGCATCTTTTGCGATCTCGCTTCCGCTACCCATAGCAAAGCCTACATTGGCAGCAGCCAATGCTGGAACGTCATTTACGCCGTCGCCAGTCATGGCAGTAATCTCAGTTTTTTCTAAAATCTTTAAAATTTTAAATTTTGATTCTGGAGTGATTCGAGCAAACACTCTTGCCTCTTTTACCGCACCTTCTAGTTCTTCGTCGGACAGGTTTTTTATCTGACTAGCATCAAATATCTGCTGTCTATTATCGGCTAAGCCAAGTTCATGACCGATATGGAAGGCAGTTTCTGGGTGGTCGCCAGTAATCATTCGCACCGATACCCCGGCTTGTTGCGCTTTTTGAATTGCGTTTGCACTTTCTGGTCGTAAGATATCAGCTACAGCGACAAGACCTGAAAAATCAAATTGAGTATCTTCTGGTAAATCTTCTAAGGAATCGATTTGTTTATCTAGTGAAGCTTCAATCACAGCAATAACGCGTAAGCCCTGGCTCGCAAATTCTTGTAATTTTTTCTCGATGAGAGATTTTTCTTCAGCTGTTAACTTTGATCTAGTAATTAAAACTTCTGGTGCACCTTTGGTGCTGAGACAATATTTCTCGCCGTTTCGCCATAGGTTGCCGCTTAAAGCTAGCTCTTGATTAAAACCGAAGCTAACTAATGGTTCATGAGAAGTAAAAGCCTCACCGCTTAATTTTACGTATTCATCGAGTGCAGTATCTAGTGGATCGTGAGTTTTTTCACTGGAGTTTTTAGCTTTTGAAATAATTCGTGTAAAGTCTGTTTCTTCTTTAAAGGTAAAAGTTTTTTGTAGGGTTAGACGGTTCTCGGTTAATGTACCGGTTTTATCTGTGGCAATAGTTGTTATGACTCCCACAGTTTCGATGGCGCGTAGATTTCGAACGAGAGCTTTATGCTGAGCCATACGACGCATGCCGAGCGCTAAGATGATTGAGATTGCAATTGGCAACCCTTCAGGCACAACCGAGACGCTTAGCGCCATCACGAACTTCAAACTTTCTAGTAAATCCATCCCGCGCCACATACTTAGTCCAAAGGCTACGATAGCTAGTATGATTGCTGCGATAATTATTTGAAAGACTAAGCGATTTATTTTAGCCTGAACTGGGCTTTCGCTCGTAATATTGCTCGAGAGTTCTGCTAATTTACCAAACTCCGTATCGCCACCAGTCGCCGTTACGGCCATTCTTAAGTTACCTGAGATTATAAATGCCCCTTGAAAAAGCATGTTGGCTTGTTCGTAGGCTTGCAAATCTTCTTCTTCGAGTGTATCGCTATTCTTTGACATCGGCTTACTTTCACCTGTTAATAGAGATTCATTAACACGGACGGAGTTAGATGAAATTATTCGTCCATCGGCGGGGATTTTATCGCCCTCACTTAGCAGTACGATGTCGCCAGGAACTAGGAACCTTTTGTTGACTTGAGCGGTTGCCCCGTCTCGTATCACTTCCACTATTTGTTCGCTAGTCTTTTTGAGCTCGCGTAATATTCGTTCGGTCGAAAAATCTTGAACATAAGATATGATGGCGTTTATCGCTACAATTACTACGATGATAATCGCGTCTAAGTTGTCGCCATGGAAGAAGCTAATAACGGCCGCGAAAACCAAAACTAACATAAAAGCATCCAAGAATGGGCTAAGTAGTCGTTTCCATAAAGGAGTTGATTTAACTGTGACTTCGTTAAGTCCGACTTTTTGAAGTCTTATATCAACTTCATTCTGGCTCAACCCGTTTTCGCTTGATTCTAATTTTTCTAACGTTTCTTGACTTGATAAATTGTAATAACTCATTACATATATTATAGCATAAGCTTATTGCCGTGTAAAAAAAATTAGACTAAAGTTTTATTTACTGAAATGGAAGCCGACCTTAAATGTGGTCTTATATTTTGGTTTATTGTCAACTAAATATTTTTCATTTCTGACAGATAATGACGCATCCATTAATTCTACCAACTTCTTCGCGATCGATAGGCCTAAACCGTGCCCACCTTGAGAATTATTCCTAGTTCTAGCTTTGTCGCACCGATAAAACCTATCAAATAGCTTATCGAGTGTTTCTTGAGACATTTCTTCGGAGTCATTTGTGACCTCTAAAACTGCTTGACGGTGTTCTCTAAAAATCCTAACTTCAACTGGATTATCTGAAGTGCGGTACTTTAAGGCATTATCGATCAAGATCGTTACGATTTCATCTAATGCAGTTTCGTTAGCTGAAGCTAAGAAAGTTTTTGTAGAGGTATATTCAATAGCTTCCTTTGGGAGTCTATTTATCCTACTTTCAACAATCTCATTTAAGTTAACCGATGAATTTTTAAGATCGTCATCCATCTGGGAAAGTTTAAGCAGCATTTGTGTGAGCGAAGTTAGCGATCGAGCTTCTTCTAAATTACTTTGAATTACATCTTTCATTTCAGATTTTGTTGAGGATGGGTCGCGTAGTAAAATTTCAGATTCTAACTGGATTGTTGATAGGGGTGTTTTTAATTCATGGCTGACGTCGGATACGAATTGTGATTGCAGTTCGTGGGCTTTTTCTAGTGGCTCTAAAGTTTTTTTAGCTAACCAGTAGCTACCAAAACCGCCGGCAGTGAGTATAATCGCGTCCAGCCATAGGAGTGATAGACCGATTTGCTCGTTTGCTCTTTGGTTTCTGGCATTAACGATATTTCTTTTTAAATCTTCGTTATAGCTGGAATCTATTGGTGGGATATTATTTATTTCATTGTCATCGACGTTGATCGAGCTTAGAATCACAATATTAAAAATCAAAGTAATAGCGGTTATAATTAAAATATACAACAATGTTATTCTGAATCGAGTGTTCTTAAAGACGTTGTTATCTAAAAAAGAAAAATTCACTAGTCCTGGTGCTCGCTTTCTATTTTATAGCCAAATCCACGAACGGTTTTTATGAGCTTTTCATCGAATGGTTCATCAATTTTTTCGCGTAAGAATCTAATATACACTTCGACGTTGTTGGGCAGAATATCGGCATCGTAATCCCAAACATGCAGAATAATCTGCTCTTTATTCAATGCCCGGCCTGAATTTCGCATTAAGTATTCTAGTAAAGCAAATTCTTTATTGGTTAATTCAATTTTTTTGCCAGCTCGTTCAACTTGGTGTATATTTAAGTCTAATGTTAGATTGCCGACTTTTAGAACGCTTTCAATATTTACCTGAGGTCGTCTAAGGAGCGCTCGAACGCGAGCTAACAGTTCTTCGAGCGCAAATGGCTTTGTAAGATAATCATCCGCCCCCGCATCTAAGCCTTCAGTACGGTTTCGGACGCTCGAGAGTGCAGTTAATAGCAAGATTGGGGTTTGATTCTTCTCTTCTCGTAATTTTTTAGTTAGCGTTAAGCCGTCGTAGTCTCCAGGTATCATCCGATCAAGAATGATTAAATCATAATCGATCGTACTTGCCATCGCAAAAGCATCTGTACCATCAAAAGATAAATCTACAGCGTACTTCTCTTGCTTTAAGGCCTTATCTAAGGCTCGGGCAATTTTACGTTCGTCTTCTACTACTAATATTCTCATACTACTATAATACAATATAAAACTTAAAAACTACTTAAAATGTTCTTAAAGTTATTTTCTGGCAAAAATCTGTTTTAAGTTAACTCGTGCGCCGTAAGAAATTGTACCATATCTAAAGATTCTAATTGCGGCTGCAATTGTGATAGCCGATGAAATTACCAAAATAACAACGCCAGCAACACCGTCAAAAACAGTCAGTGTGCCAAGCATATTACGCAGCATTAGTGAGATTGGTGATGTTAGTGGAAATAGTGTAAAGAACTGCACAATTGGACTAGGCTCTGGTGTAGTAAATAGTGACAGTAAGAAGAATGGCACCATTAATAACATAATTATAGCGCCAAAATAATTGTTGGCATCTTTCGCTGTTGGCATGGCAGCACCAATTCCTACGAGTAAGCCAGTAAACATCATAAAACCAGCTAGTAGCACAGTAATACCAGTCATGATTGGCCAAAATTCCCATTTAATATTAGCAAGTAGCGGTGTGATATCGGGCAAATTCATCTGTGTAGACACAACGAAATAGCCGATAATCACAGGTAGAAATAGTACGGCTATTTGAACTAAGCCCAAGATAATAAGCGAAATAATCTTACCGACAATCAGTGTTTTTGAAGTGATGCTAGTAAGAATCATTTCAGTTACGCGATTCTCTTTTTCTTCAGTGGTGCTGGTTAGCATTTGGTTAGACAGCAACACGATTACTAAGTAGAAAATTACTAGAAAAATTCCAGGTGCTATCATCTCATATATCTGGTTATATTCCTGGCCGTCCTTATAAATTTTTTGATCAACCAAAAGACTTGAATTGATAGCTATAATTTTATTTTGATCAACGGTTTCGATTGAAGAATTTTTAAGAAGATTTGATATAAATGTTTGGTAGCGATCGTTCTTCCCAGATTCTTGGTTTAGGCCATAGACTTCAACTTTTTCTGAAGATAAATCTTTTGGCACAAAGTAATAAGCATCTAACTCGGCGCTCTTCACCTTTTCGATAGAAGCTTGTTTATTAGTAGAGGTTCTGCCGCCCAAATCTTCAATTGCTTTTGGCGAAACAATTTGGCTTTCGTCTGTAATCTCAAACGAAAACGTTTCTTTGGCTAGTTCTTCCATTTGGGCGGTTGTTTGCTGTCCGGTGAAATATATAATACCGCCCATCACGAGCCATATAGCTGGCAGTGACAAAACACCAATCCAAAAAGATGGTTTTTTGAAAGTTCGGATTAATTCAAATTTTATAACGGTCCATAGATTATTCATTTTTTGCTCCTTTTTGCGAATTTTCGTCACCATAGATCTCTAAGAAGATTTCATTTAAGGTCGATCTTTGTACATCGAATCGATTGATTTTAATATCGTTATCGATCAATTCTTTTAAAATTCCTTGAGAATCGTTTTTAGGTGATAGTTCAGCATAGTTAGCCTCTTTTTTAACTATGTCATAATTTGGACTCTCATTAAGCTCGCCGCTAAATTCAATCACAATCCTTTGTTTGCCGAATTGATCACGAATTTCATCAATAGTCCCATAAGCTTTGCGCTTACCATCTTTAAGAAGGAGCGCTCGATTACAAATTCGTTCAACTTCTTCCATCTGGTGAGTTACCATGACTATAGTTGCGCCACGTTGATTTTCTTTGGCAATTATATCCATTAAAAGTTGTCGATTAACAGGATCAAAGCCTTTAGTTGGCTCGTCTAAAATTAATAGATCTGGCGAGTTGATAATAGTCATGCCAAGCTGAATTTTCTGCTGCTGGCCGCCAGATAGTCGGTCAATCTTTAGTTTGGCTTTATCTTCCAGGCCAACTCTTTTTAAATATCCCATTGACCATTTGCTAGCAGCCTTTTTGGTCATGCCTTTAAGTTGGCCAAAATATGTCATAACGTCAATAACGGACTCTTTTTTGTATAAGCCGCGTTCTTCGGGCAGATAGCCCAAAATATTCTTTTTGCCTGGGGCGAAAACTTCTCCGTTTATTAAAAGTTCGCCACTATCAGCTTGATATAAGCCTAAAAGTGTTCGAATAATCGAAGTTTTGCCACTTCCGTTGCTTCCAAGTAGGCCAAAAACCTCTCCCTTTTTTATTTCAAACGATAAATCGTCGATGATCTTCTTTTTTCCAAAAGATAGACTAAAATTCTTAATTGAAATTGCATTTTCATTCATATCTAACATTATAGCATATAAAATGGAGGATCTATATTTAGGTAATAATCATTGAGTCGCCATATGACAAGAAATGATATTTTTCACTGGCAGCGTGATCGTAGGCTTTTTTGAGGTTGTCCCAGCCAGCAAAAGCGCTGGCTAACATTAGAACTGTTGATTTTGGCGCATGAAAATTAGTGATTAGCGCGTCAATAGTTTGAAACTTATATCCTGGATAGATAAAAATGTCTGCTTCTCCAGTTAATGGTTCGGCTTGCTTATTTAAAATATCTTCGGCCGCATATTCTAAAGTTCGCGTTACGGTTGTACCAAGTGCAAAAACTTTTTTACCACTTTGTTTGGCTTTTTGAATCTCTTCTATGGTTTTAACCGGTATTTGAAAATATTCTTGGTGCATTTTATGTTTTTCTAGATTATCGACTCGAATTGGCATAAAGGTGCCAAGCCCAACGTGTAAAGTTAGATAGCAAACATTTACGCCTTTATCTTTTAGCGTTTGTAAGATCTCTTCTGTCATATTTAAACTCGCGGTTGGTGCTGCCACAGAACCTTTCTCGTCTGCGAAAACTGTTTGATAACGTTCAATATCAAGAGGTGTGGCATCACGCTTCATGTATGGCGGCAGCGGTACTGCACCAAATCTTTCACACAGATCGCGCAGATCTTGATTTGATTCGATTATCGCTAGACCATCACCAAGGATTTCTTTGACGGCCAATTCCGCGTCTGAGCCACTAATCGTTAATTTATCGCCAGCTTTTAGTTTGCCGCGATACATAACTTTATGCGTAAACCAGTCTGCATCAAAGCTGTGTCTTTCGAGCACGACCAATTCCCTGTCGGCGCCAGATTCTTTTTTAACGAATAGTCGCGCTTTAATCACTTTAGTATCATTTAATACTAAAACATCACCCTCTTGAAAATAGTCAGCAATGTTTTTATATAGATTATCTCGAATCTGGCCGGTGGCTCTGTTTATCTCAATTAGTCTTGACTCTCCACGGTTTTTAGGCGGTTTATCGGCGATTAGTTCTTCTGGTAAATTGTAGGTATAATCTTCAAGTTTCATTTGATTATTTCCAATAAGTAATTATTTCAGGTTGCTTGTCGAATATTTCTTGGACTGCTTTTGGCAGATATTTCTTGCGAATTGTGGCGTCTAAAACGTAATCTTCTAGATAATTATCGTTCATCGATATGTAGCCACTTTGGCCGCGATCTTTACCCCAACTATTTTTAACCTTCCAGTGTGTAATCTTGCCATTTTCTTCTCTAAATCCAACAATAGCTGTTGCGTGAAGCGAACTGCTGATGTCCCTATATAAGCCACGTGATTCTTTATCTAGCGATAGATTCAAACCGTAAAGTTCATTATATTTCCAAATGTTTGAGTCTAAGATTCCAAGTTTATTTGAAAATTGCTTTTCGACATCCCAGCTAAACCAAACTGGTTCATTATTCTTGAGCTGTTTAACGATTGATTTTTTAACACTATCAGAAATCTGAATAGTTGCAAATCGATATTTTTTACCGTACATTGAATCAACGTCATTTTCTTCGTAATGAGTGTTCCATTTAGATTTTTTATAATCTAGCATGAAGTTTAGGCTGACGAAGTCTGAGATTTCTACACCATATTTTTGCCAGAATTCTAAGGGTGTAGACTTTATAGTTTTCAAATTCTTTTTATTGCTATCTTTTTTGGAGTCTTTAGATTTCTTATCGTCATCTTTTTTATCTTTATCCTCTTGCGGTAAATAATCAAATGTGAAGTCTTCAGGCGGTTGGCCATAAGAAATTGCTAAAATTTTATAAATTTCAGTTAAGAGCTGCTCTTTTAATTCTTCGGGTTTTTTGCTGTCGCGCAATTTCTGAGCATCAATAGATAATTTTTCATTTAAAATCGAGTTGAGTGAGCCTGAGTTTTTCGTGTCTTGAGTTTCGGTCATTGCTGACTCTGGGACCACGCCATACTTCTCTATTAAATTAGCAGCCTCGTGCCAATAGCCGCCATCGTACTGTTTAACTCTAAGAATATGCTGGACATCTTTGCTATGAAGATCTTTATCTCTTATATCGATGATATTTTGATAAAACGAATTAGCCATTTCAAGTTTATCGTAAAAATATAGATATGATTTCGATAATTTTAAGTTTGCAACTTTTAAGTTTTTAGCCATTTTGGTTTCAGCCAAAACTAAGGCCGCATAAAGCCAACATCTGCCGGATTGTTCTTGGCTATGAATATCGCCTGCATCAATCTCGTATGACCATTGGTTTTGGTCTAGATTTACTGCGCTATAGTCACGCGTTGACTGGTATATACCGTTTGATATAACTGCACGCTGGGCGATTTGATTATTTTTATCATCATAAAAGCTGGATTTGTATTTTTTTAGACTGGATTTAGATATTTCTTTCATCTTTTAATTTTATCATAATAAATAAAAATTGCGAGGTCTCGCATTGCTCGCAATTTTTATTTCTACATCAAGTATAAATCTCTCAAACTTTAAAATGATGCTTCGACAGCTGCCCATGTGGCGTCGGGATTGTCTTCTGGGACGACGATAGTTACTTGGTCGCCAATTTTTAGCTTGAAGTAAGTTACGCTGGCAAGTAATATTTTATATTCATTGCCTCCAGCTTCAACAAAGAAGCCACCATCATGGTTGATTAGTGTTCCGATGATTTGTCGTCTAGCGACAGGCCCGATTTGTTTGTAGACAAAACCACCATCATCGTTGATAGTTAGCTTCAAGATGTCGCCCTCCACGAGCTTTGACTTTGAAGCGTAGTTTGCTGGCACTGGGTAGTTTTTACCGTCAGGACCAATCATGGTTTGTCCATCAAATACACCTTCGATTACTTTGCCCTGGGGGCTTTCGATAACAGAAGTGCTTGGTGTGACAACATTGCTGTCCTCGCCAATAATGCTAATTAGTAGCTCTTTTGCAGCTGCTAAACTTGTTTCCGCATCTTGAATTAACGATTTCAACCGTTTTACTTGTTTTTCTGGTAATTCAGACATATTCCTCGCAGTTTTCCTTTGTCTGTTTTTGTTAATAGTCAAGATAAGCTTACTACTTTTTCGGCTACTTGTCAAGCTTTTAGATTGTTAAAGCTAATTTTAAGGATTTTTCCACAAGTTTTAATCTGTATTTGTAAAAACGTTGTAAAAAATACATATACAAAAATTCGCCCAAGTATTTGAGCGAATTATTTGTAAGTTCTTAATAAATTAGATCGAAATTAGTTGATTTTGTATTAGATTAAGCAAGCTCGACGGTTGCGCCAGCTTCTTCAAGTTTCTTTTTAGCTTCTTCAGCTTCATCTTTAGAAACTTTTTCTTTGACTGGTGCTGGTGCACCGTCAACGATAGCTTTTGATTCACCAAGTCCAAGACCGGTGATTTCTTTAACTGCTTTAATAACAGCAACTTTAGCGGCACCTGCGTCCTTCAAAGTTACAGTAAATTCAGTTTTTTCATCTGCAGCATCTGCACCTGCAGCTGGACCAGCAGCTACGGCAACAGCAGCTGGTTCGATTCCGTATTCATCTTTCAAAAGATTTTTCAAATCATTTGCTTCTAGAATTGTAAGTTTAGTCAATTCTTCAGCAAGCTTTTTAATGTCAGCCATTTTGACTCCTTTTTTATCTAATGATAAGCTATAAGGCTATCAATAGATATTTATATTGTTAAAGTTATATTATAAATTAATTGGTTGCTTCTGTTCGAAACGCCAAATCTTCGTTGGTAAGACCACCTGTAATGCCATGAATTGGCGAAAGTAAAGTTTCGACAATCTGACCGATAAGTTGATCTTTTCCTGGAAGTTCTGAAAGAGTTGTGATAGTCGCAGCGTCGATTGATTGTCCATCGTTAGAAAATGCGCCAACCAACTTCATCTCTGGGTGGGTTTTTGCAAATTTTCCTAGAACTTGCGCAGCGGCAACTTCGTCTTCACTTGAGATAGCGTAAACTAGTTGACCTTTTAGGGCGCTAGTATCAGTATCTTTGTACTCTTTAATTTCTTTTAAAGCTACTCGTACAAGGCGGTTTTTAACAACCTTGATTACGACACCAGCTTCGCGAGCTTCTTTTCGTAACTCTTGCAAATCGGCAACAGTTAGTCCTTTATACTCGGCGAAAGCTGTCATCTTAGCGTCTTTAAGAGCGTCGCTTAAATCCGCAACCAACTGGTTCTTTTTATCGCGTGTAAGTGCCATAAAAACTCCTTTTTTAGTTATTCGATCTAAATTGTTAAGTTTCTGGTGATTTGTTTTCTGATTTTAAAGCTAAACTCTAAATTTCAAAAAACTCGCCACCAAAGACCCATCTCAGAATAAGAATTCCTCGGTAGCTTATTAAGAATCGGCTTTCGCTTCTTCCGCTACTGTCTCTGGTAACTTGGATATATTTTAGCATACAAGCTTTAAATAGTCAATTACCTAAATAAGTTACTTGATGAATTAGCATAAATATGATATAATAAATTAATTATAGTACATTTATAGGGGGCGAAAAATATATGAATGATGGAAATTCTTTAAAAGTTTTACTGCCAGAAAATGAGTTGAACGCTGCCCCGCTTGGGGACGTTGATGGCCAGAGTGACGTTAATGAAGCATTGGTCCAACGGTTGATGGGCCACTGGAGAGATTCACTTTCGCCAGAGACTTTGCTTGATCTCAAAACTGCCCTAATGTGCGAACAGCACGCTAGAGCGAATTATCAAAGGACCAACCGATTTTATATTAAAAAAGAAGGTTTTAAGAATAAAAAACTAGAACAGTCTTTTATTCTTGCTAGTAATGGTCTAGCTGATTGTAATCAAATGATTCAGCTATTTAGAAACAGCAAAGCCATCCATACGATGGATATCGCGAGTTATACGCATGGTGATATTGGTCGTAAAGATTTACTAGAAACTCTATTTCCTGAAGTTGCACGTAGTTACCTACAAGTCTATGGTCGTAAAGGTTATGCAGTGTGTGACGATTCGTTCGAGCGAGATGATAAACACCGAGGGTTAATTTCAAAATATGATTGCACTAATAAGGGCGATTATATTAGAAAGACTTGCCCGACTATACATTATGCTCGGTTTTACGAAAGCAAATCTGGAAGAGCACTAATGGGCCGTTATTTTGATTTAAAGTTAGTCTTTGATTCGGATGGCGATAATAAACAATTAGCTGAAGAAAAGATAATAAAATTGATTGATAAAGGTTTGTTTTCATACTATAAATCCGACGAGATCGGACGAGATTTTACGTTTCATCTAGCAATTGCTACTAATTTCTTTATTGCAAATTTAGATCGCAATGAGAGATTACGCTCATATTTTCCTAAACCCGAAGTTTTTAGCTCACGATATTAGTGGGCTATTTTTTATATTAAAAAACCTGCTATTTAGCAGGTTATATTGTGCTAATACAATATATCGTAAATACCGACATATTGCATTTTTTCAATTAATTGTAGTGCCCAATCTTTTTGAGCTTTGAAATAAATTAATTGTTTTCGTGCACTTTCCTTAGTTTCTCTATAATCACTATTTGCATAACGTCCATATACGGATCTTAGATCTCCCGCAGCCGTCATTTCGGTATGTTTTTTAATAAAATAATCTTGAGCTTTCACAAAATCTTCTACATTTGTATGGCTGTGATTAGTTAAATCAAACAATACAATTGCGTTACCTTCTTCTCCTAAAAATAGAGCCTCAAGTTCTTTATTAGCTGGCTTTATGCCGCCGTTTATTTTAGTAAAATTTTTACCAAATAAGCTAAAAAAACTATACATATCGATTAAGTATTTTCTTTCGAACATGTAACTGTAATTAAATTTTCCGACTAGGTCTTTCGTCTGGTTGACTGCTTTTATTATATTTACTTTTTGTCCGTAGTTTAGACTATAAAGAGCATTTTCTACGCCTCTATAAAAAATCGATATGGTTAGTAACTGTCTGAGATTATCAATACCTCTAATCTTAAGTAGTTTTTTAGCCTCGTTTTGGCGAGCGCTAAATTTAATTTTTTCCAGTTTCAACAAAGTTTGACGGTAGGAACTAGCTTCAGTGCGCTTTTCTTGTAAAGTACTCATCGAATCACTCCTTCTTTCTCTTTTTTGGTAGTGTATGTTGATGCTACTACAGCTATTGTATAATATTTTCTAAATAAAACAAAATCTCCGCAAAGAACTGCGGAGATTTTGTGGTTTAATTGCTAATTTATTAAATTAAGCAATTGGGTTTTCGGCTTTGATGCTTGGACCTTGTGTGGTTGTAATAGCTACAGATTTTACGTAAGTGGATTTAATGCTGCTTGGTTTTTGAGCGGCTAGACTATCAAAGAAACTCTTGGCGTTTTCTGCTAGCTTGCCATCTCCGAATGATACTTTACCGATACTCAAATGAACGATTGACTGCTTATCGACTCGGTATTCAACTTTACCAGCTTTAGCTTCTATAACGGCTTTAACGACGTCTGCAGATACTGTACCCGCTTTAGGGTTTGGCATTAAACCTCGTGGTCCTAGAACTCGAGCGAATTTACCAAGTTTTGGCATGTAGCCTGGAGTAGCGATAAGAATATCGAAGTTAAGGTCACCTTTTTCAAGTTGTTTTAGGAATGTTTCGTCACCAACAATGTTAGCACCAGCTTTTTTAGCTGCGGCGTGCTCTGATTCTGGGGCGAATACCGCTACTTTAACATCTTTACCAGTTCCGTTTGGAAGTACAACTGTTGAGCGAATGTTTTGGTCGGCTTGTCGTGGGTCAACACCAAGTCGTACGTGAACCTCAACACTGGCGTCAAATTTTGCTGGGTTAGTTTCTGTAGCTAGTTTAAGCGCGTCGTTTAGAGCGTAAACTTTGTCTTTTTCAACCTTAGCAGCGGCTGCTTGATATTTTTTGCCGCGTCGTTCTAGTTTTGGACGAGTAACTGGCTTTGGACCTTTTTTGATAGCTGCTTCGCTACCATCAACTGGTGTTGTATCGCCAGCAGCTTTACGAGCTTCTTTTTCTTCGATTTCAGCCACTTCTTCGGCGTGTTTTTTGCTTCGCTTACCGCTTTTAGCAAAAGCTTCGTCAGCTTTTTTTTCAACTTTTTCGATAATTTCTTCAGCCTTTTCTTTGACCTCCTCAACCACCTCTTCGGCTACTTCTTTTGTATTTTCAGCAGCATTTTTAATAGCCTCGCTAATTTCAGCGATTGTGTTTTTTTCTGTTAGCTTTAGACCTAAGGCCTTAACATCTTCTAATAGATCGGCTTTTTTCTTTGCCATTTATGAACCCTTTCTGTGGTGATAGCGATTAAAATCGTTTGATTTAATCTCCCAACATTGATATTATTAACTCTATAATTCTACCATATAATTTATTCTTGGTCAAATAAATACCCGGCTGTTACCGGGTAATAATTATTATGACTAAATTAAGGAATTTATCTTTCTTTTGATCGATTCTTGATACAAGCTTAGTGCGTCTTCCTTGTATCCGTAATTTTTAAAAATAATATTTAAATCTTCAAAATGGATAATACCATTATTTATGGTATTATAAATAAAATCTAATAATAAATTACGCCTAATGATCTCGCGATCTTCCAGGGTACCAACAGCCGTTATTGCAGCGTCTCTTTCTATTTTACAGATTGATTGATGTGCAACACTCAGTTTTTCAAAAAGACAAATTACTTCTTCATTATTCAAGCCTGTATATTGAGAGATAAGTTTAATTTGACGCTCTGAAATTGAATGATTGCCTAATTGTCGCCCAAAATTTGTCATAATATATTTAATGTGCTCTTCTGTACTCATAATATACACCCCTTATACATATTTTCTTCAAGAGAAGATTTATATATTATACCATAAATATGCAATAATTACAATATGTTAATGATTTGATTTGACTGCTCGACATTGATTGAGCTGACGTTTTTGACGGTCGCTGACTCGCCTTCGATTTGAAAGAATATATCTTGAGGTTTTTTGAAGTTAATTTGTGCAGATATTACACGTTTTAAAGGGAGGAACCCAAACAATCCTTTGGTAATAAAAGGAATATTCTTAATGATTTTGCTTGAATCTAAGACTCTAAAGCCAAAGTTCTCGGGGTGTTTTTTATTGTAGTTTGACTTCATAATTCTTGCCATACGTGGGCCGTTCATAAAGACTATATCTGTGATATTATTTTTATTTTTTATGCACTCATCACCGTCTAGACCGATATTTTTAATATTAAGAATGTTGGTACGTCTATGATTAAAATAAAACCTAGTTGCGGCTAAAAGAGACAATATCAGGCGTGTATTTCTGCCGGGCGTAATTTTTAATGCACCACGCACCTTAGGGTGTTCAAAAATCTCAGCCATTTCGGCCGTCAAGCCAACGGTTGCATAAAGCGGTGCTAGCCGATAGAACTCGTCATTTATATAAATTTTTAGTGGTTTTAATTCGGCGACAACTTTACCGTCCTTTATAGCATTTAAACATGATCTAGAGTTGTTGCCAGAGAAACTGTGAGCATAGTCGTTGAAATTACCAAACCCAGTATACTTAATTTTAACTCCTGTTTTATTTGAAAAAATAATCGCATTAGTTGCGATATGAGCGGTGCCGTCGCCGCCAGCCACTAGTACAGTGTCGTCGTCTTGGAGTAATTTAGCCATTTTTTCGGCGTTATCGAGTGGATTTGTGGTCTGGATTTCATAAGTCATTCTTTGGTTTTCGGCTAAATTGAGGCGATTAATGTTGCGGACGATTTTTTCATGAACTAAAGAATAACCGCTAGAACGCGGGTTGATAACTAACACTAGTCGGTTTTTCATAATTGTAATTATACCATTTTTACGTATTTTTGGCAAAAAATAGAACTCTAGCGTAGGTTCAACTAGAGTTCTAAATATCTAATTATTCACCATTAGACTACTTTTTGTCGTAGTATTTTTGAAATTCTTCCATCTGTTCGAGAGAGTATGGGTTAATGTCGTCTCGACTAGTTTCGCCGTCGACTAAGCCAGCTTTTCGCAGATACATTTCTAGATTCGTGACTTTCACTCCGGTATCACCGTTTGTCTCAACATTAACCAAATCGTTGCGGAAATTTATATACAGGAAATAGCTCAACACAAACAGTGCGATTACAGTAATAATATTTGTTATTGCTAAAATTTTGATAAGTTTGCTAGTGTTTTTCATGCGACTCCTTATTTACCTTATTATGAAAACGCCTGGGCAGCGCTTTTTGTACATTTACCTATGTATATAGATATACTGATTCCACGGGTTAATCCAGATGGTTTTTGGTGTAGTACTATCAACTCTAGCCTTAAGATTTAGACTCAGGTATCTGTTGCTTCACTACTCCAATAGTTAAAATCAACGCTTTTATGCTTCTGTCTAAGCTATCTTAAATATAGCATAAGCATTTATTAAGTGTTAATTTAAAAAACACGCCGTTTTCTGACGTGTTTTTAGCTCTAGTTAAAGATTTCTTTATTCGGCAATCTCTACGCCCATCGAGCGAGCGGTTCCGGCGATTGTGTTCATTGCACCTTCGATTGAAGTTGCGTTTAGGTGTTCCATTTTGCTTTCTGCAATTTCTTGTAGTTGAGCTTTAGTAATTTTACCAACTTTGTCGGTTTTACTGTTGGCTGCACCTTTTTTGATACCAGCTTTTTCGCGGATCAAGTCATCAACTGGTTGTCCTAGAGACTTCCAAGTAAATGTTCGATCTTCGAAAACTTGCATATGTACGATCACATCTTTACCCATTAGATCTTTAGTTGCGTCGTTAAATGGGTTAATGAAATCCATCATATTTAGTCCCCACTGACCAAGAGTTGATCCAACTGGAGGACCTGCAGTCGCACGTCCGGCTGGAATACGAAGTTTCAAATTTCCGATAATTTTTTTTGCCATTTGCTTTTCCTTATAAATTTTACTTGATTATTCAAGTGCGTAACTTACATATTTTAGCATATTGGCGCTATAAATGCAACGAGTAATTGGCTAAGCTAAGGCTGGATATTTAGACAAATGTTTACAAGCATAAACATATAGAGTACAATTAAGCTATAAATAAGGAGAACGAATGTTAAAACAAATTAGACAATATATTGAAAATTTATGGCTATCGATCTTGGCAATTTCAATCTCGATGGCAGTATTTGGCGTTATAGCCGTTATAGCACCCGATTGGACGATAACTGCAATTATCCAAATTTTGGCAGTAATTCTGCTATTCTTTGGCTGTATTAGTTTCGTGCAGATTTTTTCTAATCTCAAACAAGAACGATCTGTGGCTGGTGCGGTTATATCAACACTAATTTTTATCGCGACTGGCTTAACACTACTGCTTTCACCGGGCTTCTCGCTTGATCTAGTGTTGACGGTAATTGGTGTCGTGGTCCTACTAAGAGGAGTTATTGATATTGTAGTTGGTTTAGGCGTGCAAAAAGATGAGGCTGATAAAATTACTTGGTCGCTATCTGGTTTCTTGGGTATAGTAGCCGGAATCTTAATGATTACAAAGCCAGGATTAACTAGCGCGGTCCTAATGATGATTTTAGGAGTATATGCCCTACTAACTGGAGTCACTGGAATATTTTACGCAACTAAAGTTCGAAATAGTATTGATAAATTTAGTGAAGCGATTGATAAATAAACCATCTGATTCAGTCCTAGTAAAACAAAACATAAATAATAGCCCTTGGTTCAAATCAAGGGCTATTTAAATATTACGTAGTTAATTTAGATTTTCTTAACTTGTAGAGCGTCAAGTTCAACTGGTGTTTCGCGACCGAACATTGAGACCATGACTTTTAGTTTACCTTTGATGGCGTCGATTTCGCTAACTGCGCCCTCGAAGCCTTTGAATGGTCCATCGATAATGTTGATGATTTCACCTTCAGAGAAGTTGATATCGTACTTTGGTTCTTCTGCGCCCATGCGGCGTTTAATGTCACGCATTTCTTTTTCAGAGACTGGAGTAGGCTCAGTTCCGGCACCAACAAAACCAGTTACGCCTGGAGTGTTACGAACTACAAACCAAGTTTCTTCGGTCAATTTCATTTCTACTAAAACGTAGCTTTGTAGAATCTTACGGTCGACAACTTTACGTTTGCCATTCTTGACTTCAATTTGTTTTTCTTTAGGTACCATTACGTCAAAAATTTTGTCGGCCATATCGACGCCGTTAATTCTTTGGCGTAAGCTTTCAGCTACTTTATCTTCGTATCCTGCGTATGTTGTTACTGCGTACCAGCTTCTGGTTGAATCGTATCGTTTCATATTTCTCCTTTTATTGTCCTAACATCAATTTAAATAACCATTCGAATAGAATATCTGCCGAAAGTATCAAGGCGCCAAACGCAATCGAGAATCCAAGGACTGACCCTGTCATCTTCCATGTTTCTTTGCGGCTTGGCCAGCGAACTAATTTTAGCTCGCTCCAGGCGCCTTTTAAATATGAACCAAGGCTGATAAACGGTTTGAATATAATTCGAATGAATTTTGGTGCGGGCTTTCTAGTTTTTTTAACTTTTTTACCGGAAACTTTAGCTGCATACTTACTTGTAGCTTTTTTTGATGTTTCGTTGACTTTAGGCTTAGCTGTTTTGACGTTCTTGTTTGAATCGTCTTTAGCTTTCACTCTTGTAACTTTAGTCTCAGATTTTTTAGCTTTTGCCATTTTTCTCCTCTTGGATTATACTCCCAAAATTAAAAAGCCTATGAAGGCTTGATATGTCAAGTATACCTATTTATTTTTTACTTGTCAAGTGATAAAATAGATCTAATGCTTAGTTTATTATATATATTAGTCAGTCTAGCTAACTCATTTTTGGCCTACAGACTATTACGGTCATTTTTAAAATATCGACAAAAAACCATATCAAAAAACAATTTTAAATTAGATGAGATGCCTAGTGTTAGTGTATTGATACCAGCCAGAAATGAGCAAACCGCAATGACTGAATGCCTTGAGAGGGTTTTATCGAGTAGTTATCCTAAGATGGAGATAATTGTACTTGACGATAATTCTGTTGACAATACGTCAGATAGAGTAAAAGCTTTTGCTCACTCTGGTGTACGCTTCATTCGAGGTGAAGAGCCCCCTGAAGGTTGGCTTGGGCGAAACTATGCTTATGAGAGATTGAGCTCGGAGGCTAGTGGCGATTATCTACTATTTTTGAGTGTAGACACAAAAATTTCAAGAGACACAATTAACTTGATAACGTCTTTTATACTAAATAATAAGGCTAAAATGCTAAGTATTCTTCCATCAAGAAACGATAATTACCGAGCTTCAGTATTATTCTCTACTTTGCGTTACTATCTTGAATTGATTTTAGGCCGACACAGTAATCCGCCTTCTAGTTCTGGTGCGTGGATGATAGAGCGAGAAATATTGATTAATCAGCTAAATGGGTTTATCAAATATCGCCAAGCAATTATGCCCGAATCTGAGATAGCAAAAACCTTAAATATTGAAGATGGTGAACTATTTGAAGTCGAAAACCCGCACTATAGATTTGTGATTGACGAAGGAAAGTTTGGGGTTAACTTTGAAAAGAAATGGAGCTCGCAAATTCAAACTGAACAGCGTAATTTTGCCCTTAGAATATTTAAAAATCCAAGTATAATATTACTCATTCTACCGTTTTTAACGCTACATTTTTTGCCATTTGCTATCGTGACTGCAAAAACAGTTATGAACCAATTTGACACTATTTTTGCGCTTTACCTACTTCAAGTTATTTTTTCGGTACTAATATATGGTTGTTACACTTCTCTAGTTTGGTCTCGCGGCGCATGGCTTGGCGCACTACTTTATCCAGTCATAATACTACAAGAGATTTGTATATTTATCTATGGTATTTACCGACGATTTTTTGGCCGAATGGTTTGGCGCGGTCGGGAGATAGATTTTAGAAAATTCTAGTCTTTAGCAGACGGAAGTTTAAAACTAAAAGTTGATCCGTAATTTAACCGGCTTTGAAGTTCGATTTTAGTATTCATTTTGCGTGCCAATTTTGAAGCGACATATAGCCCTAGACCAGTTCCGCCTGTTTCGCGAGTTCTATAATCTTCGCTACGATAGAATTTATTAAAGATTTTTTGTTGGTCGTTTTTGGATATACCAATACCAGTATCAGTGACGGCAAAGCGTATGCTATTGCCTTCATTTTTTATTGATATTAACACATCACCTTCTTTAGTATATTTTATTGAGTTAGTGATAATATTTTGCAGGAGCTCTTCAAGATAGAGTCGACTAGTTTTAATATTTTTGAGATTAGAATCGAGGTCTAAATCTAAAGTAAGTCCTTTAGTAGACACCTCTTTTTGGTATTTATTATAAAGATCTTCACCGAGTTTTTTAGTATTTATAATTTCGGCGTTATCGCCAACTCCTCTTTCGGCGCGTGAAAGTGTTGATAGGTCATTAATCATATTGGCTAAAAACATTATTTCAGAATACGTAGACTGAACAGATTGCTTCATCTGAGCTTCTGGAGCCTTCTTTTCGATCATTAAGCTAAGATTACTTATAGCGCCTTCAGCAATCGCTACAGGTGTTCTTAACTCATGACTAACGACACTAATAAACTCGTCGCGCTCCTCTTCGAGAGTCTTTTCTTTAGTGATGTCTCGTATAATTACAACAAAGCTCTGTTGGTTGGCTTTTTTCTGCTCTGAATACGTACCCCTAATTGGGAGAATACTCAATTCGGTTTTGATGGTTTCGCTCTCGACTTTAAGTGTTAAATCGTTTCTAATTAAATTAGATTTTGCTGTTTTAAAGCTTTTATCAAAATTAAATGGCTTATTGTTTTCATCTTTCAGTTCTAGCACTCGGTTTATATTTTTACCAATTAGGCTTTGATTGGTGTCAAGTAGGTTAAGGGTTGAAGCATTAAAAATCTCAATTTTGCCAGTTTTTGATACCACCATCATACTGTCAGTAAGATTATTTACGATTGTTAAAAGGCGCTCACGTTCAAGGCTTTCTCTCTTTTTTGAACTTACGAGGTCAGCTTGATTGACTTTTTGTGAATGGAATATTATCACAACAATTGCGCCAAGTGCCGAGAAAGTCAAGACTGTTATTAGCTGCTTGAGCTGTGCGCCGGGGTCATTAGGTAAAAAGAAAAATGATTGTAGAGCTGATGCTGATATGAATATTAAAATACTATTCCATGATGTATCTATTGAGAAGTGTTTTGAGGTGTTGATCAAAAGTAAAATCCAGACTGCTAAAAAGGGCGAGCTAAAGCCAGTGACGAAAGTTAAAAACAGCAACGTTAAGATGTGATAGGTGACAGTTTTTACTAGGGGCTTTATTAAGCTTGGTTTGGCTACAGTTATTAGGGCGACTCCCATCATTACTAAAGACAATATATATAAAACGGCGTCGGATGTGTAGTATTCATTAGATACTAAGCCGAATTTTGCCAAAAAACCATAAATCACCATTATGGTTGGCACCGCCACCTCAGTAAAGCTTAAAACATTCTCAGTATTAAATTCTTTTTGTTTCCCACCAGTCATAAAAATAGTATAGCATAAGCATTACTGTGGCGCAATATTATATGATACGGAATTTATTGATGCTTACGATCAAGCGACATAAAGCGTAGACGCTCTGGGTGGAAGTAAAGTTCAACCGTGCCAGTTGGCCCATGGCGGTGTTTTGCTAAAATCAGATCAGTAATATTATCGCGTTCGGTTTCAGGATTATAATAAGCCTCACGATAGATAAACATTACTATATCGGCATCCTGCTCGATTGATCCAGATTCACGAAGGTCAGCCAATTGAGGGATTTGTGGCTGTCGACTTTCGACTGAGCGTGAAAGCTGCGAAAGTGCGATTACGGGTACATTTAATTCGCGCGCTAAAAGCTTGAGTCCACGTGAGATTTCAGACACTTCTTGCACGCGGTTTCCTTGGGCTTGGCTTGAGCCACTTCCCTGCATTAGCTGTAAATAGTCGATGATGATTAGTCCGAGCTCATTTTCATGAGCGGCTCTACGGGCTTTAGTGCGCATCTCTAAGACGGATACGCCGGGAGTATCGTCGATAAAGATTGGCGCTTCAGCCATCTCACCCATTGCGTCAGACAACTTTGCGAAATCATCGTCACTTAAGTTGCCGGTGCGGATATTCCAGCTATCTACTCCAGCCGCGTCTGCCAGCATACGATCAACTAGCTGTTCTTTGCTCATCTCAAGGCTGAAGAATAGCACGGATTTTTTTTCGATTGTCGCAACGTTATAGGCTAAGTTGGTCACAAGGGTAGTTTTACCCATGGCTGGGCGAGCTGCTAAGATTATTAGGTCGCTTCGCTGTAGACCGGCGGTCATGTTATCTAAGTCGCGATAACCAGTCTTAATGCCGCGTAAAGCGCCTTTATTCTTATATAGTTCATCGAGTCGTTCAAAACTCTCGTCAAGAATGCTCTCAATTGATGTAAGGTCTTGTTTTAAGGATTGATCCGAAACATTAAACAATTCTGCTTCACTTTGGCCAAGTAATTGCGGTACAGATAGCTCTTCATTGAAAGCTAGATCCGATATCTCGCCACTAGCTTTAATCAAACGCCTGCGAACTGCTGCTTGAGTTACTATTTCAGCATATGATTTAGCATGGGCTGATGTCGGGACGTAATTAGTAAGTTCGGATAGGTAGCTAGAGCCTCCGACGATGTCTAGTTCGTTTTTCTTCTTAAGCTCGTCGGTTAGAGTTAAAAGATCAATTGGGCTGTGTTTTTCATAAAGTCGAATAACTCCACCATAGATAGTCGCGTGACGCTTATCATAAAAATCAATTGATTTTGTTATTTCTGCAACATCTGCAATCACTTCCTCATCGATTAAAATTGCGCCAAGTAAACTTTTCTCGGCGTCAATATTTTGAGGCGGTATTTTACCAGCTACATGGTCACTATTTTTGCTTGAATTATTCATTCACATTAACCTCTTCTCCGCCACCCATTATATCAAAAACTGCTGCAGTTGTCTCGTCTTCCGGTGGTTTTTTATCAGATAGTATTTCTATCCTCCAACCCCCGGCGCCAATTTTTTTCATTGCCGAACCAATTATAGTCCGATACTTGGCCGAATCCAATTTCTTTTTGTATAGAGGTCGTCCGGCATAAAGTTTAATAGTGTCGTTCTCGATGACGTAATCAACCTTATTTATAATTGAATAGGCCGGCATATTTTCGGCTTTTATCGACTGTAAAAGATCCGCCCAAACAAACTCATGCGTTTCGCCAGTTGGCATAGATTCTGCTATGATTTGTTCTTCAGATTTTTCGACGGGTGCTTGTATTTTGTTTTTTACAGAAGGTGCTGATTTTTTTACTAAAGGCTTATTGACGATTTTCTCGACTGGTGCTGATATAAAGTCAGACGCATTAGTAGCGACACTTGCTGCTACGGAATGATTTTTCTTTGGCTTTATTAAGATTGATAATAATTCAATATCTATAAAAGGCGAATTTTTAGCTTCGATTAAGGGTGTTAAAAGTGAGACTAAATATGGTTTTTGACTTAGATTATTTCTAATTTCTAAAATAAATTGGTCAATAAATATCTGCATATTAATGCCGGAGTGTTTGATCTCGTCAAGAGTTTTGATGATTTCTATAACATTTTGGCTGTCATAAAGTTCAATCAACTTTTGAATATTGTGTTGTGGCACCAGCCCAAGTAAATTCTCAAGCATTTCAGTTGATATTTCATCAGATGAATTGATGCTCGAAATTTGATCTAGTAGTGATATGCTATCGCGAAAACTGCCGCCGCCTCTTTCGGCTATAATCTTTATAGCGTCATCGGAAATAGATATTTTCTCACTATCAGCGATAAAACGTAACTGTTTACAGATATCATCTTGTGATATATAGTGAAAAACAAATTGTTGAGTCCGACTAATAATTGTTGGAGGTAGTTTGTGAGGATCGGTAGTAGCCAAGATGAAGACGACATGCTCTGGTGGTTCTTCAAGAGTTTTTAGAAGTGCGTTAAAAGCTTGTTTACTTAACATATGAACTTCATCTATTATATAAATTCTTTTTTTAGCTGAAAAAGGCGCTGTTTGAACTTGGTCCCTTAGATAACGGATGTCGTCAACGCCATTATTACTGGCTGCGTCAATTTCGATTATATCAGGGTGATAAGATTCGTCTGTGTACGGTATTTTATTTATTTCGTGAGCTAAAATTCTAGCTACGCTGGTTTTTCCAACTCCACGAGGGCCCGTAAATAAATACGCATGGGCGATTTTTTTCTTTTTTAAGGCTGATTCTAACACAGTAGTTATATGCTGTTGTCCCACAACCTCGCTTAATTTTTTACTGCGATATTTTCTATAAAAAGCCTTACTCATTAATAGTATTTTAGCACTTTTTTACGATAAAATAAAGCTTGGTTTTAAAAGTCGAAAAGCGAAGCTTGTCGTTCTGGAAGCTCGATATCGGTGAGAGTTGGGCTTAGGCTTATTTTGCGGCCAGTGTATTTTTTAATCGGCAAAGTTAAGTTCTCGTTTTGTTGGCTAACAATCAATACATATCCAACTTGGGCTATTAATTTGCCAGAAAAAATAATTTCTTCGCTACTGGCAAATTGATCACTGATTGATATAAAGTTACCGCTAGGTATTGCTTGGTCTGAATAAAAACCATCTAGGCTTTGCACGTTATAATCATCAAACGTAATATTTAATACTTGTTCGATTTTCGACCTAGTTTTAAGTAGTTCTCTTTCAGCGATTTTACTATCATAATTTTGTTCGAGTAATTTTAGTTTAAGATTACTTTTAACATTTTCGCAGATGCCTGGCATGGCAGATATTTTTGCTTCATAATCTCGGGCTATGTTGGCGCTAGAAAACTCGCCTAAGATTAATGCGCTGCGGGCGCCCTGCTCGAGTAAGCGAGTTATATCTCGGCCAACGAACGAAATACCAACTTTGATTGTATTGGGCGCGAAGTATGCTAAATAAACAAAATGGGGCTGAGCGTTTCTTATTTGCTGTTGCTGTGAAATGTCTCCATCAGCAGCATTATAAAAAGCAGGATTAAAGCCAGTTCGTTTTTGGCATCTTGGACACTGTTCATATTTAGGATCAATTTCGGCTTTTTCAGGGCATGCGAAATCCTCTCCAGTTTTTAGATCGTGCCAGCCGATACAGTAGCGTTTTGTGGTATTAATCGTAAATGTGATATCGTTGCCGTAAACTGGAGTAAAATCCATAATTTCACCAGTGATTTGATCGGCGAACTTAAGCCGAGGGCGTTTAGATTTGTCAAAATCTACGCGAGTAAGAATGAGTGATTTTCGACTAAAAATATCATTATTCATTTGATTATTATATCATTATCTCTGCGTCTCATCAATGATTTGATTCTCGAATTTGATCAAATCAGATACCGTTACGTTTGGAAGATTTTCAATATTTTTAAAATCAAAAGCTTTAAGCTTTTTATCAAGTGCCGCAATAAGTTGTTTGACTCTATCTTCTGATTCTTGGTTAAAGTTTAGGCTTTTTATGATTGGGGTTTTATATCTCTCATCACCTTCAATGAACTCGAGTCGTCCAGTATTGACTTTATATTTAGCATATTCAGGAGAATTGTTTAACAGTAATTTATAAAAATACAATTGTATCTCATATTTATGTAATTTTGTTTTATTTTTAAAAATATCTTTTTGCGATATATTGCCAGTTTTAAAATCTACAATTTCGATTGTTTTATCTTCATCATTGATTTCAATACGATCAATATTACCATCAATTAAGATTCCGTTATCGAGCATAATCTTTCTAAATTTAACCTCACTTTTAGCCGGTGTTTTAAAAATATTTCGTCGTTGGTTATAAAAATTTGTAAAAGCAATTTCGGCGCGAGTTTTTTCATTTATTTTTTCTCTTTCCGAAATTTTCAATTTATCTATGCGCTTGTTGATTTCATTTATAATTTCTTCTAGTGTAGGCTGGCTGTTATTATTTTTTTGACGCTGCCAAAAATCAAATACTTCATGCATAACAGTTCCGAATCTCGCCGAGCCTGACACTTCTTGAGGAAATTTCAAGATATAATTTTCAAAGAATTTTTTTGGTCCGCCGTATTGTAGATCGTAAAAACTAGTTAATGATGAAGCAGACTGAACAAAATTTTGAATTTTTTCAATAAAAATTTGTTCGTTAGTTAATTTTTCTGGCGAGAATTTATCATTCCAATTTAACTCGAGTATTTCAAGGTCGGGATGTTTTATATTTTCAACCCTTATTTCGTTGAAACCTTCAGGGATGGTTTCAACAATACCAGCTTCAATATTTTCTTCTAGGAATTTTAGCGGACGCCTAGTTTTATTATCGAATGAATTTTCAGAACTAGTTAAATACAAATGAGTTTTTGCTCGAGTAATAGCTACGAAGAATAAACGCTTTTTTGTATCTTCTTGGTTGGGGTCTTTTATGCGTTCTAGGTTTTTTGGCAACGATATTGTTTGGCTGTTGCCTTTTGAGACTCCCCAAGCCGAATCATCAACTGATACTAAAAAGGTATGTGAAAATTCCAAGCCTTTAGCACTAAATGCCGTCATAATTTTAACGGAATTATTATTTGCAGAAAAAGGATTTTTACTTAAAATTTTAATTTCACTTTCTTCATATAATTGGATCATCTGTAAGAAATCTTTTGTTAGAATTTTAGAGTAATTATCCTGATTTGAAGACTGAAATTTTCCGCGTAGAATCGTCATATATAATGCGAGGTTATAAAAATCTTCATCCGATTTTGCTTGATAGTACTCACGCATTGGGGATTTCTTAATTGGCTGAAGTTGTTTTGAGCCAACAATATAATCGATAATCGTCTCAAATTTTTCATCATTAATTTTTTGCGAAATATCAATAAATAATTCTACTATGTTTTTTATTTCTTGGTTTTCACTTTCTACCAAGATATCGGTTAAGTTTGGCGAGCTTTCGTCCCATTTGTTGAATTTGGATATTTCTTTATATATGTCGAGGGGTTTTAATTGCCAAAAATCAAAACTTAAAACTCTTGCCCAGCCGGCATTTTGATTGTAGGATCCCTCACTAATATCCTGAGCCAATTTCAACATTTCGATAACTTGCTGAACTGGAGCTTCTTCTAAGATGTTCTCGGACTTCTCATAATCGATTGGAATATCTAAATGATTAAGATATTTCGCTATTTCTTCAAGAATACTGTGTTTTGGTGCTAAAATTGCAATATCACTTGGTTGAACGCCAGAATTTATTAGAGTGTTTATTTTTTCAGCGACTTCATTAAACTCAGTTGATTGATGCTTAAAACTTTTGCGCCAAATTTCAATATCAGTTATCGAGTTATTTTCTTGGTAAATTTGCTTATCGAGGTTTGAGAAAATATTTGATAGTCTACCATCAATTTGATCCGCAATATTATGTGCAAAATCAAGAATCTTTTGATGCGATCGATAATTTTTAGTTAAGTTAATTATCTTAGTTTCGTCTCCATAAAAATTTGCAAAATCTTGCATATTAGAGAACTTAGCTCCTTGAAAAGCCATAATTGCCTGGTCATCATCGCCCACAGCTAATACATTGGGAATAAGATCTGGCAGTAATTCATTTTTGGTAAGTAGCTCAACAATTCTACTTTGAGCACCATTTGTATCTTGGTATTCATCTAATAAAATAAATTGATACTTTTCTTGCATCGAGAATTTAAAGTCGGGTTTAGCTTCAAGTAAGTTAATAGCCCGTAAAATCATATCGTTAAAATCCTGTTGAGTTGATAGTTTTAACTCAGACTCGTATAGATAATATACTTCAGCAATATCAAGCGCTTTTCGGCTGGCGAATTCATCACTAAACTTATATTCGTCGCTATCATTTTTGCTAAAGTATTTATTTTGCCAATCGCGGGTAAAATGTTGAATAGATTTTTTGGGATCGTTATCATATTTTATTGACTGTTCTTCAAAGCTTGTATATATTTTTTCTAAAAAAGTCGGTGTGTTTTTTTGCGCACGTGCTTCATCGGCGTCTTTTAAATTTTTATAAAGCTCAAAAAAAGCTTCAATTTTTTGATCTTTTGCTGATTTTTTTGTGCCGCTTTCATTTTTTGACTGTTTAACACCTACGAGTGCGTCTAAACTTTTCAAATATTTTTCGGATTTTTTTATTAATTTTATATTTTGTTTTACAATTTTTTCAAAAATTTCTGGAGAAATATTTTCTTGTTTGATATCGTTGATGACATTTAAAATACTTTTAACTGTATTTTTTGACGGATATAGTAAATTGGTACTTGGTAGATTTTGTTTGATTTTTTGAATGATTTGAAATTGTTGCAATTCATCAATCGAAGTTCGCTCGTCGTCGATAAAGTCTCGACCCTGAGACAATAAAGAATTTCCGAATCCATGATATGTTGAAATTTCGACTTCGTATGCTGCCTTTGCTCCGATAAAACTAGCCAAGCGCTCGCGCATGTTTTCGGCACCATTTTCAGTAAAAGTCAGACATAAGATATTACTCGGACTAGTATCGGTTTGGCGTAATATATTTGCAACTCTAGCACTTAGCAGCTGAGTCTTTCCGGTTCCTGGTCCAGCAATAACTAACACTGGACCGTAGATAGTGTCTACAGCAGTTTTTTGCTCAATATTTAGCCCACCATAAACTTTATCAAAAGATTCCATATTATGCTTGTTCGGCCCTTTCGATTATGAGTGTGCATTCAGTCAAAAGGGCTGCTACTGCGCCAACAGCCGCTAAGCTTGGAGCTAGGACAGCACCAATAGCGCCAATAGTGAGTGGGAGTTCAATTATAGTTTTACCATCTTTATTCTTAATAATGATTTTTCGAATATTTCCCTCATTTATAAGTGACTTAACTTTAGAAACTAGTTCCTCGCCATTAACTTTAAATTCTTCCCTTTTCATATTTCTCTCCTTAACTTATATTACGATTCCACCGCCGAGGCAGATATTATTATCATAAATTACTACACTTTGCCCTGGTGTGATTGCTCGTTGCTCATCTTTTAATGTGAGAAGTAGTTCATTATTGTCTGTATAATTTAAGGTAGCTTCAACAAGTGGTGCTCGATGACGAACACGAATCAAGAGTGTTTTACCGTCTTTCGGAGTGGTATTAATCCAGTGAGGTGAGCTTAGGCTTATTTTCCTCGTCCATAAGCTAGAATCGTTTAAGTCGGTCGTGATGTAGACTTCGTTCTTGTTCATATCTTTGCCGCAAACATAAAACGGCATACCACCACCAACGTTAAGGCCATGCCTTTGACCAAGTGTATAAAATATTGCTCCATCATGGTAGCCAACAACTTTGTTAGTTTCGCGATCGATTATTTTACCAGGTTTTTGCTCTGGAATAAACTGTTTAAGAAAATCTCGAATACCAATCTTGCCAACGAAGCAAATACCTTGTGAATCTTTTTTTGTTGCCGTAAACAAACCTCTATCGGCGGCCATAATTCTAACTTCAGGTTTTGTATATTCGCCAAGTGGTAAAAGGGTTTTATCCATTGCTTGGCCGCTAATTCTATAGAGAAAATACGTCTGATCTTTGTTCTGGTCTCGTGCCATCATTAATTCGCTGATCGAGTCGTGCCTATTGACGGCTGCATAGTGTCCAGTCGCGATATAATCTGCGCCATCTTCAAGGGCGGTCTCTAGGAAAAGTTTGAATTTAACCTCTTGATTACACATTATGTCTGGGTTTGGTGTTCTGCCGGCTTCATATTCATCGATCATGTATTGGACCACTTTTTGCCGATACTGTGTTTCAAAATCAAAGACTTTAAAATCAATCCCAAGTTGAACAGCTACTCTTTTAGCGTCAGCAAGGTCATCAGCCCATGGACATTTCATTCCAGGCAAATCTTGCGTCCAGTTCTTCATATAAACACCAGTTACATTGTAGCCCTGTTCTTTGAGTAATGCTGCAGTCAGGCTAGAATCAACTCCGCCGCTCATTCCAACATATACTTTAATTTTCGAGTTATCCATTATCTGCCTCCAAGGCTAGCATAAAACACAGCTATTCCAATATATTCACTAATTACTAGTCTCCAGCTACGAGGGTTTAGCCACCACCAGAAACTCCAGTCACTGTCGTCTTCTGTGGGGCTATTAAGGATTTTTACACCCGTATCTTTTAAAGAGTTTTCAAATTCTAAGAAAGCTCTTCTTTGATGATATCCGCTAGTAGTTAGGATTATACTCTTTATGTTATTGTCTAGGATTATCTGCTTAGTTAGATTGGCATTATCTTTTGTATTTTGAGCATCTTCTTCCATTAAAATATCGCCGCTAGCCACTCCCATGCTCTGAGCCTGGCTTTTCATGACGTTAGCATTTGAAGGGCTGGAGGTGTCGGCGGCGGCACCAGAAAATATCAATTTGTCTGCCCAGCCTGCTTTAAATAGTTTTACTGCGTGATTAGTTCTTTGTGATGTATTACCGCCCGAGATTGCCACGACAGTATCTACTTTTTGGCAAGTGGTTTGGCTACTATCAGAATAAACTCCAGGAGTTTTACATTTAGCAATATCATTTGGCGCTAAATAAATAGTTGTTGCCACAACAAAGATACCAAGCACCACTACAGCAGTTAAGATGTTTAAAACAAATCTCACGCCGAAGCACCTTTTATCCGATTGATTTCGTCGCGGACGGTTTGGCTTATAATTTCGGCTGCTTGTTTCATATTGTCTTCGTTTGATAGTTTTCCAATTGAGACACGTAAGCTACCATCAATTACTTCTTCACCAAGATTCATAGCGCATAGTGTTTGTGAGCGAGAGGCTTTATTTGCCGCACAGGCCGACCCAGTTGAAAGCAAAACGCCATTTGTTTCTAAAGAAAAGACGATTCTCTCGGCATCAATCCCAGGAAAGCTAAGCGATATATGTGAATTTAGTTGCTTTTTTTCATCACCTAAAAATATCATTTCGGTTTCAGTGAAATTTGAGCGTAGAGTTTTTTTAAACGATTGTTTTAGGTCTTTTAATCTTTGGTTCTCATTTTTACGGTGTTTTTCAGTAAGTTGGAGAGCTTTAGCAAAACCAATCACTGCGGCAACATTCTCTGTGCCACTACGCAAGTTTCGCTCTTGTCCTCCGCCAACAACCTGAGCCACTAAAGATACGTTGCGGTCGGCCCAGAGCAATCCGGTTTGCTTTGGTCCATATATTTTACCGGCGTTTAGGGTGATCATGTCGATTCCAAGTCGCGACACATGAATATCGAGCTGTCCAACTCCTTGGCTAGCATCACTATGTAAATAAATTGGGTTAGAATCGCCAATTGATAAGCGCCGTTGGCGCTCGCTACGAACTAGTTCAGCTATCTTTGTGATTGGTTGAATGACTCCAGTTTCATTGTTGGCAATCATTACAGAGACAATGCGTGTTTTTGGTGAGATTTTGTTAGCTAAATCTTCGATATCGATTAAACCAGATTCTTTGATATTTATTTTGACGAGTTTGCCGAATTTTTTGGCGGCAGCTAAAACTGAATGATGTTCAAATTTTCCAACTAAAATTTCTGAATCATCTTGGCTTGAATTTGCTGCAGAAAAAGCTAAGTTAACACTTTCGGTTGCGCCGGCAGTCATCACTAGTTCATCGCTTTTGGCACCTATCAATTGGGCTAGCTGCGATTTAGCGTCTTCATAGTCGTGTTTTACTTCGATTGCTGGGAAGTATGGAGCGCTTGGATTAAAAAATTTGTCACTAAAATAGGGCGTCATAGCCGCTAAAACTTTGTCGTCTACAGGGGTGGCTGCAGCGTGGTCAAGGTAAATAAAATTCTCACTCATTACTATATATTTTACTACATATCTAGGGTTTTTTCAAACTAGAAAACGTTTAGATGCGCTTTTTGTAGATTTTTGTCAAAACTAATTTATGGTAAGTTTCTACCGCCGTGATAAAATTATTTAATTCTTTACCCTTTATATGTGTATAATGTGGACCTGGTTCAACTTTTATTACTTGAGTCTCGCTAATTTCGTAGCGAATCGTCCGCTCGCAAATTTGTTTGTTGCCAACCGCCCATTCTTCGTGCCAAATCCAAGTATCATTATCGACATTGAAAAATTCACGACGATGGCCTTCGGGGATTGCTCCAAAAATTGTAGCGCCTAAACTACTTTCAAGGTCTACTAAATCTCTTTGGTTCATTTTTTTGAATGGTAGAAGCTTTTTTGCTTGGTTTTTGTAGTATAGATCATCTGCGGTTTTACGTTTCTTGGGAAGTATTATTGATTTTTTTATTTTATCTACCATAATTACCTCTTCTTAAGATCCTCAGCCGCCTCTATTCGAGCGTCAATTATTTCCTGGCCCTTTTTAAGTAGTTCGATGTATGATTTATTTGAACTATCATGTTTTAGTTTGGTTGAGGTATTTTTAGTCTTTTTAATAGGTGCCGATTTTTTACCGGTTTCTATTTTGGGAATCTTAAATAGACTTTTTTCTGAAATATTATCCATATTTTAACCTCTAATAATTAAATTATATCATAATTACTGTGTGAAGTCAATCAGCAGACTACTGTCAGATATTGAATAATTTTTGGGTATTTCGAGATGTGATTCTGGCTACATCGAGTAGTGGTAGGCCGCGCTTTGCGGCTAAATCTCCGGCTATGAGCTTAACATTTGCAGGGTGATTAGGTTTACCTCTTTTGCCGGTTGGCGATAAGAATGGTGCGTCGGTCTCAAGTAAAATTCTATTGAGAGGTATCGAAGAAAACATTTTAACTTCGTCTGGTTTTTTGACAAAAGTCGATATGCCATTTACTCCGATAAATAAGCCACTATCGAGCGCTTTATTTAAATTATCCAGGCTATCTGTAAAGCTATGCATAACACCCCTGATTTTACCACCAGACTGCACGCAATCGTCAAATATTTGCCAAAAATCGTCGTATGCTTCACGCACATGGAATGAAACTGGTAGGTTTAAATTTTGCGCTAGCCTAAGTTGTTGTCTCAAGGCATGTTTTTGAACTTCTTTGAGTGAATTATTATAATGATAATCTAGGCCAATTTCACCGATCGCCACGACTAGTTCATCGGCGGCAAGTTTTTTAAGCTCAGCTATTGTGTCTTGGGTGAAAGTGCTTGCCTCGTGTGGATGAATACCAACACTAGCAAACAGCTGGTTGTCTGGGCTTGAATTATTTTTAGCAAACTCTAGCGCCCGAATCGAATCCTGGAGATCTACTCCGATACAGATTACTTTCGTTACACTATTACTTCTGGCGTTTAGCAGTACTTGATCTGTTTCAATTGGGAAATCTTCATCATGGATATGACAATGAGAATCAATTAAATACATTACTTTTTAGCTTCTGATTTTTCTTGGTTCTTTATTCGTGGGTCTTCAGTTTTTAAGTATATCCTTGGAAATAGTACGTCGCCTTCAATATCCTTAATTACGCCGCTGGCAAAAATACTTTTAATTTTTTCGGCTGAATCAGGAATAAATGGGGTTAACATCTCGGCAATTTGTAAAATACCACCAACTGAATGGTTTAAAACTTCTGCCAAGTGTAGCTCTTCTTCGCGGTCCTCTTTAGCTTTTTTAGCTATTTCCCATGGTTTCACTCTTTCAATATATTGGTTGTGTGCTTTTACTGAAGCCCATACTTCGTCGATAGCTTTATTGAATTCAAGCCGCTTCATGTAGTCAAAGAAATCGTGCATGTCATGTTCATTAGCTTCAATATCGCCAATAACACCAGATTGGTATTTTTTCACCATGTTTGCCACACGCGATACTAGGTTGCCTAAGTCGTTTCCTAGCTCGTTGTTGTATGCATTTTCAAATTTATCCCATGTAAAATCACCATCATCAAGTGTTGGAATATGTCTTGAGAAATAATAACGAAATGCGTCAAGGCCGTAGTTGTCGATAACTTCATTTGGATCGACGACATTGCCAATTGATTTACTCATTTTTACGCCACCTGACGAAATATGACCATGAACTAAAAGCTCTTTAGGTAATGGTAGTCCTAGACCTAGGAGCATCGCTGGCCAAATTCCAGCGTGAAAACGCAAGATGTCTTTGCCTATAACTTGTAAGTTAGCTGGCCAATATTCTTCCCATTCTGGCTGGTCTGGATAGCCAATAACAGTTATATAGTTGGCAAGTGCATCAATCCAAACATACATGACTTGGTCTGGGTCACCCGGCACTGGTATACCCCAGCTAAGATTTTTACGTGGGCGCGACATTGAAACATCGTCTAGTCCGTTTTCTAAGAATTTTAAGAACTCTTTTTTTCTAAATTCTGGAGTAATTTTCATGCGGTCAGTTTCAATTGCCTCACGAATCCTGTCACTAAATTCGCTAATGCGTAAATAATAATTTTCTTCACTTAGGCGAATATATGGAATCTGATGGTCTGGGCAAATACCTTTGTTTTCGGTGACTTCTTTTTCTGTCCAGAATGATTCACAGCCAGTACAATACCAGCCTTCATAAGTTCCTTTATAAATATAAGGTTCAAGCTGTTGCCAGATATACTGCGAAGCGCCAATATGATGAGGATCGGTTGTACGTACGAAGTCTGTATAGGATGTTTTGATTTTGTCCATCAAGTTTTTGAAGTTTGCGACATTTTTGTCGACATATTCTTGCGGAGTTATGCCGGCTTGTTCGGCTTTTTCGGCTATTTTGTTGCCGTGTTCGTCGGTTCCAACTTGAAATCGGACGTCGTTGCCGTGTTGTTTTTGATATCTAGCCCAAATGTCGGCTACTAAATAGTCGAGTGCATTTCCGATGTGTGGCGCACCGTTTGCATATGGGATTGCAGTTGTTATATAAAGCTTTTTCTTTGTCATATTGTGGCTATTATATCATTATTTAAGCAAAATCGCAATCTAGATGGAAGCTTTAAAGAAGTGTTGCGTAAGGCTAAGCCACTGCTCAATGCTGAGCTCTTGGGCTCGAACGTCGGCGGAGACATTTGCTTCATTTAAGATTTTAAGAATATCGTCTTTTGGGGCGGCTAAATTAGCGCTTAAACTCTTACTAATCTTCTTACGTTTAGCACTAAAGCCAGCTTTAACTACTCTGAAAAGTTGTTTTTCGTCGATGTTTGTATTTTGCTTACGATTAAACTCATCAATTTTACTACTTGGAAGCGTCCGTAGTACAACTACTTGAGAGTCAACCTTTGGTGGCGGAGTGAAAAATTCTCTATCGACGATTTCGCCTAAAGAAATTTCAGCATAAATTTGAGCAGCCACCGCTAAAATACTCATATCTCCGGGTTTTGCTGCCAGCCGCTGAGCAACTTCTTTTTGGACAAGTAGAGCCGCAACCTGAGGCTTATTATCGGCGGTGAGTAGTTTTTCGATAATCTTAGACGTAATATAATACGGCACGTTGGCTGCAACCTTATAGTTTTTTGGTAAGCTATTTAAATCGAATTGTAAAAAATCTTGGTTCAAAACTTCCAAGTTTTTACCTGGAAATTGCGCGGGCAGTTTTTTAGCAAGTTCAGGGTCGAATTCGATTGAAAGCACTTTACCGCTGCCGGCTGCTTTTAACAGTGATGACGTGAGCGTGCCTAAACCTGGTCCGACTTCGAGTACATAGTCTCCGTCTTCAATCTCCGCGTCAAATGCAATTTGATCGAGAATATCGCGATCTTTTAGCCAGTGTTGGCCAAGTGATTTATTATTTTTTAAAGACATCATTAATACCAGTGGTTAGCTTGCCAAAAATTGTAAGCTCCTTCCCATCCACCATATCGGCTCACGTATGTATTCATCCATCTTAGTGAGTCGATAGGGTTATAGCCGTTTCCAGGAACTTTACTACATGGTAGTGCTTGGGCAAGACCACAAGCACCGGAGCTGGCGTTGGTAGCATTTGGATTCCAGCCACTTTCTCTTGATACGATCGCATCAACATATCCCCAATAGGCCGAGTTAATCCCAGATGCTGCTAGCCACTCAGATTTTGTTCCGCCACCAGTATAAAGTACGGTCTTTTGTTTTATACCAACAATTACGACCTGCTTTTTAGACTTC
>JAGOOS010000016.1 GCA_017992395.1 Candidatus Saccharimonadota bacterium
AAATTTTGGTTTTAGTGTAATCTTGTGTTGGCGCAGTGTCAGTCGCTGTGATTGTATAGCCCTCACTAGCTAGTTTTATTTCTTGTTCGGCTGCAAGACCACTTATTTGAGTGCCGTTTAGGATTACAATTTTAGCTTCTTCTTTTGCTACATCACTTGAGTTAGTGTTTTTAGCAACATAAGCTTGGATATCTGAGTAAGAGAATGTTCCAGCCGTCGGCACGACTACGCTTGCACCGCCAACATTTCCAGTAGTCATCAAGTTTATGTTATTCTCTGAATCCGTAAATGGTAGTGGTTTAATTTTAGAAGCATCAAATTTTTGGGCCAAATCAGCAATGGTCTGGAGCTCTGATGATTGTATATTCGTCTGAACATTATCGCCTAGCGCCTCCATCATTCCCATAATTGAGTTAAAACTGGTTAAGCCTGAGGATTTAATTTTATCGGCTGTCGCTTTTAAAATCTTCTGCTGATTCTTTTCTCGGTCAAAATTACCGCCACTTAGGCCATAACCGCCGTGTGAACCACGAGCTCGAGATAATGCTAGAGCTTGCTCACCGTTTAAGTGGACCTGCTCGCCGTTCTTATAGCGAACATTTGTTGCTACGTCATACATCTCATCTGAACCATCGTATACTTCAATCGTTAGATCAATTCCACCAATCGAATCAACAATCTGTGTTAAAACTTGCCAGTTTACATGAACGTTATAGTGGATTTCAAGACCTAGAACAGTTTCGGCGGCCTTAGCTATTTCTTGTTGGCCAGCAGTTTCAGCCGCCGCCGCATCATCGCTAATAGCTAACGCGTCCATTTTACCACAACCATAGCTCTCGTTTAGCTTACCAGCAGTTGTGCCAAGCCAGTTAGTACAGGTATGTGCAACCCACAAATCGCGTGGTAGCGACATAGTATAAGCTTCTCCAGTTTCTTGATTTAGAGAGATCACCATGATAGAGTCGGCCAAGTCTTCGCCGTCCCAGCCGGCTGGTGAAGTCCCAAAGACTAAAATATTAGTTCTACCTAAAGAATCCTCTTTTAGTTTGTCTTTTTTAAGCACGTCTAAAATATTTCCGCTAAATGCTTTATCAAAGTTGTTCCAAGTTTTATATCCGTAATAACCTAAAGCGATTAGTAATGCCATTAATATAAGTAAGAAAAACCGTTTAAAATTACGTCGGCGTTTAAATTGGTGAATATTAAGAGGTTTCTTGCCTTTTTTAACCCGTTTTTGATTACGTTTTTGGAGTTTTTTTGTAAGCTTCTTTTCTTTTTTTGACTGTTCTTTTGGAGTTCTTCTTGGGGTATTTTGATCATTATTTTGAAGATCATCAACTTCAAGATTCTCAAGCATCTTTTCAAGATTCTCATCTTCGTTTGCGGGGGTTGCTATTTTCTTAGCAGGAGCAGCTCTTCGTTTGGTAGTCTTGGCTTTATTTACTTCAATACTATCCACTTTTTTCGCAGAGGCGGAGGCTCGGTTTCTCGGAACGAATCCGTCAATTGATGCTTGGTCTTTTTTCATAAGCTCTTACAATTATACCAAACGCAATAGCCAAAATCAAATAAATATGTAGCGCATTTGGCAAACCGCTAAAGAAATTCCACTGAATCATAAAACCAACTAGGATCGCCCAAGCTTCTTTGTTACTTCTAGTCTTAATCAAAAAACCGCCTAAAATAGATGCGAATAATGTAAATCCGATGAGTCCATTTTCTAATAACGTTTCTAGGTATTGGTTTTGTACGATTTCATATATTGATGCCGTCTGACCAGTATAGTCAAAAATTACCTTGCCCGAGCCACCAACACCTACACCAAAAAACACAGTTTGCCAGTCTTTTTGCCAGGTTTTTATCGCTAAGCCAGACAAGCTTGTTCGCTCATCGGTAGACTTTTCAACGTAGCCATCAAATACCGCTTTTTCTGTAGACATATCTATCTGCTCCGGTTCAACTAAATTTTGTGCTGGCTCTTCTTCAATCTCTGGCAAGCTAATTCTACCTAGCGTCATCTGATTTACTGATTTGGAAATGGAATCGTAAAACCCATCACTGACCCTAGGGTTTAGCTGCGTAAATACACCGTGAACAACCATGCCGGCCAAAAAACTAGAGATCAAAATATTCATCAAAAACAAAATACCAAATGAAGCTGCTTGTTTTAAGTTTTTACTTCGTAATAACACCAAAACAATAAGAGCAATAATTAAAGAGAATATTGCGCCTCGACTTAGTGTTAAATACATCGCAACCAGCATAATAAACAAATTGAAGAAGTCTAATCTTGTTGATTCTTTAGCAATAAAACGATCAAGAAGTAATATAATCGGCACAATCAATAAACTGCCCATAAACTGAGGCTCAATCGCAAATCCACTTGGTCGTACAAAACCAAAACCTTGCGCTAGGCAGCCGTTACAAAGTCCGTAATCATACCATGCGCCATAGACGACTTGTGTGATGGCAAATATACTCATAGCACTGGCCGAAGCAATATAAAATTTTAATAGATACGGATATAACTTTTTTAAATCAAGCGATAAAATCGCCAAGA
This sequence comes from Candidatus Saccharimonadota bacterium, assembly GCA_017992395.1. Lineage (GTDB taxonomy): Bacteria > Patescibacteriota > Saccharimonadia > Saccharimonadales > Saccharimonadaceae > Nanogingivalis. Next base: position 2,561 of record JAGOOS010000016.1, read on the forward strand.
AATCAAGAAATAAAACACCCAAGACGCCACTTGTTAAGATCGCGCGTGGTTTATTGGGCGCCCAAAGAATACTAAGCAAGTTCCAAAGTACGAACGCTAGCGTCAGCCAAACAGCTTTGTTCTTCAGTAAGCTGCTTTGGTTTTTGTAAATTTTGGGTAAAGCGGCCAACCCTAAAACAATGATATAAATCATCACTAGAGAAAACTCCATATTCATTCCATCGCTACGGCCAATATGAAAATTTGGTTGATACGAAAACCAGACCACAATCGGTGCAAAAAGAAGAACTTTTTCTGATATATCAGTATTGTTTATTAAATTCTTCAGTTTTTTATTAATACTTCTGATCATATTTTTCCTTTATGAAATTTTCAAATGACCGTTTAAAGTTCTTTTCAGAGAAGCTTTTAACTGAGTCCGACACAATGCTAGTATCAAATTTCGTTTTGTTGAATTTTTTTATTCCTGCCGCCAAACTGTCAACAGTTTGGTCATCAAAGAATATCCCGTTTTTGCCTTCCTTGACGTAATCAAGCGCTCCACCAGCCTTAAGTGCGATTATTGGTGTACCTGTGCTTAGCGCTTCAATCGGCGCAATTCCAAATGGCTCTAAACTAGGAAAAACGAAACCACTAGCACGCCCCACTAATGAGGCTAATTCGTTAGCATTTTTTATCAGAGGCACAAACTCAATTAAGCTACTACCCCCAGCTAGCTTAACTAGTTTTTCATGTTCTGCGCCACTGCCGACTAAGACTAATTTATTGCCGGTAATCTTGCAGGCTTCCACCGCTAAATCTAGCCGCTTCCAATTGACCTGTCGAGAAGTTGAGATTAAAAAATCTTCTTTATTCGGATTAATTTTAAATTTATCAATTTCTACTGGCGGAAACACAACTGTTGACTGCCGACCATAATATTTTAAGATATCATTCTTTGAATAAGTTGAATTTGCTATCATAAAGTCGGGCCGCTTGGCGTACTTATAATCTACTTTTCGTAATGGCCTAACTAATAGCTTAAAAAAGAATCTGACAAAAAAATTAAGCCTACCAAAGCCTGGGTTTTCGACATATTTATCATACATTCCCCAAAAATACTGAGTTGGCGGGCCTTGAAGATAGCTAATGTGCAGCTGGTTGGGGACGGTTTTTACTCCTTTACTTTCAGCCGTCACGATAGAGATAATAATGTCGTAATCACTCAGATTTAATCTAGAAAAATAAATTGCGCGCGGAATAGATAGGATTTTTCTTAGGCTTGCCGGAAAGATATTAACCCAGCCCGTTCGCACGTCACAATCTTCAAACCAATTAATTTGTTTTTTTGAATACTGTGAGGCGTAAATTGGCGCCTCAGGAAATATCTCATGAACTGCTTTTACGACTTTTTCGGCTCCACCATATGTAGTCAACCAGTCAGCCACGATTACCACCTTCTTGTCTTTTAACCAAGCTGGATTATGAGTCACTATTTTGCTCCTCTGCGAAACAAAACCGATATCACAGTCTTAAACAGAATCTGTATATCAAGCAGAATTGACCAGTTCTGTACATAATACACATCTAGTCGTCGACGCTCTTCATAAGAAATGTCTCTTCGGCCAGAAACCTGCGCTAGACCAGTCAAGCCAGATCGTACCGACAAAATCGTACTTTTGCGTTCATATTGATTTATCTCTTGTGGTATAAGCGCCCGTGGTCCAACCAATGAAATGTCGCCCCTGACCACATTAATTAACTGTGGCAGCTCATCGAGTGAAGTTGCGCGCAAAAAATTACCGACCTTCGTCACTCGCGGATCATTATCAAGTTGATCACCATTTTTACGATACTCTTTTGATAGCTCCGGCCTCCCCATTTTCTTAAAAGCTTCTTCAGGAGTTAGACCATCATATTCAGCCTTTTGTGATCGGAATTTATAAATCTGGAATGGCTTATTGAACCTTGTTAGCCGTGTTTGATGGAAAAAGATTGAATCTTTTGGCGCAGTAACCTTCATTACAATAGCGATAACTAGCATAATTGGTGAAAATAATATAAGTGCGATTGATCCCAATATAACATCCATTGAACGTTTCCAGATCCTTCCTGCTCCAAATAATTTTGTAATTTTTACCTCAATTACCGGCAAACCTCCAACGATTTCTACACTATTTAACTGTGAAAGTAAGCGGTCTTGCTGTGGTACAAACATATACGAAAGATGGTTTTCGATCGCATAATTATAGATAGTTTCTGATCTTGCTACATCTGTGTGAATAATAACTTCCGGCGACGTTTTACTGACCGCATCTTTAAAAGTAGCGAAGTGTCTTGGTGATTTATTCGGCAGATATTGACTCTTAGCCACGATCCCTACAACATCATATCCATAATCAATGTTGTTAGAAAAAAAGTCGGCCAGCTCTGTAGTCCGTTCATTATTTCCAATCAATAAAACTTCCTGACGGCCAACTCCACCCCTTAAAAGCGACCTATGGATAAAGTTAACTAGCTCCCTGCCAATTATCATTACTACAAAGTTTATACCTACAAAATAGATGGCGATAATTCTAACCGGGAAGATATCATCGCCCGTAAAAAACTCATAAGATATCATCGACATAATACTTACGACTGAGGCGATAAAAACTCGACCGTATTGTTTAGGTCGATAAAGAAAGACTGAGCGATCATATAATCCAGACACATAATTAATGAACACCCAAAGTGGTATTAATGTAATCGCTAGCACAAAAAAGCTTTTGATGTCTGGCTGGAAGTAATATGGTCGGCCGTCAAAGTGAGTTCGATAATAATATGCAAGCCCAAAAGAAGAAACTACCGCAATAATATCAGATATTATCAAGGAAATTCGCAGAATCGTCAGTTTATCGTGTTTCATTTAGCTATATTTTACCATTTTTAAGGTTTTTTTACAAAAGAAAAAAGCGCCCATCAAGGCGCTTTCAAAAAGTTCTAGGAGTTATTCAGCCAAACGAATCAGATACTGACCGTATTCACTCTTTTTGAGAGGTTCTGCAAGCCTCAACAAATGGTCTTTATCTATATAGCCCATTCGATAAGCAATTTCTTCTGGACAAGAAATCTGTTGGTTTTGCATCCGCTGCATTGTTTCAACATATTGACTTGCCTCCAAAAGAGAACTGTGGGTTCCGGTGTCTAACCAAGCATAACCCCTGCCGAGCAATTCAACATCAAGCTGTTCGCGATCTAAATATTCTTTGTTTATATCAGTTATTTCTAGCTCACCCCTTGCAGAAGGTTTAATGTTTTTGGCAATCTCAACAACATCATTGTCATAAAAATATAGCCCCGTTACGGCATAGTTTGACTTTGGATTCTCCGGCTTTTCTTCAATAGAAATTGCCTTTTGATTATTATCAAATTCAACAACACCAAAGCGCTGTGGATCCTTAACATGATAGCCAAAAACTGTAGCTCCATTTTTCTTACTTGACGCTTGTTGCAGTTTTTTAGAAAGACCGTCTCCATAAAAGATATTGTCGCCTAAAATTAAGCAAACATTATCTTCTCCGATAAAGTCTGCCCCAATCGTAAATGCTTGAGCTAGGCCTTTAGGCTCTGGTTGCTCAGCATATGAGATATTTAAACCAAAACTGCTACCATCTTTTAATAGCTCCTTAAACCTTGGTAGGTCTGTCGGTGTAGAGATAATCAATATTTCCCTTATGCCAGATAGCATCAGCACAGATAGCGGATAGTAAATCATCGGCTTGTCATATACATGCAACAATTGTTTAGATGTCGCTATAGTTAATGGATAGAGCCGCGTTCCACTTCCGCCCGCTAAGATGATTCCTTTATTTGTCATTATTTAAAACCTCCAAATGATTTATTGTCCGCTCTTAGCATATTTTGCTTCAACGAACTGTTTTTCAGATTTCCAAAAGTATGCGTTATCTTCGTACCATTTAATTGTTTGAGCTAAGCCTTCACGAATATCCGTATACTTAGGCTCCCAACCAAGCTCTTGTCTGAGTTTAGTAGAATCTATAGCGTAACGCTGGTCATGACCAGGTCGGTCTGACACAAATTCATACTGGTCTTTTGGCAAACCAGACAGCTCAAGTATCGTTTCAACAATAGTTTTGTTGTCGCATTCACCATTAGCACCAATCAAATATAGCTCACCATTTTTGCCTTTGTCTAAGATTGCATGCACGGCCGAATTGTGGTCGTCTACATGAATCCAGTCGCGGACTTGGGCACCATTTCCATAAAGTTTTGGTTTAATCCCACACAAAATATTTGTAATTTGCCTAGGTATAAACTTTTCAATATGTTGATATGCCCCGTAATTGTTTGAGCAATTTGATAATGTTGCTTTAATTCCAAAACTCCGAATCCAAGCTTTCACTAATAAATCAGATCCGGCCTTAGTTGAAGAGTATGGACTAGATGGATTATATCTAGTCTCAGGCGTAAACTTGTCGCTAGAATCAATCGCTAAATCTCCATAAACTTCATCGGTAGAAATATGATGTAGCCGCTTATCGAACTTCCGTACAGCTTCCAATATATTCGCAGTACCAACAATATTGGTGTATACAAACGGCATTGGATCGTGTAAAGAATTATCGTTATGCGACTCTGCAGCAAAATGTACCACAATTTCAGTATTCTCAACAGCATCAAAAACCACATTAGGATCACAGATATCACCTTTGATAAATGAGATCTTTTTAAAGTTTTTTAAGCCGTTGATAGCACCTCCATTCGCAGCATACGTTAGCTTATCTAAAACAGTAATTTCGTATTCTGGGCGGTTTTCAAGCGTCCATCGGACAAAATTCAGTCCGATAAATCCAGCACCACCAGTCACTAGCATTTTTACGCTCATCTTAACTCCCCCACTCTATATTCTTCAATCAGTTTCACTACATAATGATATAGTAAATCTTCATGATCTAGCGGGATAAACCCGGTAGATTCAAGCTTCTCTAAATTAAAATCAGAATATTTTGGTCGTTTTATTGGCACGGCTGGCGGAAATTCTTGCTCATATTGAGCCGCCGTCACTCCAGTCACGTCACCAACATTATCAACAATCTCATGCTGTTTAACGGTTTTGAAAACTTTGTTAGCAATATCAGACCATGCCATTACGGCACCACTGTTTGATACATTATAAATACCAAACGGCGCTTTAATGTCAATCAAATATTTAATCGCCCTCGCAAGTTCTGAAGTAAAAGTCAGTCGACCAAATTGGTCGTTCACAACCTTCACACTCTTACCTTGCACAGCTAAATTAAACATTGTCTTGACAAAGTTTGGCGAGCTGATAGACGGGAAATTGTCACCAATCAGCCAAGAAGTCCTAATTAAATAGTACTTTTTAGCTTTTTTAGCTAATCTCTCGCCTTTTGCTTTGCTCTTACCATATTCGTTTAATGGATTTACTGATTCTGTTTCAAGATGACTGTGATTTTTTCCGTCAAAGACGTAATCACTAGAAATATGAACAAATGTTGCATCGAAACGGTTTGCCGCATCAGCTAAATAGCCAACACCACTAGCATTCACTGCGTACACTCTTTTTTTATTACTCTTGATTTCTGCCGCGTTCACATCTGTCCATGCGGCTGCGTTAATTAAAACATCCATTCTCGGGATTTTAAAAAATGCAGCCCTAACAGAGGATTCGCTCGATAAATCAATTGTCGGATAATCAAGAATTGTCGCCTTAGGATATATAAAGTATTTTAATGCTTTTGCTAACTGCCCACCGCCTACAATTACAACATTCAAATCTTTTACCATTTTTTCTTCACTCCTTTTTCAAGTAACGTCGGATGATGTTTATCATCATCACTAACTAAGCTCCAATCAATAACCCGCGGCCAATCAATTTCCGTCAAATTAAGAAACTTATAGAGTTTTTTGTTCTCTATAGACCAATAATCATCAACGAGATATGTGTAAGTCGTATCTTCATAAGCCTGAAATCCGTTTGCCACACCTTTGGGGACGAATACTGCAATATCTGGAGTAATATCAATTTCATACACTTTTGCAAAACCTTCTGGTCGTAAATCTATCCAAGCACCGTGGACACTACCGCTCGCCACAGAAATATATTTATTCCATGGTTCTGCATGTAGACCTCGCACGACACCAGCATGATTATACGAAACATTGTTTTGTACTGGATTGAAATTGGCAATTATGTTCAAATATCGTTCGTCATCTGGGTATTGTAAAATTTTTTCAACAGCTCGATATGCATCTCGCTGATTGAAGTTTTCTTTAAAAAATCCCCTTTCGTCTTCGTGTACATCCAACTTAAACACCACTAAACCATCTATGGGCGTTTTAAATGCTTCCAAATAAATCAACTCCTTCAAATTTTTAATGTACGTATGAAACTCCACATTTCATATAACATTACAACAATAATACAACTTTTATGGTGTTTTGTCAATGAAAGTGTGGGCTCACTATTAAGCGAACGACCTTTATGATATATAGTCTGTTTAAAATTAGTAGGACTGAGTGTTTTCGAATGACTTCTATCTAATTTTTATACCAAGGGCTTTTTTAATGCGGTTTACTTGTCGTAAAGGTAAACCATGATACAAAATTGAGCTAATATAGGCATTAGAAACAACCTTATTCTTTTGGATCGTTCGTCGCTTTTTAAGCGCCTTAGGCCACAAAAGTATGCTTTGGCCAAAACCTTTTAATGCAAACTTCACCCCCCCTTTGGGGATTTGATAGAAAATAAATGCAATATAAACTAGAGTAAATTTAAAAAACATCGGAATGATCATCGGAAACGGTACATTCTTCCAAAAAACCTGCGGCAAGTTTTTAAATACCTGATTAATGGTAAATCCCGGAATTTTTGAGCTCGTAGCAGAATGTTTATGCAGCACGATTGCTGATTTTTCATACCAAACCTTATACCCAGCTAATTGCATTCGCCAATCTATATCTACGTCTTCATTGTAAGCAAAAAAATCTTCGTCAAACAAGCCGATGTTTTTAAACACCTCAGTTCGATACAAAGTTGCTCCGCCAGTCGCGCCAAATACAAAACCACTTTCTGGAGCGTGATCGGCTGGTTCGCCTTCATATCTTAAAGATGGAATACCCCAAGTAGAATAAATATCTCCAGCATCATCGATTAATTTACCCGTTTTATCTAACATTAAGCTCGTAACGGCAGCAATTCCGCCATTTCTAAGCGGTTCAACCAAATTTTCCAACCAGTCTGGGTTTGCTACAGCATCGTTATTTAGTAGCGCAACCGCCTCAAAATCGTTCTCTATCGCCCACTTTATGCCAATATTTACTCCACCAGTAAAACCAGTATTCTTTTCTTCAAGGTGCAGGTGGATTCTATCGTCTTTAAGTTTTTTTAGTTCTCTAACGGAATCGTCGCCAGACCCATTATCTATCAAGTAAATCTCAAAATCCTTGTAAGTTTGATCAAGAAGTGCTGCAATGCACTTATTGGTGTCGCGCCAACCTTTATAATTTAGGACTACTATTGCTATTTTCATGTTTATTTTTTAAAATCTTCCGCTATCTCATCAATAATATAGTAATTAGAAACTGTCGCTCCTCGGGCAATCTTCTCAGATTCTTTCGACATTTTAGCTAAAGTAGATGCACTTGTTTTGCTTTTATCTAAAATCATATCAATTGTTTTTACTAATCCAGTAAAATCTTTACTATCAACTTTAAATCCATCAACGCCATCAATCAATTGTTCTTCTTGGCCGGCGCACTCGTTACGTACAATTGGATGTCCAAATGCCATTCCTTCATATACAAATATACCCATAGCCTCGTGGACCGAATAGCATATCGTGATATTAGATTTCTCAATTTCATCCAAAGCTTCATCATGCGACAATTTACCAGTAATTTTAATTTTATCGTCCAAGCCTATCGCTGATAACTCCATTTGTTTTTTTACGTATCCTTCATCGACACCGATATATTTAAGTTCAAAATTACGATACTTCTTCTTATTTTTTTTGTAATGATTATTATAAAAATCTAAAAATGCATAGAGAACTGGAAGTTGACCTTTTCGGCCGTCAGATACTGCACCAGTCATAATAAAACTAATCTTATCCTCAAAATCTGACTTATCTTTAGTAGAAAATCTGTCCGCCGGAAAAACAAACCTAAAACGCATCTCATTTATATTTTTGTTCGTACCAAAAAAACGTCTATATTCCCTTAAACTACCTTTAGATACTGCGTACATACTTGCTCTATTTTCTTTCAGAAGTTTAGAAAATTGTCGTCTTATTCCGTCACCAACAAAGGCGTCTGGTTCCGCCTCATGTCCATACCAATAGATCTTCTTGACGGTTTTATTTTTTGCAGCATTGATCGCAGACATAACAGTTGCTTCAGACAGACCGAAACTATTAAGGATTACAATATCGCCTTCGTTAAACTGTATCTGTAAATTTTTATCAGTAAAAATCTCGGTTTTTATACCACTCTTTCTGAGGCGCAATAGATTGTCTTGAGATACTGGAGTAAATGTAATAAAATGAACACTTTTCGCTAAGTCTGGATATTTTTTCTTGATAGATTCCGCCAAATCAATCGCCACAAACGGTGCTCCAGTATTATCTAACTGGTGTGATACAATCACAATTCGTGGATTTTTATTTTGCAAATTCGTCTTATTCTGAATTTTTCGCGAAACCTTATCTAATACAATTTTGGTTGCCGGTAAAATTCCGTTATTATTTGCAAATCGAATCCCCTTTTTTGAAATATTTTTTGCTCGCATAATTTTACTAGATAAACCAATGCTCTGTATATTCAAAGGTGTTATTTCCACCGGTTTCATACCAAAATCATTTGGTCTATACGCAGATTTCACTAAATCTGCCAAATCCTTCGTAACAACATTCCAATATAATTTTTTGCGAACCTTTGCCATATTTTTAACAATATTTTTTAGCTCTGATCTTTCATCAATCACACCTGTTATGTCGGAAATTAAATCGTCTTTTTCGAGGCTTTTTAAAATCTTAACTGCTTTATTTTCTTGCAGAATATCACTCAACGGATCACCTCCATTTGTGATAATTGGCAAATCTGCCCAGACATAATCAACCAAACGAGTTCGCCAAGCTAGGGTGTTTTCAACGCCAATTTTATTGATCAAAACCACCGCATCGCTATCTAAATACCAATTTGCGCGATCGTCAAATTTCACCCAATCAACTAGATGAACAATCTCGCTCATTTTTTCTTTTTTAATAAATTGAATTATTTCGTCGTATTTTGCCAAAAAATCTGGATGTTGATTGAACGGATTCTTCACACCAACCATCACTAATTCAATTGGTCGATTTTTCGAAATTTCCTTCACCGCCAACAATAAATCCTTCAAGTCAAACCACGGATAAATCCCACCAAACCACAGTAATTTAAAAGAATCTTGAGTGTGTAAAATCTTCGAAATTGGCCTTTCAGTCGCCACTGGTTTATCTTCATAAACTCCATATGGCACAATTTTTATCAAGTCGTTGTCATTGTAAGTTATGGGGTTTATTCGCCCAAGCGAGCTTAAAACTCCGCGATAAAATTTATTCTGATTTTCGTTTGCGCACAACAAAATATCACCTCTTTTTAGAGCTTTTGTCCAAATTTTATTTTCAAAGTTAAATGCGTCAAATTCACGGTCTAAATTATCTGAATCACGCGCCGACATCTCAATATAAATTGGAACATATCCATCCAAAATCAATTGTTGGTCGTCGCGAATATTTTCTACAACTGTCTCTGTTAAATCTCCAGCGTTATAACTCACCAAAACAGAATCAAATTCAGAAATCAGTTCCGTTAGTTGTTCTAGTTTCCAGGTTTTTATTTCAATCCCCAGGTATTCGTCTGTAAAATTATCTTTTTTAAAAGCTTCGTTGTAGGCCGCTACAACTTTCAAATTTTTCTGAGATTTTAATCCGCTAGCAAGTCCCCAACAGCGCAAACCGCCACCTTCAACTTTATCTTGTTCTGGCGTAGGAAACGGTCCGTTTGATATAACTAATATTTTCTTCATACTATAAATATAGTATCATAATTATGGGTTTTTTCCTACTTGTAAAATCATCGAACTTATGCTAAAATATTTTTAGGAGCATACAATGAAAATAAAAAACACAAAAAACACAAAAAAAATCGTAATTATATCATCTATTGTCGTAATCATTCTGGCTGCAGCTGCCGCTTCGGCATATTTTTTGACCCAAAACAATAGCGAAGAATCTACTAAAAATACTTCAAACTCTGAGAAGATTTCTAATTCAAACAAACAACAAACTGAAGAAATTAACGAAAACCCTGAATACAAAGAGACTAAAACAAACACAGATACGCCGTCACCCGTTACTACAGATGAATCAACCGGCAAAAAAACCGTACAAATGATTGCTTCTGCAGATATTTCCGGTGGAATTTTGTATATTCGTGGCGGAATCAATAATTCTGTAGAATATAACGGTACTTGTTACGCGCAACTCATCGGACCAAATAGTGAATCTGTCCGTAAAGACACAGCCTTACTTCAAAATGCTGCTACAACAGATTGTAAAACCATCCAAATCAACACATCTGAGCTCGTAAACGGAACTTGGAAGATTACTTTAAATTATTCATCAACAGATACGGAAGGAGCGTCTAGTGAGATATCGATCAAAATCAATTAAAATTCTCTTTTTCGTAATTCTCGTTTTTTTTGTTGGCGTTTTAGGCTTAGTGGTTTATAATTTTTTCGACCAAAAATCAAATGCAAACGCGGTTTCTGCAGCAGATTTTAACGCAGGAAATATAATTGACGATTCAGTTTTTTATAATAAAAATGCCATGACTGCCGACCAGATTCAAGCATTTCTAAATAATTTAATGCCGAATTGTTACCCTTACGGACAAAGCGCAGTCAGCGGATTTACTCCTCCATATGTTTGCTTGAAAGATTACCACGAAAATATTACGACTGGCGAAACATCGTTCGAAAAAGGTGGTGGCGCATTTAGCGGCGGAACTTCTGCGGCTCAAATAATTTATAACGCGGCGCAAGAATATGGAATTAATCCGCAAGTTTTACTAGTTTTACTTAAAAAAGAATCTCTCGGTCCGCTCACTAGTGATACTTGGCCGGTAAAAAGTCAGTATAAATTTGCAATGGGCTATGCTTGTCCAGATAGTGGTCCAGACAATACAGCGAATTGTGATTCAAGCAAATCTGGCTTTTATAAGCAAATTCGCGCAGCAGCTTGGCAATTAAAATATTATAAAGATCACCCAAATGATTATCGTTATCGTATCGGTTGGAATGATATTCAATATTCACCAAATACAGCTTGTGGCACAAAACGAGTAAATATCGAAAACATTGCAACTTTGAGTTTATATATTTATACGCCATACACCCCGAATGACGCGGCCCTAGCAAATTATCCCGGCACCGTAAATTGTGGCGCCTACGGAAATCGAAATTTCTTTATGTTTTTCAGTGAGTGGTTTGGCAGTACGCGCGGAGATGTTTTCACTCCTAAGCCAAGTAGTATAGATATTGCTGATGGTGTGTATTTCATTTCA
>JAGOOS010000046.1 GCA_017992395.1 Candidatus Saccharimonadota bacterium
TACTAACTCTGTGCTGTGGGCGCTAGAAAGAGCTTTTATGGATAATTTTTTCGAGAAACCTAAAAAGCCAGCAAGCAAAAAGGCTCGTAAATAATACTTTGAAATCAACTCGGCTTATGATATAATTTTATCATTAAGCCGCGATAGCTCAGCTGGTAGAGCGCATCCATGGTAAGGATGAGGTCTCGGGTTCAAGCCCCGATCGTGGCTCCATGATATTATTTAATAAAACCTACAATTATTTAAGATTGTAGGTTTTATTAATTACATGCCAATTTTTCGTGAGGCCGAGGAATCATTAGCTAAACGTTTTTGGCTGATTTTTTTATGATCGCCTCTGATTTCGTCCAATTTATCCTTAACTACTTGAGCTTTAGCTGTATCGCCTATTTTAAGATATAGAGCGCCAAGTGAGCGCAACGTCTGAGGTCGTTCATCGATCTCGATTGCCTTTTCGAGTGATTTAGCTGCAGCCTTAAATTTACCAAGGTTTTCTAGCGCTTTTGCGTAGGCGATATGCCTTGTAGCGAGAGTATCTTCAATTTTGAGTGCTTGTTCAAATGCCATAGCTGCTTTAGTGTAGTTTTTAGTTTCAAGATAGATTAGACCAACATTATGTAAGCTTGAAGGACTGCTTTCGAGGCTTTGAGCGATTTCAAAGCATTCGATCGCATCGTCGAACTTCTTTTGGCCAGCATAGATAATACCAAGGCGATTATAAGCCATTGCATTACGCTCATCAAATTGTAAGATAGTTAATAATATTTTCTCAGCCCGAAGATATTTTCTATCAATAAGCGCTTCTTGAGCAGCTCGCCAAAGTCGATCTAGCTTTACAGATATATTATCTGGCAAAAAATCGTTCTGTTTTTCAACAGTTTCGGGCTTCATAAACAGAATAAAACCCGCAATCGCAACAAGTAGAAATAATCCTATCATAGTACTCTAATTATATCACAAAACATCAGCAATTTGAAAAATATTCAATCGCTGACTCTATTAAATTTAATCTTACGCTACCATTCTTTTGAATGCGCCTATAAGCCGTTGAGAGCTTTCGTGCTTTAACTACAGATTTACTGGCGTTAGTTGGTGTTAGAGTTTTTCCAAGCAGTTCAATGGTTTGTGCCAGTAGTCTTAAAGCCTGTTCGCGATCATTTTTTAACTCATTTATGACTATAACTTTATCGAATTGATCGCCGCTCAACCATTTTTTCGCCCATGCCATCACCTTCAAACTTGAATCAAAATACTTTTTATCGGTTGCTAGTTTTTCTATTTCGCCAGGTAGGCCATTAGCTAAAAACAATATTTGCTTGGCTTTTACTTCATCGACTTTATATTTTTTTAAAATCGTCTGCGACTCGTAGTCTGAAATTGGTTCAATCTTAACATACTGAGCTCTTGATTTGATGGTTAAAAGCATCTTATCAAATCTACTAGTGACTAACACAAAGTGCAGATTATCTCTAGGCTCTTCGAGCAGTTTTAAAAATTTGTTCTGGGCTACTTCGCTCATCGTATCGGCGCCAAGTATAAAGTAAAATTGCTGATTTTTGCTTGAACCCCGGGTCTTTTCTTGAAGATCAAGAATATCTTCGGTATTTATATTTTTAGTTTTTTGGGCGCCATGAACTCTGGGTAACAATTTGATAATATCGGAATCGAGTGAGATATCGATATTATTGATCAAATAATCATAGCCAAAACCTTGCGGAATATCTAAAATAACCGCATGAGATGACTTAATTGTTGAATTTAACAGCTTATTGTTCATCTTTCATTTTTTCTTCAAACTCTTTAGGTAGTGGAGAGTTGAATACTTTTCTTTGTGAATCGTGACTATTATTAGCTGGTGGAATTGTGATTTCTAAACTTTCGGCGTGAAGGTACATTCTCTCAGCAGTCTTTTGATTGCCGTAGACTTTATCTCCTAAAATTGGGTGGCCAAGGTAAGTTAAATGAACACGTAGCTGATGTGTGCGGCCAGTTTTTGGCTGAAGCTTGACTAGTGAATATTCGTCGCTTTGCGAAATTACTTCATATTTCGTTTGAGCGCTCTTGCCTTTTGGATCAACCTTGAAGGTACTTGGCGCGGCACTATTACGAGCAATTGGTAGATCGATAATCGCTTTTGGCTGCTTTAAATGCCCTTCAACTATCGCATAGTAGGTTTTTTTAGTGGTTCGATCGGAGAATTGCTTTTGCATTTTTTTAGCAGCTAGATCGTTTTTAGCGCCAATTATAATACCCGATGTGTCGCGGTCTAATCGATGAACGATACCAGCTCGATTAGTACTTTTAGCAAATTCAGCCCCATGAGCAGCAAAGAAATCGGCTACTGTAAATTCATCATTTAATACACCTTTGCTGTGGGTCAAAACTCCAGCTGGCTTATCAATTACAATCACATTTTTATCTTCAAATATAATCCTAAAATCGGCACTGTCGGCTGATTTATCAGGTATCTGCATTGTGATTTTATCGCCATCTTCAACTAAAGTTTTAGTTTTTATAGCATCTTTACCATTCACCTGAACGTAGCCATTTTTAATAAATTTTTGAATGGAGCTTCTTGATAGCTCTGGATTTTTTTCGCTTAATACTACATCTAATCGACGATGACTGGCAATGTTTTTAAATAAATAAACGTCTTTGCCCTGAAATGGTAACGCAAAACTAACTAGATCGTCGTTTGGATTTTCTATCAATAGCCCTTCAGCTTCACCAAAGGATGTTTTAAGAAGATTTAAGATGTAATTCTCGTTATCCTCTGCTAGCCCGTCAACGATTAAATAATATTTAGCCCCAAGAAATTTAAATGAGAAGATTTCAGAAAATTCATCTGGTGTTATCTTTTTTAGATCTTCAACGTTGCGCGGTACGTTATCAGTATTTGCGAGTTTGAACTTACGCAGAATCCTTAAAATGTCGTTTGAAGCAAATTTGGCCATTAGATTTTACCCTCTTTAAAATAGTTGATCTTCATGGCATCTTTAACCTCACTTAGAGTTTGTGCGGCTACTTGCTCTGCTCTTTTCGTGCCAGTCTCTAATATTGCATAAACAGCCTCAGGGTCTTTTTCTAGTTCTTGGCGTTTAGTACGAATCGGCTCAAGAACCTCTTCGAGCACTTCAATTAAATATTGTTTGACTGCAACATCACCTAAACCACCACGTTTATAGTGCTCTTTTAACTCGCTAACTTTCTGCGTGTCTTTAGCAAACACATCTAGATAAACGAACACCACATTTCCGTCAACTTTTCCTGGATCTTCAACTCTAATGTGACCTGGGTCGGTATACATCTGCATAACTTTTTGTTTAACTACGTCAGCTGAATCGGCTAAATAAATACCGTTATTTAAACTTTTACTCATTTTTGCATCCATTCCATCTATACCGGGCAGTCTTCTTGATATACCTTCAGGAGGAAGCATTGCTTCAGGCTCAACTAAAACCTCTTTATTGTATGTCTGATTAAAGCTACGAGCGACCTCGCGAGTTAGTTCAATCATCGGTAGTTGATCTTCACCAACTGGCACGGTTGTTGCTTTAAAAGCGGTTATATCGGCAGCTTGTGATATTGGATAGAATACGAATCCGCTTGGTACACCTTCACCAAAGTTTTTTTGTTTGATTTCAGTTTTAACGGTTGGGTTGCGCTCAAGCCGAGCAATTGATACTAAGTTAGCATAAAACATCGCGAGTTCAGGCAATTGAGGGATTTGGCTCTGGATGAATATCGTAGTTTTAGTCGGATCGATACCAACAGCTAGATAATCTAACGCAACTTGTAGAATATTATCGCGTACCTTCTCTGGGTTTTTGGCATTATCGGTTAGTGCTTGAGCGTCAGCGATCATAATGAAAGTTTCGTATTCGCCTGAATTTTGTAGTTCAACTCGATTTCTAAGTGACCCAACATAATGGCCGATATGTAGCTGTCCGGTTGGACGATCACCAGTTAAAATAATTTTTTTACTCATTTTTATCTCCTATAAGTAGTTCTTGGTTAATGGATTTCGTTATAAAGCGCGATGCAATCATTGTGACGTCATGGGCTGAAGGGATCATTGTTATAGATATATTATC
>JAGOOS010000017.1 GCA_017992395.1 Candidatus Saccharimonadota bacterium
TTAGGAATATTAGACCTGCTATTGCTAGGACTAGGACTACTTCTATGATAGTAAAACCTTTTCTTGTTTGATTTGTGGTTGGCTTAAGCTTAAGTGTGTTCATACTATCTATTTTATCTAAAAAAAACGCAAGTGGGTGAATTTTATTTGCGTTTTTAGTTTGGTTTTAGATTTGACTACATCAGCAATAGCTAGTCACCCGAAAATTAATCTCTTTTCAACATAACAGTGAAAGCCTCACTCGGAATTTCAACATTTCCAAATTTCTTCATCCGCTTTTTGCCGCGTTTCTGCTTAGCAAGCACCTTCTTTTTGCGACTAACATCGCCGCCATAAAGGCCAGTCGTGACGTCTTTTCGATATGCACTAAGAGTCTCGCGAGCAATAAACTTACCGCCAATCGCTGCCTGTAATGCAACCTGGAAATTCTGCCGAGGAATAACTTCTTTTAATTTTGCAGTCACTTCGCGGCCAATTTTGGTGCTTTCTGAGCGGTGACACATGATACTTAGAGCATCGACAATTTCGCCCGCTACATAAAAATCAACCCGAACCAAATCCTCGGCTTTATATTCCCAAAGTTCATAATTAAATGAGCCATAGCCGCTAGTAACGCTTTTTAGCTGATCATAAAAATCCGTTAAAAGATTGGCTAGTGGCGCCTGAAAACTAATCAGCACTCGCTCGTCAATGTAGCTTAAATTAGTCTGTAATCCTCGTTTAGAAACGATCAATTGAATCACGGAACCCACGTATTCTTGAGGTACAACAATTTCGCCCTTAATCCAAGGCTCGCGAATCTCAGATATTTTACTCATATCGGGTAGGTCCGCCGCACTCTTAATATCTAAATCCTCACCAGTAGTCATCTTTACATGATAGTCAGTCGAAGGGTTCGTGATCACTAGATCAAGATCGTACTCACGCTCTAAGCGCTCGCGGATAATATCCATATGAAGCAGTCCAAGAAAGCCGATTCGCACACCAAAGCCAAGCACCGGTGAATTCTCTGGTTCAAATTGCAAAGCAGAATCGCTTAAAGATAGCTTCTCTACCGCATCTTTGAGGTCTTGATAATCTTCATTTGAGACCGGAAAGAATCCGGCATAAACAAACGGCTGAACGTTTTTATACCCGGGCAAAGGTTTTTCGGCCGGGGCTTTAGCTAATGTGATAGTATCACCAACCTTTGCCTCACGAGTGGTCTTTAAGTTGGTTACGATATAGCCAATTTCGCCGGCCGACATATCATCATATGGAGTCATTTTCGGCTGAAGTTTACCAATTTCTAGCGCCAACGCTTTGGCGCCACTAGCCATCATTTTAATTTCCTCGCCTTTTTTAAGCTCACCAGAAAAAAACCGAACATAAAGAATCACGCCACGGTAATCGTCATAATAACTGTCAAAAATTAGTGCTTTTAGGGGTTTCATTTTTAAATTTCCTCCGGTGAAGGTATTTTATCGACTACTGCGTCAAGTACGGCTTCTACACCTTGACCAGTTTTAGCTGATATATGCATAATATCACCCTCTTCACAACCTAAAAGGTTTACAACTTCTTTTGATACTCTTGGTATATCGGCAGCGGGTAGATCAATTTTATTTAAGACTGGGATAATCGTCAATTCTTGCTCTAGCGCTAGATAAACATTCGAAAGCGTTTGCGCCTGAATGCCCTGGCTAGCATCAACTACCAAAATAGCGCCCTCACAGGCCTGCAAGCTTCGTGAAACCTCATAAGAAAAATCCACATGACCGGGCGTGTCTATCAGGTTGAGTTCGACGCCTTTCCAGTTCATAGTCACTGGAGTAAGTTTAATAGTAATCCCCTTTTCTCGTTCTAGATCCATCGAATCGAGTAGCTGAGATTGCATATCCCGCTTTTGAACTGTATTCGTAATCTCCATCATGCGGTCGGCCAAAGTACTCTTACCATGATCAATGTGGGCAATGATACAGAAATTACGAATTTTATCTAATGTTTGTTTACTCATTGAGGTATATTATAACATTTTTGGGCATGATTAGCTAGAGATAAAAACGCCACAAAAGTGTTTATCCATCAAGACAATATGTACCGCCGCCCTCAAGGACGTATTGGATTGCGTAATTATTGGTGCCGTCCGCTTCCACTAAAGCTCCGTCGCTACCACATTTTTTGCTAAAAGTTATAAAAACACTATTTGAAAAATCTGAAGATACTTTAAACCCTACAGCTCGAGTATTGGCAGCCCGAGCAAGATATTCTTCACCATTCGGGTCCTTGAATTCACCCTCACCTGCCTTTAAATAATTCACTCCAAGTTCTGTAGTAGAAAATGGCATACTACCATGACCGATAATAGATGTGTTAGGCACTTTACCGCGATTATTAGCCTTATAACTATCAATAGCAGTCTTTAGTCTGCTCATATCATTCTTGCGCTGTGTATCTCGTTGGTTTCTTTGTAATGCTGGTAGAGCTATGAATACCATTAGGAATATTAGGCCTGCTATTGCTAGGACTAGGACTACTTCTATTATCGTGAAGGCTGGTTTTTGTGAAGAGCTATTCCACCTTTTATTTTTAGTTGGTAAAGCTTGGGCTAGTGACCTTGAGTTCCGACTAGGAATAAGATGGTGGTTTAGTTCTGGAGTGAGTTGGTTATTATTGTTAGTTTTGTTGTTTGATTGTGATTTATGCTTATGTATATTCATAGTTCTATTTTAGCTTAAAAAAAAAAACGCAAGTGGGTAGACTTTACGTTTTTAATCCATCTTAATAATGAACTCGGATTTAAAACGATCAAAACCGTTCAAGATACGGTTCGCTACGCTTGGAATTATGAGAAGAATTTATAATATATTATTGATTATTGTTCGATACACAATAAGTTCCACCGCCCTCGAGTTTAATAACAAATGCACCAGTAGTGCTCATTTTCCCCACCCCAGGATCATCAAACAATTGGCTGCCCTTACAGCCAGCACTCCAGTCAAAACCAACAACGCCAATTTCAAGATTATTCGCACCTTCGCCTAAAATATCCAAATAACTCCCGGTATACATCCCAAAAGGCTCACCAGTCGATGGATCGAAAATCTCTTTTTTGTCGATGATATAAGTGTCGACCAAACGACTATACATTTGTCTGGCGTTTTCAGTCCCAGCCCTACATTCGCCCTTATTTAATGACCTACACCTCTCATAAGCATCAATAAGATTATTTAAACTAGTTTTTCTTTGAGTATCTCTCTGGTTTCTTTGAAGAGCGGGGAGTGCAATGAAAACCATTAAGAAGATTAGACCAGCTATAGCTAGGACTAAGACTACTTCAATGATAGTGAAACCTTTATTAGTTTGGTTATTTAGGGCTTTAAGCTTAAGTGCGTTCATAGCTACATTTTATAGTTAATTAACTAAAAACGCAAGCAGTAAAACTTATGTTCCTAAAATGACTATTTTACTCTAAACTGAGCAAAAAGAATTTTCTTGATTCGAGAGATGATTAGGTTGGTCTCTTCAAGACGAAAAATTCTAGCAACGATAAGATAAATTAAACAGCTTGCGAACCCGACAAAACAAAACTTAGGGAATGTCGCAAGAAAACTCTCATCAGAACTTAGAAGCGGAAAACCTAGCACTAATACATATGAAGTGACCCCTGCTACAACGCTAGCTATTAACATTTTTACTATCGCTGATACAAATGAAGCATCAAATAGACCTTTAATTCGACGCTTCATCAAAAATAGAAGAAGAGTAATTTCAACTACAGCACCAATGCTCTGCGCCCAAGCTAGACCATAAGCACCCATGCCCAAGCTCAAGCTAAACCAAACCGCCAAAACCATATTTAGACCAATTGCAAAGATCGAAACTCGCAATGGCGTTTTTGTATCTTGCATTGCATAAAAACTACGAGCAGCAATATGAAAAATCGACCTACAAAAAATAGACAGCACTAGGATGCCAAGTAAATTCGACATTAGAGTATCCCCACCATTTTTAATAAAATTAACGATATATCCTCGCATCGTATAAAACAGCACCGAAATTGGTAGCGCCAGGAAAGTAATCATCCTGAGGGCTTTTTGCAGATCTTTTTTAAATATATCCATCCTGTCATTAGCTAGACTCTCAGTCAAATTAGGAAAAAATGCCGTTGAAATAGCAACGCCGACTAAATTAACAGGCATCATATGCAAAGTTAAACTCTGCTGATAAGCGCGCACCGTGCCTGGCGCCATACGGCTAGCTAAGTTCGTTTCAACAATCGAGTTGACGTAATCAATACCCTGGTCTAATGAGCGTGCCGGCAAAAGTTTGAGCACTTGCCTAAAACCTTTATTCTTCCAATAGATTTTGAATCTATAATCAAATCCTATGCCAATTAGGCCTACTACCGCTACCAATAACTGCAAGACAGAGCCAAGCGCCACGCCAAGCGCCACGCCCATAATTCCACCTTCAAAAATTTGTGCACCAAAAATAGTGATGCCATCCGTAAAGAACAATGTTCCTATTATAATTCCGATATTGTAGATGGCTGGAGCTAAGGCAGAAAATGTAAAGCGGCCGACGGCTTGCTGTACGCTAGAGATAACGGTGGCAATCGCAAATAGAAATGGATTTATAGCAATTACGCGCATCATTGAGACTGCTAATGCCCGTGAGCTTTCACTAAGTCCTGGGCCAACTACGTATTTAACTAGAGGTTCGGCGAATATAATAATTAGGATTGATGTTACTAGGGTTAAAAGCGCAAGTAAATTTAGAATACTGGTGCTTAATTCCCAAGCAGACTTTTTATTATTCTTTGACATTCTCTGATTAAAAACCGGGATGAATGTTACACTCAACGCGCCCGATACTAGAATGAAGAACATAAAATCAGGGATCGTAAAGGCCACAGTATATGCATCAATTCCAGTAGGATAAGTGTCTAGATAATAAGAGTTTAAAAGTCGGTCACGTAAGAAGCCTAGTAGGCTCGATAGTAGCGTCGAACTAGCCAAAATGACGGCAGCAAATTGCACCGTCAATTTTGTATTAGCCTTGGAGACTAAGGATTTTACTTTTCGCCTGAACATTACTCGTGTAGCTTAGCTTCTTTTGGAAGTTTTGTATTTTTTAATATTTCAGTCACTTCAGATTCTTCAAGCGTTTCTTTTTCAAGCAAAGCTTTTGTCAAATCTTCAAGTGGCTTACGGTTAGCTTTTAGAATAATAGCTGCCCGCTTAACGCTTTCTTTGATTAAAGTTTCCACTTCTTGATCGATTTTTTCAGCAGTCTTTTCTGAGTACGGACGATCGTGAGTCATTTTATCAAACAGCATTCCGCCCTCTTCCTCATGAAAAACTTGATCGCGTAGGCCTTCGCCCATTCCTAGCTCAACAATCATATTGCGAGCGATACTCGTAGCACTTCTTAAATCACTACTTGCACCAGTCGAGATACCAGCTTCGCCATAGATTAGCTCTTCAGCTTGTCGTCCACCCATAGCTCGAGCCAAGATATCTTTATAGTCATAAATGTTATTATAACTTTTATCTTCTGGAGGCAAGAACCAAGTAACGCCACCAGTACGTCCGCGTGGGATAATCGTAACTTTATGAACCGGGTCACTGTCAGGTAACACATGCCCAACAATCGCATGACCAGCTTCATGGTAAGCAGTAGTTTCGCGCTCAAGGTCGCTCATAACTTTTGATTTTCTCTCAGGACCAATTGCGACCTTTTCAAAAGCTTCAACTAAATCACTATTAGTAATCTTTTTGCGATTGTTTCGTGCTGCCAAAATCGCAGCCTCATTTGCCATATTGGCAAGGTCTGCACCAGCAGAACCGGTTGTTTTTTTCGCAAGACTCTCAAGATCAACTGTTTCGTCAACTGGTTTATTTTTAAAGTGAACCTTTAAGATATCTAAACGATCTTGTCTTTCAGGCAGAGCAATGTCAACTCGGCGATCGAAACGACCTGGTCGAAGAAGCGCTGGGTCAAGCACATCAGCACGGTTAGTAGCTGCAAGAACAATCACGCCAGTATCTTTCTCAAAACCATCCATCTCAACTAAGATTTGGTTTAAAGTTTGCTCACGTTCATCGTGACCACCGCCCATTCCGCTACCGCGCTTACGTCCAACGGCGTCAATCTCGTCAATAAAGATGATAGCGGGTGCATTTTTCTTAGCTTTTAAGAATAGGTCTCGCACACGACTAGCACCAACGCCAACAAACATTTCCATAAACTCTGAACCAGAAATACTAAAGAATGGTACTTTTGCCTCACCTGCAACGGCTCGCGCTAGCATAGTTTTACCAGTTCCTGGATCACCAACCATCAAAACACCACTAGGAATTTTAGCTCCCATTTTTTGGTATTTTTTTGGATCTTTTAAGAAGTCCACGACTTCATAGAGATCTTGCTTGGCATTTTCGTTACCAGCAATATCTTCAAATCGAATTTTCTTTTTGTCATCACCATATAATTTTGCTTTAGATTTGCCAAAGCTCATCGCTTGGTTATTCTGACCGCCCGCTTGACGCATCATAAACATGAAAAACGCAATCACAGCCAACGTTGGGATAAAGATTATCGCCAAGTTCCAAAATATTTCTCCAGAATTATCTACTGGCAATATTGAAACCTCAGTTTTGTTTTGTTCCAATCCTTGATCATAAATAGTACTCGAAGATTCTTTTGTAGCCTTTTCGGTTGCCCTCTCTTCATCCTTTAGAGTAACTCTTACTTCGTTTCCTTGAATCTCAAGTTTCGACACCTCGCCTTTGTTTGCCTTATTGATAACTTCAGAAATTGGCACTTCTTTTAGTGATGGAGTAAACAAACTTCCTCCAAAAACAAAAATTAATCCCAAAAAAATAATTATCGCCCAAAAAGCAACATTTGCCGCAACCTTCTTTATATTCATATTATCATTCTTTTTCATCTACATCCTTTCGGTCATTCAACTCTTCTTATTTTATCAGATTTTTCAAGTTTATTCAAAGAAAAACTCTGTTTTTGCAAAACAAACATGCTTTTTGCCAGTAATATCTATTTTCTTGCCAGTAGAAATTGTTTTAATGTTCATCCAAAGATTAAAAAGTTGAGGACGTGTGAGCGTGTTTGAAGTCTCATTTATCACGATTTGGCGCAAAATTTCTACAGCTTCACGACTTTCAATTTGTGCAAAAAAATATCGAGGATAATATATTTTATCGTCATGATTATTACTGATATTCTTAATTATTTTTAAAACTTCATTATCTATCTCGTCTTTATTTTTAATCTGATCTTGCCATAAATTATAAATTTTATCTACATCATCACTACTGATATTTCTTAGTTGCCTACGCAAACGATTGCGCAGATATTTATCACTCTCGTTTGTCGAGTCTTCATGCCATAAAAGTTTATGCTTTTTAGCGTAATTTAAAAGATCATTTTTAGTTTTACTAATTAGTGGGCGCCAAATGTCGTCACTATCAAGGACGGCTAGTCCTCGCCAGCCAGTTCCGCGCTGAAAATTGATTAGTATAGTCTCAACTAAATCATTTTTATGGTGTGCCGTAGCGATTTCGGCCTTACCATATTTATCTGAAACTTTTCTCAAGAATTCGTAGCGAGCGGCTCTTGCTTTATCTTCGCTGGCGTTTTTACCTAAATCGCCACACTCAAACTCAAATTTAAGCCCATAATTTTTAGCGAGCTTACTCACAAATTCTAAATCATCAGCCGAATCATCACGAATGCCATGCTCAAAATGAGCCACAATTAATTCACGCTTGAGCTTGCCCGCTTTAACCAAATTAACTAAAATATCTAGTAAAACAATCGAATCCACACCACCAGATACCGCAACGACTATTTTCTTCATAGTTTTATTTTATCACACTTGTTCAATCTAAACACTTATGCTATTATATTAACAATGAAAACGGTGGGATTATGGGCGAAATAACAACGAAAAATGATAGTGAAAAAGCAGTTCGGTTTGCAGCCGAAACTATTATTGAAAACGCCTTGAATCTTCATGCGACTGATGTTCATATTGAACCTCGAGATGGCTTAACTATGGTGCGACTTCGCATTGAAGGGATTTTAAAAGTCGCCAATCAACTACCGGCCGACATATCACCAAAACTTGTCCGATATTTTAAAAAGCTAGCCGGGCTAAACACTCGAGAGAAAAATTTCTCGCAAACCGGCACTATCTCACATGGCGGCGCCAGAATCCGCATCTCAATTAGTCCAGTTTTATCTGGAGAAAAAATAACCCTAAGACTTATTCGCGCCCGAACTAGCCTACGTAAACTTGATGAAGTTGGTTTATGGGGAGAAAATTTACTACTTGTGCGCCAAGCACTCCGTCAACCTAGAGGAATAATTTTTACAGTTGGCGATGGTCGCAATACTACCAATTTTGCTATCTTAAATGAGCTAAATACATCAGAGAAAAATATAGTTACTGTTGAAAAATCAGTTGAAAAAGTATTGCCCGGCGTCAACCAAACAGAGATAAACCCAAAAATTGGTTTAAATTTCCCTCAATCAATCAAAGCCGCCTTAAATCAAAACCCAGACGTTATTATGATTGATGAAATATCTGATTCGCAAACTGCTAAATTAGTCGTTAATGCTGCAATGCGTGGCAAATTAATTATTGCATCCTTGCCTGTTTCGCACGCTTCGGATGTTGTGCCTTTTATGGAGAATCTTGAAATTAGTCCATTTTTCTTGAGCGCCAACACTCTAGCCATTATTGGTCAAAACTTAGTTCGCACAGTCGCGCCAGCCGCCACCACAGTAAATAAACTATCAAAACTAGAATCCAAGATTATTCTTAATGAATTTGGTATCACGGCTGAAGAATTAAATAAATTAGAAAAACTAGCTCAAAAAGAAGGCCTAGGTGGTAAAAAACTTCTAACCACCAAAGAATCCCTAAATGAAATTACCACATTAAAAGATAGCGCAGAGCCTGGCTTTACTGGATCAACTGGAATCTTTGAAGTAATTAGCTTTATCAGTCATGGAGCTGGCGACAAAATTAAATCTTTCATGCTCACAAGCCCAAATAGTGTTCAAATTTCAAATTTTATGCAAAAAAATAATATCGTGCCCATAAAGGTCGACGGCCTCGTCAAAGCCCTACGCGGTCAAACCGTCATCGAAGAAGTGTTACGTAAAACTGGCCTCTAATCTTGTAAAATCATCCTCGCTTATGCTAAAATGTAACTAGTATGTTAATCCTGTCGTCAAAACTAAAAAACACACCCATCATGGGGCTTCAAACTGGGACTCAATTGGCTTTGGCTTCAGAACCTTTAATCAATCCAGCAAACTTGCAAATTCTTGCATACCAGCTTGAAGGGCCTTCTTTAGATAATGAAGTGACGCTGCTGCGCATCGCCGATATCCGCGAACTAAGTAAACTTGGATTTATAATCGATTCGTCTGATGAATTTATTTCACCAACCGACGTGATAAAAATTAATGAGATTTATAATATTAATTTTCAGCTTCTAGGAATGAAAGTCGTCGACCAAAAAGGCTCCAAACTAGGCACGGTCGCTGATTATACTCTTAGTCTAGCCAATTTTATAGTGCAACAACTAATTATTAAACGTCCTCTCCTAAAAAGCTTTAACGACCCAGAGTTAACTGTTCACAGAAGTCAAATAATAGCGATTGATGATGAAAAAATTACTATAAAAAATGAAACAGAAGTTGTCAAAGATACACAAACTGTCAAAGCCGAAGATACCTTCACGCCAAACTACGTCAATCCGTTTCGTGGTTAAGCGCACGCTTAATGTCGTCATAAGAAAATCCTTGGCGCACTAAATATGCGATTAGTTTGTTTTGATCGGTGTAACGCGAACCTTTTTTAGCTATAATTTTTGTAATTTCTTCCTCATCACTACGAGAAGATTCGTCTAATACTAATGTAATAATATCTGAAGAAACACCCTTTTGTTGAAGTTCAAGCCTTAATTTTTTAAGTGAAGTACCTTTGCGTTGATTACGATTCTCAACCCACCATCGAGAAAATCGCT
Source organism: Candidatus Saccharimonadota bacterium (assembly GCA_017992395.1). Classification (GTDB taxonomy): domain Bacteria; phylum Patescibacteriota; class Saccharimonadia; order Saccharimonadales; family Saccharimonadaceae; genus Nanogingivalis. The sequence continues at coordinate 10,044 of JAGOOS010000017.1, forward strand.
CATCATTTATATAGTCCTTATCTTTTAGCCGTTTTAAGACTTGATCGACCGATATTTTTGAAACACCTTGTTTATCGTAAATTTCGCCGGTTTTTTTATTTTTTAATCGGCGCGACATTGTTTTCTTCCATAAATAATCTCGAACTTCTTTTTCTGAATGTGGCCGCATCAAACAATACTCTAGAGTTCGCGCATAAAGCTTACCAAATTCGCTTTGCTGTTCTAAATTCTGCAGTTCATCCTCGTTAAATGTAGTACCCATTTTAACCTTAAGTTCGGTTAGCTGATACACATCAAGCGAAAATCTATATTTGCCGTTTATATAAACATTAGCTCGGTTTGGATTTTTCACCGCTTGCTTAATATCTGTAACCACAAAAACACCAGCTGGGAATTCTGGTTTTTTTCGATCGGATTTAGAATTTGTTTTTACACCCGACCCTTTTTTACTTTGTAAGTCATCGCTATTAAAGATTTCTAAGGCCATGAGTATATTTTATCACACTAAAAGAACGCTACAAGCTTATAGCGTTCTTTTTAAAGTATTTATTTACTTTCAGTGGATTCGTTCGTTGCTTTATCAGATTCAACAACTTCTTCGATCTCACCTTTAATCTTAGCTCTAACTTTTTTATCAATCTCATCCAAAATCCCTGGATTTTCTTTTAAGTATTTCTTGGCGTTTTCGCGTCCCTGCCCAATGTTTTGATCGTTATACTTATAAAATGCGCCGGATTTACCAACAACTTCATGCTCAACCGCAAGATCTAGCACGTCACCAGTTTTACTGATTCCTTCATTATACATAATGTCAAATTCAGCAATTCTAAATGGCGCAGCAATCTTGTTTTTGACTATTTTCACTTTAGTGCGGTTACCCATAACTTCATCACCAATTTTGATCTGACCAGTTCGGCGAATATCTGCACGAACTGAAGCATAAAACTTCAATGCATTACCGCCAGTTGTTGTTTCTGGGTTGCCAAACATAACACCAATCTTCATTCGGATCTGGTTTATAAAGATTACTGTTGCTTTTGATTTATTGATGATTCCAGTTAGCTTTCGCAGAGCCTGGCTCATAAGTCGTGCTTGAAGCCCCATATGAGAATCTCCCATGTCGCCATCAATCTCGGCTTGGGGTACTAGTGCTGCGACCGAGTCAACCACAATTAGATCAACTGCGTTTGAGCGAACTAGAGTTTCAGTGATCTCTAGAGCTTGCTCGCCGTTATCTGGCTGAGAAACCAGCAAGTTTTCTACATCGACACCAAGTTTCTTAGCGTAAGCTGGGTCTAATGCATGCTCAGCATCAATAAATGCAGCCGTACCACCTTGCTTTTGGATTTCAGCAATCGCATGTAAGCTTAAAGTTGTTTTACCACTTGATTCTGGCCCATAAATTTCGATAATTCGACCCTTTGGATATCCGCCACCAAGTGCTATATCAAGAGATAAGGCACCACTTGGCAAAAGCTCAACGTCGACTTTGTGATTTTCACCTAATTTCATAATCGAACCATCACCAAATTGTTTTGAAATTTGTGCTATTGCTAAATCTAATGCCTGTGATTTTCCGTCAGTTGCCTGAATTTCAGTTTTTTTTGCTTTCGCCATTATTCCTCCTTAAACTTACTTTAAGTATAACTTTTTTAGAGTAAAATTACAAGCTAACTTTATGCCAAATTAAAACTATGGTATAATTCTAGTATGAATAAAAAATCTGGATTTACAGTAATTGAAATATTAGTGCTAGCAGCTTTCTTGGCGGCCTGCGGTATAATATTTGCCTTTCAAAAGGCCGAAATCGAAGCTAAAAACCGTGATGACAATAGAAAAACCGCAATTAACGCAATGTATTATAACCTTGAAGAAGTCTACCACAAAGCAAACGGCTACTACCCAGAAAAAATCGACGAAAAAAATCTAACCGCTATGGATCCTCAACTTTTCACCGACCCCAACGGCGTGAATCTTGGTGAAGCAGACTCTAACTATCGATACGAGACAACTGGTTGCACCGACGGCAAATGTAAAAGTTATACTTTACGCGCCGATCTTGAAAAAGAAGACGATTTCGTAAAAACGAGCCGTAAATAATTTAATCTTTTAAGCGCTAAGTTTTCTGCCTAACTCCATCATTTCATCTGTTATGAATTGATTCTCTTTGGCGTTTTCTACAAGATCGCCGAGTAGCTCAGCGTATTTATTCGGCTGTGGCACAAATGTAAACGTGTAAGTCGATTCTTCACCGATTGTACTCAAGCGTACTGTTCCAAAACCGATTAAGTGTTGCAAAAATCCTGTCTGAGAGAAACTTATATCTTCAATTGCTTCAAGATTAATCGTCTGCTTTTTTTGGTTAAATAATCCACTTACAATCCATTGAACAACACGCTCGTTAGTGATGATAAATTTGTTATTTTTATAAATTGAATGTCCGATCATTGCCGAAACTACACTTAGCGCGAGCAATGCTAGTGACGCTAGGGTAATATTAGTTTTCATGGCTAAAGTTAAGTTTAAATTGTTTGGCATGATGCTAATCGTGATCCAAATACTAGCTACAATTATGAAGCTAAGCATACTCGAAATTATAATACCAAATACGCCAAAAGAATGGCGCTTGATTGAAACGACGACATATTCGTCGCTGTCAAGATTAACGTCTGGATATCGTCTAGCCGCTTCTTGGTGGCGGGCCGCAATTACAGCTGGATCACCGACAGGTGTTTCAACTTCCATAACTTTTTGTATATGTTGGTTATTATCCATCGTTCTCCTTATCGTCAATAAAATTCCTACCTAGATGCTCAAACGCTTTTCGCGTCACCATTCGCCCTCGTGGCGTACGCTGCAAAAAGCCAATTTGCATTAAATAAGGTTCGTAAAAATCTTCAATTGTGGTTGCCTCATCGCCAGTTAAGGCAGCAATTGTGTTTAAGCCAACTGGTCTTGTACCATAATTATCAATAAT
>JAGOOS010000047.1 GCA_017992395.1 Candidatus Saccharimonadota bacterium
TGCTAAGAGCGTTCGTTGGAGATGAAGCCTTTCGTGATGGCTTGCAGAATTATTTTAAGAAATTTGCCTATCAAAATACAGTAGGCGCTGATCTATGGCGGTGCCTATCAGATAGCTCGGGCGAAGATGTTGCAAAATTTATGGACGCATGGTTAGCTCAGCCTGGTTATCCGATGGTAGATTTTAGCCGGCTTGAAGAGGATAAGTTTAAACTTACCCAGTCTCAATTCTTCGTTGGGCAGGGCAAAGACGAAGGTCGAATCTGGCCAATTTTACTGCGCTCAAATCAAACTAATTTTCCACATCTTCTTGAGTCAAAAGAAGTAGTTTTTGAAGCTGAACTATCAGCAGACGATGATTATGTGCAGCTAAATCATGGTAATGTCTCGCATTTTATCACTAATTACAGCCCAGATCTATATATAAAATTACTTGAAGCGGTGACTGCTGGCAAACTAGATGATATTTCGAGATTGCAAATACTTCAAGAGCGATCGCTTTTGGCTCGCGGCGATAAAATATCAAGTGCTGACCTCTTAAAGACGCTACGTTTTTATAATAACGAAGTTTCACTATCGGTTTGGGATATGATTGGTATATTGCTAGGCGATTTAAAGATCTTTATTGATCCAGACTCTGAAGCGGAGCAAAAAATGCGAGAATTTGTAGGCAATCTTGCACGGAAAGAATTTTTACGCCTAGGTATTCATAAAAAAGACGGTGAAAATGAGGAGGATACGCAACTTCGACCTTCAATTATCTCACATATGATATATGCTAAGGATAGGGCGACCATCGACCAAGTACTGCAAATATATCACCAGACGGATAATATTTCAGAGATTGATGCCGAGATACGCTCGATCATACTTGCTGTAAAAGTCCAAGAAGACGAATCACCAGAACTAATCAGTCAACTACTACAAATATATAAAACTACCGCCGATGTGGATTTAAGAGATGATATCTCTTCAGCTCTAACCTGCACTAAGAATTCTGAAACTGGCAAATTGCTACTTGCACGAATGACTGATAATGAAATAGTTCGACCACAAGATGTACTAAGATGGTATATATATCTTTTGAGAAACCATAAAACGAGAACCGAAACTTGGGATTGGGTTCGAGATAATTGGTCATGGGTGACGAAAACTTTTGGCAGCGATAAAGACTATAATGATTTTCCAAGGTATAGTGGCGCTGTATTAAGGACACAAAAACACCTTGAAGAATTTAAAGAATTTTTCGATCCGATGATGGATGATCCTAGTTTGACTCGTGCGATCGAAATGGGTGAGCGCGAAATAGAATCTCGCGTCAAGCTAATTGAGCGCGATAAAGCGGCTGTTGAGGCTGAATTATTTAGAGAATCTATTTAATAAAGAACCGTTCAAAATTCATCATGCTATCTGGCTGGAAATCTTCAGGCGACGAATCAATCAGCTTTTTCAAACTTGAAAGAGCTGATTTTTCGTCTAATTCATGACCGATCAAAACTAAATTGGTGGCTGGTTTTTCACCTTCGGCCCACTCTTCGGCTGAAATTGTTATATATTTGCCGACAATCTGCAACAGATATTTTTGCTCGTAACCTTTAAGTCCAAAATAGCAAAAACCTTTTGCGCGGAACAAATTTTGCGGTAAATTATCTAAGAAATTTATGAATTTTTTCGGGTCAAGTGGCTTATTTTCATTAAAACTAATTGTTTGAAATTGGTGATGAAGATGATCATGGTGCGAATGTTCGCTGTGATGATGTTTGTGCTCTCCATGATTTCCTTCAAGCTCTTTTTTACTCACAAATAAATCAGTTTGGGGATTTTCAATCAAGTTATTATCAAACAATAGTTCAGTCGAAATTTCAGCGTTTGAGGTGTTGATTACTGGTGAATGCGGATTTAGTTCGCGAATAATCTCGTTAATTTTCTTAAGTTGATTTTGAGAAACCAAATCTGTTTTATTGATTAAAATGATATCTGAAGTTTTAAGACATTTAGTGAAATATGTTGAAAACTGTTTGAAATTATCATTAAAATGTTGTGCGTCTGTTATATAAATATTCCCGCCAAAATGAACAAACTCATTTCTAGCGAAGCGAAGTGTTTGCATGAGGTCGTATGGTTCGGCGATACCGCTAGCTTCAATTATTATCGCGTCAATTTTCGACTCACTATTTGCAAGCTGTGCTAAAGGTTCTTTTAACCCGTTGTCGCCAAGCATACAACAAATACAGCCATTGCTAAGTTCGATTGTTTTCTCGCTAACATTTCCCGCTACCAGCATATTATCAATATTAATTTTGCCAAAATCATTCACAATCGCGCCGATCCTCATATTTGGGCTGTTTTTAAGAATGTGGTTCAAAAGCGTAGTCTTGCCGCTTCCAAGAAAACCAGTTAAAATAATTACAGGAATTGTTCGTTTCGGCCTTCTTGATTTTTCGGGCTTATTTTCGGGTATATCTTTGGTGAAATCGTCAAATAAATTGCCGTTAAATTTGTCTAGGTCGATAATTTCATCATTATTCATATATCTATTTTAACAGAAAAGCTGGCAATTTAACATAGAGAGTGCTAAAATAGTTGAAGTTGGTGGGGCAATAAACTTAAAATAGAAGAGAATTATTAAATGTGGAGAAAAAAATTAGTAGTACCTGATGAATTTCATATTGAGGTAAAGAAGCTTGCAATAAACAAAGGTCGTATTCCGATCATTGAACCAACGTCGCTGCGAATAAAACAAGGTGATTTAACGCTAATAGTAGGAGAAACTGAGGTGTCTCAAGTGGCATTTGCGCTAAGTTTAGCGGGGCGTATGAAATTAAGCTCTGGGTCGGTCAAAATAGATAACAATGAAAATCCAGAACTTCTTCAAGAGATTATAGCGTTGGTTGATGTGCCAAATATTAGCGAGCCAGATGATGTGATAAAACTAGAGACGATTGTTGGCGAAGAGCTAGCGATAGCTGGGCAAAAAGCGATGCCAAAACATGCGAGAGCTTTTTTGCAGCAAAATATGATTAGTAAATACGCTAAAGAAACTTTTGAAACTCTACCTAATAAAATTAGATATGATGTATTAATGAAATTAGCGAGCATCCGACCAAATACCAAAGTTTTATTACTAGTTGAGCCGGATAGATTAGGTGGAAAGCCTGAAATCTGGTGGAGGATTGCTAAAAAATATAATAAGCTTGGATTTACGGTTGTAGTGCAGTGCAGGGAATCATCTGCGCGTATTTTGGGTGAAGAATATTTTAGGCTAGGTGAAAATAATAAAAAATCTACTAAGAAGGCAGGTAAGAGATGAATTCCATCAGAATAGCAGTCAGTGAATTGCGGCGAATGTCAGCTGGTTTATTACCAAAGATTGCCCTTCTCGCTTTAGTATTAATTCCCCTCTTTATATACAGGACTGTACTTATATTCAAACCAAGATCCATATGCAAATCTCAAAAATGTAAAAGCTGCCCTAGTAGTTGAAGATAACGATTCTACTGTCGGTGGGAAAAAAATTAATGTCGGCCAATCTATCGCTAAAAATTTAATCGATGGAAATAAATTTGATTGGCAAGAGGTATCATTAGATGAAGCAGAATCCGGCGTGGGTAGGAATGAATTCGCCTTTGCTTTAGTTATACCAAGTGATTTTAGCCAGAAATTGACATCAGTAACTCAATATAAACCAGAAAAATCTGAACTAAAATTAATAACTAACGATGCTAATAACTATATAATTCACACGGTAGCATCAACTGTCGGCTCAACAATTATCAAAACCGTCGCAAGCCAAGTTAGTGCTGAAGCCGCAGAGAACTTACTCCTGGGTTTGTCAGATGTGCGCAGTCAATTAGGTTTGGCGGCAAATGGGGCACAAACTTTGAGTAATGGTTTAACTACTGCCAAAAGTGGATCTTCGCAATTAGCGAACGGAACCTCTCAACTGTCTTCTGGCGCAAGCCAACTAAATAGCGGTTTAGGGCAATTAAATACTGGTATTTCTGCCCTACCAGGTGCTACAGTCCAACTTTCTAGTGG
>JAGOOS010000018.1 GCA_017992395.1 Candidatus Saccharimonadota bacterium
TCCTTATTTGACTGACTTTATTAATTTTATTGATAAGGATAGTAAAAAATAGGAGCTTAAATCCTTAACTTATAATAGCGGTGTAATAGCCGCTTTTTTATTTTGTCCGAAAAATAGCCCAAACATAAACAATATGTTATGATATAAACAATTATGGAAGATAAAAATTCAAAGAGTACAAATGAAGTTGATACAAAAGACTCCAAAACCGATGCCGATAGGATACGTGTTCAGCAAGCGAGCATGTCTATCTATCCAGAACCAACCAAAATATCTTATGCTAAAACTCAAGAAGAAATAGACAAGCAGGCGCCCGTTCCTAAAGGTGATAATTCTGATTTAACTACTTTTAATTATGTAAAGTGGATGCATATTGCGTGCCGGTCGTTATTTTTGGTCTTGCCGATTATGCTTGATACTGTAGCTTTTTTGGTTGAAATTTGTTTTATTCCTATAAACAGTGCTTCCTCTCGAGCGGGGGGATTATTTAGAAATCGTCAAAGGTTTTTGTAGATGGATTGCTTTACTACTGCCTTATATTCCTCTCGTTCGGGCTATGTTTGCCTATAGGCAAATGGCTTTGAACAATGTAAAGAATAAGACCATAAGCGATAAAATTGTGATAGTTGGTATGGTTAGCTCTATCGCGGCAGTTATATCAATTTTTACGATAAAAACACTTTTGGCTCAGTAAGTTTATTATTGGACATTGACGAAACTACTAACTTAAATTATACTATAATCATGAATATACATAAGTATAAATCACAATCAAACAACAAAACTAACAATAATAACCAACTCAAGCCAAAACCCTCTCCTAAAACCAACCCAGCCTTCACAATAATAGAAGTAGTCCTAGTCCTAGCTATTGCCGGTCTAATATTCCTAATGGTATTTATAGCTCTACCTGCTCTTCAGAGAAACCAGCGAGATGCACAGCGCAAACGCGACATAGATAGGTTATACAGTGCTATAACTAGGTATAGATCTAATAATAAAAATACTAAATATTTAAGTCTAGACTCATACAATGATAGTGGGGCGGGCTTTGTCAACTCGTATCTGAAGCTTGATGGAGATAGTTTTGAAGACCCTGACGGTACGGCATACTCTTTTGCGGGCGACAGCTCTAGTGGGTATACCTATGAAGATGATGCATATATTCTCACGGATTTTAATCATAATATATATATTTTCAACAATACAAAGTGTGATGGAGATAAGGCGGTATCATCAGATTCTAGCAATTATTCCATATCTTACAAACTCGAGGGTGGAGGTAGTTATTGTTTATCTGGTACTGGCTTGAATATTAGTACTAGTAGTGCACAACCTGTCTCAAAAACTTCTACTAATTCTTTAGTTAATACATAATAAAATAATCTCATGTAAACGCATGAGATTATTTTAAAGGGTTTTCTAAACTCTAGACTTTGTTGATAACTGGGATCACAATTGGCGTGTGGCCGGTTGAGTCGAATAGTAGGTGCGAGACATCGTCTTTAATTTCTTGTTTGAGGTCGTTTATGTCGACTTGTCGGCCAGCTTCACGATCAGTTTTCACGCGCAGGTAATGGCGGATCTTACCAACCAACTCTTCGCTGTCTTTAAGATAAATAAAGGCTCGGCTGATGACGTCTGGAGTCTTCATTAGGCGGCCAGTCTTTTTATTGACGGTAAGTACGACGATAAAGATACCTTCGGTCGAAATATGTAAACGGTCTTTAACGACAGCGTCGTGAACTGTGTGGCCGGTGTTGTCATAAAGGATTGAGCCAACGTGGATGCGGCCACCTTTTTTGATTCGTTTATCTTTTGTGAGCTCAACAATGTCACCGCTATCGGCGACCAAAATGTTTTCGCGTCTGATGCTGGCAACTTTTTCGGCCATTTCGGCGTTGTGCTCAAGCATATAAAACTCACCGTGAACTGGTAAATAGTTGCGTGGGTTTAGAGATGTTACGAGTTTTACGTGGTCATCATAATATGCATGTCCCGAAAGGTGAAGTGGGCCAATGCCATGGTAATGTCCTTTACCGTTTTGGATTACTCCAGCACCTTCACGGATAAGCCCATCGACGGTTGAGGCAACTTTTGGCTCGTTACCGGGGATTGGACTAGATGAGAATACGACTACGTCTGATGATTTGATTTTGATGAATCTATGTGCACCAGTCGCCATGCGGTTCAAGACGGCATTTAGCTCACCCTGAGAACCAGTACATACGATAGTGACTTTACTATCATCAAGCTTTACTATGTCTTCCATTTTAACGATAGTATCTTTTGGTACTTTAAGTTGATGAGCTCGAAGTGCAATCTCGATGGCATTAATCATGGAAAATCCAGCGAACGCTACTTTGCGATTGTGCTTTGCAGCTTCATTTAAAATTAATTGTAGACGATAAATCTGGCTAGAAAAACAAGAAATAATCAATCTAGCATGTTCGTAATTATCCATTACTTGACCAATACTATCACCAATTGCATACTCGCTGTAAGGGTGAGTGCCTGGAACGTCGATGTTTGTACTCTCATTCATAAGAAGATCGATACCTTCTTTTTGCGCAACTTCGATTAGTCTTGGCATATCGAATTGAGTATCGACTGGGTCGTTCTCGAATCGCCAGTCACCCATATGAACAATATTACCATTTGGTGTGCGGATGATCATCGCTACGCAGCCAGGGATTGAGTGAAGAACATGAACAAATTCAAGTGTTAAATGCTCGGAGATTGGAATGATTTTATGACTGTGGGCATCAACGATTTGATAGTTTGGAGATGCTTCCTGCATAGTTTCTTCCATTTGCCTTTTAATCATGCCAATTGTAAATTCTGTAGCATAAACTGGGATGTTATTTCCAAATTTGGAAAGTAACTGACGGACCGCACCGATGTGGTCAAGGTGAGCATGAGTAAAGGCGACTGCTTTAACTTTGTTCATATTGTTTTCAAGGTATGTGATATCTGGTGTCATAAAGTTAACGCCAGGGTAGTCTTCGTTAGGGAAGATAGAGCCCATATCGATTACAAGAATCTCGTCTTTGTATTCAATAGCAAACATGTTTTTACCAATACCAAATTCGCCCAAGCCACCCATAGGGATAATCTTGACGCTGTCGGCTTCTGGGCGCATCTTTTTAAGGATGCTTGGTGTTAGCTGTTCACCTTTAAAGCCATTATATAGAGACTTATTGACGGGGATGTTGATAATGTGCTGGCTGGCGCGCATATTAATGTCGCTTGAGACCATTCTCTGGGCACGAACTACGGCGCCGCGGCGAGTGGTCGTAGGAAGATTCACCTTATTGCCGTTAGTTTTTTGTGAACGGTTTCGGTTGTCTTTTTGGTTATTGTGACTATTTTTAGCAGGGCCTTCTTGGTTTGATTTTGGCGTATCTTTACCAATATATTTATCTCTGTTTTTTGCTAGATCTTGCGCCTTTTTTTGCAAATTCTTCTTTGCTCGGGCGGCTTTATCGTTAATATTATTATTCATTTATCTCCTTATTAAAGTGTTCTTTCAGTAGTTTCCACCAGTAGTTCTGTCGATCATGGGCAGACTTTTTGAATTTGAACAAGAATTTCTTAGTGAGTACATTATAGCATGGGTTAAGTGACTCCGTCAAGTAAATCGCTATAGTCGCTAAGATATTTTATACAATAGGACAGCTTGGATGGAGTCTTAAGATAACGCTTGTTGATAGTCGCTGTTTTTTCTGTATAATTATCAACACATTATGGTAATTTTTAGAAAGGCAAGATAATTGAAAAAACAAATAATTAAAGTATCGAACCTGACCAAAAAATACGACGGTAAAGCCGTCGTTAACGGGATTTCATTTGATGTTAAAGAAGGTGAAATCTTTGGTATTTTAGGTCAAAATGGTGCTGGTAAAAGTACTACTTTAGAGATGATTGAGTCACTTAGGCCGATTGATTCAGGTGAAGTTATTCTCGATGGAGTAGACGTTAAGAAAGATCCAAAAGAAATAAAGAAAATCATTGGAATACAACTTCAAAGTACTGCATTTATGGCCAAGTTAAATCTACGTGAACAAATTAAAATGTTTGCTGGCTTATACGGTGTGGAAGTTGATGCGGACAAACTATTAGAAAAGGTTCAACTTTTGGAAAAAGCTAAAAGCTATCCTGAAAACTTGAGTGGTGGACAGCGGCAGCGTTTTGCTATTGCTAGCGCACTTGTTAATACGCCAAGAGTCCTATTCTTAGACGAACCTACAACTGGTCTAGACCCTCAAGCTCGGCGCAATCTATGGGATCTTATTAAAGACATAAAAAAACAAGGTATAACAGTAGTTCTAACTACACATTATATGGAAGAAGCAGAGCTACTCTGTAATCGTTTAGCAATTATGGATCAAGGTGAAATTAAGGTCATAGACACCCCCAGAAACTTAATCAAAGCCCTTCTTGCTCGTGGGTTTAAAAAAGAACAGGTTGTTGAACAAGCTAACCTAGAGGATGTATTTATTGATTTAACCGGGAAGGTACTAAAAGACTAATGAATTATTTTAAAACTATTTTTATTCTGGCAAACGCTCAATTAAAAAGTATTATGCGAAACTGGGTTTACGTCTTCTTTATGTTGCTTCTGCCAATTTTATTTCTACTAATTTTTGGGATGATGTACGGAAGCAGTAATACTTCATCTTGGAATGTAGCCGTATTTAACAATTCAAAAACTGAGTCTGGAAAGCAGATCTCAGAAGGTATTTTGAAAACCTCTATAAAAACAGACGACAACAAAGATGGGTTCTTCGTCAAAAAAGATGTTGATAATTTTGAAGATGCTGAAGAAATGTTAACTCGAGGCTCGATCGACGCTATTATTGATTTTCCTCAAAATTTTGGTGAAATATCAGAAAGCACGCATAAACCAAAAGGTGAAGTTAAAGTAATATATAAAACTGGCTCTTCTAGTACTGGGCAAATTGTGTCTAGTGTAATGAGTGAGTTTATGAGCAATATAGATACTCAAATGGGCCGAGAGAAAGCAAATTTTGTTGTTAAGTCTGAAGAATCAAATAAACAAGGTTTGAGTAATTTCGATTATGTATTTGCAGGTCTGCTTTCGTATGTGATTTTGACTTTTGGTCTTATGGGACTATCTAATGCGATTCCTGAAGATAAAAAGACTGGAGCGCTCAAAAGAATACATGCTAGTCCAGTTACCAGCTCACAATATTTAATTGCATATACACTAGCATTTTCTCTAATTTGTGTTGTAGCTATGGCGTTGATGATAGCTGTCGCGTACTTTATCTTCGATTGGCAAATGCGCGGAAGTTGGTTTAATTTTATCGTCTTTAGCTTCTTCTCATTGATAATGATGTTCGGAACTGGTTTAGCTGTTGGTGGGTGGGCAAGAAATGAACAGCAAGCATCAGGATTATCTAATATTGTCATGTTTCCACTAATGTTCCTTTCTGGGGTATTTATACCACGATTCATGATGCCGGACATTTTCCAAAAACTTACCGACTTTGTGCCCTTGACGCCGGTTAATGATGGTATACGTCTAATCATTACAGAAAATTACAATTTAGTCCAAATATTACCACAAATTGGAATTATCTCCATCTGGCTGATTGCGCTGTATCTTATTGCATTCAAAGTTTTCCGTTGGGAGTAATCTTAGGTTTCAAACTGATAAAAATGCCGTATATTCGCGGCATTTTTATCAGTTTGGATAAGGTAGATTAAATAAAAGGAGAGGACGCAGGCTCTTTCGATATAATTCAGAAAGGATAGACTTATGTTATCAGAAAATAAAAAACTAAAATTTTTCGCAAAAAGGGACGGAATTATTCTGCTGATTTTATGGGGTGTAATTTTGACAGGCGCTATTATTTTATTATTCGTTTTAGGTTCTGTAAGTTTTGACAAATCTAGATCGAACGAGGATGCCTACCAAAGAGTAAATGAAGATTTAACCGGGCGAATTCATGATTTAGAACAGAGAATTAAAGAATAAATGACTTAGAGTTTTTTATTCGCGCAAGTTTATTCTCGCGATATTTGACAATTTCAAAAAATTAGAATATAATGGAATAAGTCGGCCAGCAGGTCGGCGTTTTTAGTAAGAAAACGAAATTATTTAAAAGAAAGGTTTAAATGGACGATTTAAATATAAAGCAGATGCTTTTAGCGGCACGCACGATTGCTGAAGAGAAGAATTTGCCAGAAGAAACCGTTTTAAACGTGATCGAGATGGCGATTGCTGCCGCTTGGCGCCGTGAAAATGGTAAACGCGATCAAAACGTTCGCGCAGAATTAAATACTCAGACTGGTGACGCAAAAGTTTTTGTGCAGTTTGAGGTAATTGAAGATGGCGAGGCTTATAACCCATCAAACGAAATCGCACTAACTGATGCCAAAGAGATTGATCCGAACGCTGAAGTTGGTGAAATTGTTGAAGAGCAACACACAGTTGAAGTTTTTGGTCGTGTAGCAGCTCAAACTGCTAAGCAGGTGATTTTGCAGCGTCTACGTGAAGCTGAGCGCGAAATCGTTCTAGAAGAATACGAAGACAAAGTTGGTACAATCGTGAGCGGTACAGTCGCTAAGGTTGATCAACGTTTGATTCGGATTGATCTTGGTAAGGCTACTGGCATTTTACCGATGCGCGAGCAAATTCAGGGTGAATATTATTCTCCTGGCCAAAGAGTCAAAGTTTTGATCAAAGATATTGAGCGTGAAGGTCGTGCACCTGAGCTAATTCTTTCTCGTGGTGATGAAAAATTTGTTGAAATTCTTTTCGAGCAAGAAGTACCTGAGCTTGAGAGTGGTATGGTTGAAATCAAATCAATCGCTCGTGAAGCCGGACGACGCACTAAGATGGCCGTTAAAAGCAATGTTCCTGGAGTTGATCCAGTTGGAACATTCGTTGGTGGCCGCGGAATCCGTGTTCAAGCTGTAATGAATGAAATTGGCGATCGAGAAAAAATTGATATTGTTACTTGGAGTGAAAACCCAAGCGAATTCATCCGGGAAGCGATCAGCCCAGCTGAAGTTGTGGAAGTTAAAATTGATGAAGACCGCAAACGCGCTGAAGTTATCGTCGCTGAAGACCAGCAGAGTATCGCAATTGGCCGTGCTGGTCAAAACGTCCGACTAGCTAGCCGCCTAACAGGCTACGAATTAGATATCGAAGTTGCTAAAATTGAAGATAAAAAACCTCGTGGTAACGTCGAAGACGTGCTATTTAGTGCTTTAAACGATGCTTCTGAAGTAGAAGTTGTAGAAAATCTAGATGGCGATGAGCCAGATCAAGAGCATTTTGGTGGAGAGAATCAATAGTCTCAATCACTAATTAAATTAGTAAGCCCGTTCCTGTTAATAGGAGTGGGCTTATTTTTCGTAAATTGACAGACACATTATAGTATGTTATAATTTTGGACATATGATCCGTAAATATAACTGCGGATAGTTATTTAAATTTTAAGGAGGAATTTTGATATGGAAAAAGAAAGCCCCGTAAAAGTTAGGAAAGCAGTCATTGCTGCTGCTGGTTTTGGGACACGCTTTTTAGAGTGGACGAAGTCCATGCCGAAAGAAATGTTGCCCCTAATCACGAAACCAATCATTCAATACGTTGTTGAAGAGTTGGTGGATGCTGGGATAGAAGAAATATATATCATCGGTAGCTCAAACAAAAGAGCAATCGAAGATCATTTCGATTTTCCTAGTAGCGATCTACTTGATAATTTACGAGCAGGCGGTGCTAAAAAACTACCCTACATTGAAAAGGTTCAGAGTATTGCTTCTTTAGCGGATTTTACGTATAAGAGACAAAAAGGCCCTTACGGCAATGCAACGCCAATCACGACGGCGTCAGGTAATATCGGTAATGAGCCATTTATTTATACTTTTGCGGATGATTTCTTTAGACCTGATAATGGCAAAGGCAGAACTGCTCAAATGTTAGATATATATAACAAATATGGTGGATCATCAGTTCTAGCTTGCAAGAAGGTTGTTCGTGAAGATGAATATGAGAAATATGGCATTGTAGCAGGCAAAAGAGTTGATAACGAAACACTTCTAGTCGATTTCATTGATGAAAAACCAGGCAAGAATAATGCAAAATCAGATTTAGCTAGCGTTAGTGGTTATTTGTTTGAACCTGATATGATTAAATATTTAATCAAAGCAGAGAAGAATCATGACCCAAGCAAGGGTGAATTTATGATTCAGCCAGTTATGCAGCAGATGATTGAAGACGGGTATAAGTTTTATGCTAAAGAAATAGTCAATGCTACGTACCATGATACTGGCGACGTACAAGAATATCATAAAACTGTATTTGAATTTAGTTTAAAAGATCCGCTAATTGGTCGAGGTATGCAAGAGTTTGTAATTGATTATATAAATAACAATCAAGAGATCGGCGCCAAGATTAAAGAAGCAATCAAATAATTCCTCACTTAAAAATACCGAGCGATTGGAGCTCGGTATTTTTTATTTTTAAATTCCTTCGTGTTGTAGAAGCCAACTTTTACGCTTTTGACCGGTATTGTATCCACCGATGTCAAGATCTTTTGTGAGTATTCTATGGCAAGGCACTACAATTGTTATTTTGTTAGCGTTTAGAGCATTACCTACGGCGCGGACGGCGTTCTCGTTGCCTATTTTATCAGCGATTTCGGAGTAACTGCTAGTCGCACCTGCTGGGATAGTTTGGATAGCTTGCCAAACTTGCTTTTGAAAATCGGTGCCGATGAGCTCGATTGGAGTTTTGAAAGTTGCAAATGGATGTTTGAAATAATCTTCAAGTTCAACTCGAATTTGTTTTAAGGGTAAGTTTTCACCTTCTACGGCTTTACCATAAATCTCTTCGACTTGCTCGATATCTTTCTCTTGATTTTCGTTATCAAAAAACTCTAACAATACAAGGTTGTCATCTGTCGCCATGGCGATCATTTCGCCAATTGGGGTGTTAATTTTTGTAGTTTTTAGCTTGTTCATCACTTTAAGTATAACACAATTTAAAAAATGAACAAGATTTTTTAGCACTCATATTGCACGAGTGCTAAAAGCATGCTACAATATAAATATGATACCAGAAGATTTTCAAGAAATTATTTCTAATATGACCGAGAATGCTCGCGAAGGTTTGCAGCGTGCTGAGTTTACTTCGCGCGAATTTAACACCGGTTATATTGGCACTGAGCATATTTTGCTAGGACTTTTATCAGTTAAATCATCATTAGCAGCCCAAGCCGCGGGTGAAGTTGGATTGACTTTTACTTCTTTACATAAATATTTGAGCGAAAATCCAATTCCGTCTAAAAATGTGCCCGAATTCACAAACCCAAACGTAAAAGCATTGAGTGAATCGGCCGTGTTCACCCTTCGGATGAGTTGGGAAATTAGCCAAGAATTTCAACAAGAGCATCTAGGGACCGAGCATATATTATATGCGATATTGCAGCAAAATAAATCACGCACTAGTCAGATTATAGCCGAGCTTGGAATTGATACTAAAACGCTCCTATCTAAGCTTGAAGATATGTTTGCACGCGATGAACAAGCTGAAGCGACTGATAAACACACCTCAAAACAGCAGACTTCACGCACGATGACGATTCTAAATCGATTTGGCGAAGACTTAACAGCTAAAGCTAGAAACGGCGAAATCGATAAAATTGTTAGTCGTAAAAAAGAAGTTAAGCGACTAATTACAGTTCTTTTGCGTCGCACAAAAAGCAACCCGGTTTTGATTGGTGAAGCCGGAGTCGGTAAAACGGCCGTAGTTGAGTTGCTCGCGCAAAAAATCGTAGCCGAAGACGTACCACCACAACTTTTGGATAAAAAAGTCTATGAAATCGATCTAGCTTTGATGCTAAGTGGCACGAAATATCGGGGTGAGTTTGAAGAACGGCTAAAAAACGTGATTAAAGCACTTGAAAAGCATCAAGACGTCATCGCTTTTATTGATGAAATTCATCTATTAACCGGTACAGGTGCTGCCGAAGGCGCGATGGATGCGGCAAATATCTTAAAGCCAGCCTTGGCGCGCGGCAAAGTACGCTTGATTGGTGCGACTACTTTTGATGAGTTTAAAAAGTCAATTGAAAAAGATTCAGCCTTAGATCGGCGATTCCAGCCAGTGCGAGTGGATGAACCAACGTCTGCAGAAACTTTAGAAATCTTAAAAGGGCTTCGCCCAGGTTATGAAGCGCATCATCATGTTAAGATCAGCGATGAAACCTTGAAAGAAACTGTCTTTATGGCGGATAGATACGTCTTTGATCGGTTTATGCCAGATAAGGCAATTGACATTTTAGATGAATCTGCGGCTCTTTTGTCGAGTGAAAAAACTAAAAAACCAGGTCAAGCCCGCGAAATTATGCGTGAGATTGAACTACTTAACGATAAGCAAACCGAAGCTGTAAACGCTGAAGATTATGAACGAGCAGCGCTTTATAAAACGCGGATATCGCAAATGCAAAAGAAGCTTGATGAAGAAGAGCGTGTAGCAAAAGACTGCAAGCCATTAGTCTTAAATAGTGATTATATAGCTAGAGCTATTTCTTCTAGAACCGGTATTCCAGTCGAAAAGATTAGCCACAGCGAAGCTAAGATCCTGCAAAATCTTGAAAAGTATCTCGGTAAAAAAATCATTGGTCAAAAAGAAGCCGTCGAGAAGGTGTCACGGGCAATTCGCCGTAATAAAAGTGGCATTTCAGCCGGGACTCGCCCTATTGGCTCATTTATATTCTTAGGCCCAACTGGTGTTGGTAAAACAGAGTTAGCCAGGGTACTTGCGAGCGAAGTTTTTGGCAGCCAAAAAGCGCTTATCAAGATTGATATGAGCGAGTTTAGCGAAAAGCATAAAACTGCACAGCTACTTGGCGCACCAGCCGGTTATGTTGGTTATGAAGATGGCGGCACGCTAACTGAGAAGATTCGTCGCCAGCCTTATAGCGTCGTACTGTTTGATGAAATAGAAAAAGCGCACCCAGATACGTTCAACTTGCTATTGCAGTTATTAGAAGACGGTGAACTAACCGATTCTAAAGGTCGTAAAGTATCGTTTAAAAACTCGATCATTATCTTGACGAGCAACCTTGGTGCGAATGAAATGATGAAAGAAAGCGCTCTAGGTTTTGAGGTTAACGACCAGAAAGAGCAGAGTTTGGCTGAAATTCATACTAAAAATGAGAAATTTGCTCGACGTGACCTTGAGAAAATGCTGCGCCCAGAACTTCTAAACCGTTTTGATGGAATTATTACGTTTGAGGCGCTAACTAAAACTGAGATTAGCAAGATTTTTGATAACCTTATTAAAGATTTGAACGATCGCTTAATTCATCAAGGTCTACATATTAAAGTTAAGCAGAGTGCTAAAAAACTATTAATTGATAAAGGCTTTGATGCTAAAAATGGTGCTAGGCCGCTTCGACGAACTATTGAGGATCAGCTGGAGCATAAAATTGCCGAAGGTATTTTGTCTGGCGAGTTTCATCGTGGCTTGCAATTAGTGGCGAGCGTGAATAACAATGAAATAGTAGTTAGCCCGATTAAAGAGTAGCTAAAGATTGCCTAAGAATTAAAAACCAGGTTTAGAGGCCTGGTTTTTATTCTGGCAGACTTGTATTTTTTATGATTTAAAGTAAAATATAATTATGAATACACTTAAGCTTAAAACACAATTGAATCATAAATCTACTTCAGGACTAAACCACTATTTTCTCCTAGCCGGCGCTCAAGGGCGCTAGCCCAAGCTCTACCAACTAGAAATAAAAGGTGGAATAGTTCTTCGCAAACCGAAGGTAAGCCTCAAACTAAACCAGCCTTCACGATCATAGAAGTAGTCCTAGTTCTAGCCATTGCAGGCCTTATCTTCCTAATGGTATTTATCGCCCTTCCAGCTCTTCAAAGAAACCAAAGAGATACCCAGAGGAAGAATGATATTGATAGATTTTTGACGGCCGTACAGAATTATCAATCTAATAATAAAGGCGTTGTTCCAGAGGCGAACGGAACTGCACTACACAGTTTAAAACAAAGTTATTTGAATGAATCTAATGGGGAGTTTAAGGATCCAGATGGGAGCACTTATGTTATAGTATCTGCCAGTGCTGTTGGATCTGCGATATCATCTATGAAAGATTCAAGCAATAATACTCTTGTGTATTATTATAAAAATGCCGAGTGCTCTAACGAAACAACAAAACAGAGTAATGGAAGCAATAAAGTCGCTATTGCTATGAAGCTTGAAGGCGGTGGCGTTTACTGTGTAAATAACTAATTTTAAGACCCAAAACTAAACACAGAAGTAACCCAAAAAGGAGAATTTTGAAAAAATCAAAAAATAAAGATGACTAATCGGCAATTAGGAAGCTAGGTGTAGTGGCCTCTTTCGTTTCGGTTGTGATGTATGTTTCCTATTTGCCGCAAATTATGGATAATTTAGCCGGCGCTAAAGCAAACCCGATTCAGCCTATGGTAGCAATGATTAACTGTACATGCTGGGTTATTTATGCGTACTTTAAAGAAGAAAGAGACTGGCCTATAGTAATAGCAAACTTGCCTGGAATTATATTTGGTGCAGTTGCCTTTTTGAACTCTCTTCAGGTAAACTTTCGGTTGACTATATCACGAATGCATTATATAATATAGGAAGTTGTTGTACTCAAAAAACTGAGGGGTGTGGTGAAAATATGAGTGGAACGGAAG
>JAGOOS010000019.1 GCA_017992395.1 Candidatus Saccharimonadota bacterium
TTTTATTAAATAATATCATGGAGCCACGATCGGGGCTTGAACCCGAGACCTCATCCTTACCATGGATGCGCTCTACCAGCTGAGCTATCGCGGCTTAATGATAAAATTATATCATAAGCCGAGTTGGTTTCAAAGTATTATTTACGAGCTTTTTTGCTTGCTGGCTTTTTAGGTTTCTCGAAAAAATTATCCATAAAAGCTCTTTCTAGCGCCCATAGCACAGAGTTAGTAAGAAATAGGGCAGACGATATAATCGTAACTAATAGAAGGTTATGGCCCAACGAATAGTTGATCAAACCGATCAAACTAGCCACTAGTAATGACACAATAATAATTGCTAAATAAAAACGCTGCAATGATTCGCGTTCATTATCCGATTGAATCCATTTTTGGAATTTCTTTAGTGAAATATTCATGAAGTTATTATATAACATAAAACAATAAAAGTCAATACTTAACAATTCTAGTCCGCCGCAGGCTTGCTTTTAGTCAGAATATATGCTAAAATTGTTAAGAATTGTAAATAATAATTAAACGAGAGATTATGGCAAAAAAGAATACGAAACGAAAAGTCATCGGTCTTGTCAGTGACGAGTCTGGCGATCGAATATACTACACTCGCAAAAATACTCAGAATACACCTGAAAAACTATCTTTGCGAAAATATAACCCAAAGACTCGTAAGCACGAAACTTTCACCGAGACTAAAAAATCTCTTGGTCGAAACGAAGTAAAGCCACGAAAAGGTTAACTCCAAAAAATCATCTCAAATATTACGAGATGATTTTTTGTTTTATGGCAAAATGTACCCCCAGCCTTTTAGTAGGCAAGAGGTACATTTATTAATTATTCGTCAGCCGCAATAAGATCAAGCAGCGCTGACGCCCATTCAGCCTGGCTCCAAGTAAGTGGTGCGACTGAATGCCAGTTTAGATTTTCAGGGTCAATTTGTTCTGGCAAGATATTAGTTGAAGAAGCCCTATCTAAAACCCAATCAATAATAGATTTAGCCTTCTCAATGTCACCACTTGCGATATAAAATTCAGCTCGCCAAAGTGTGGTTATTATCCAATAATTACCGTCGACATCATTGTTTTGTCGGTAATAGACGTCGTTTTCGAATCTTGGAACGCCGGTATTCTGGTCAACATCAAATCTTTCTTCGAGCGTCCTGAGCGATTGCTGGACTTCATAAGAATCAAAATCAAATAAGCCAAAGATAAACGCGCCATAAAGGCTCGATGTATCAATTGTTTGGTCTTTGCTTTCATCGGGTAAAATTCCTCGATAGAAGTATCCTCTATCAGTATTAAATAGTTCTTTGCGTGCTGTGATCTGCATTTTTTCAGCTGCGGCTTGCCATTTTAGAGCATCCTTAGCTTTACCAAGTTCACGCGCTAATTCGGCGGCCGAATTTAGCGCCGCATACACAATTGATGTTGTGTAAGTTGATGATAAGAAATACATCTCCCAAAGTTCGTAATTAACAATCGGCAGCCCATCTTCGCGAGTGAACTCAACCAAGAAGTCAGACATTGGTTTGACTAGTGATTTATAGAATCGTTTTAGAAGTTCTGTATTGTGAAATTTATTATAAAATTGTGCTACTAAAAATATTATGCCGGCTGTTTCATCGGCTTGAATTGGTAAGTTCTTATCGCCGTTATATTGTGCATATGGATGCCAGCTTGGTCCTAGCTCGCCATTTGGCAAATATTTATGCATCAAAAAACCTTCTGGCTTCATGATATTTTCACAGAATTCAAAGAACTTAATTAATTCTTGATCATAGCCTAATCGCACAAAAGGCCATAGTGCAAATAATGCATCTCTTGGCCAACAATAAGAATAATCGTCGCGTGCATGATTTAGCATTTCAGAATCGTTGCTAGCAATTGGTGCACCAGTGTGTGATAGGTGAGATTTAGATACCATCAAACTCTGAACGAAGCTTTTTTGATATTTATGGTCAAGTTTTTGGGCGAACTTATGAGCCGGTTTTAGCCAATCTTGCCATAAACGATGTGTGTTTTCTAATTCTTTTTGAAATAACCAGCCACTGACTTTATTGCTTATCGCAAAAGCAAGTTCGTGGTCGTCAGCACAGGCGATAGAATACTGTATTTGAGCTACTTGATGAGGCTCAAGATTAGTTTTAAATCGGATAACTGAGTCTGTTTGACCATGCTCAACATTGCTGCCTGCTAGCTCGCCATCTTCAGCGTCCCGCCAAGAACCTTCTTTATTCTCAATTCCAAATAAACCAACTGTATGCTGGTCAAAGCTCTGCCACTCATGATGAGTAGATGACACTTGACTTAGAATTTGTGCCGCCACTACGAAAGCGCGTTTGCCACGATAATGAAGAATAGCTGGATGATCTGGGATGAACTGAGCAGTATCTGCTAGATGTTTGCTAGAGTTAATCGAGAAATTTTGATGAAAGAAAATTGCCACTTCGCGATTATAGTCGACTAGGTTTGTGACTTTAACTGCCCGTAAAAGAGCGTCTTTGTCATATAAAACGGCATCTTTTGATTCTAATTTGATCTGCAGTGATTGATTTATGGCGGTCGTTCTAGATATCAAGCCGTCTTCAAAGTATTCAAAAGAGAACTTCCAGCCTTCATCATCAAGCCAAGATAGTTTATTATCGACTCGCACCCCAATTTTATGAAACATATTCTGATCAAGCGTGTGGTTTTCGTAGGCATTATCAGGAAAATAAAAATCACTTACTAAGCCATGGTCATTTAAACCTATATTTAGGTTACCGTTTGATAAAATTACAGACTTAGCCATATTATACTAGACCCAACTTTCTATTATCCTTTAAGGTTGTTTTTTGATGGAGGTGGTCTGCATGTTTTAGAGGTTGTTTAGCGGTTTTAACAGGTGCATTAGTGATTTTCTGACTGGGTTTAGATTGAAGCTCATCGTTTAGCGGTTTATCATTATTCTCAATTACGATATGTGGTGGGGGTAAAGAAACATCTTTTAGCCTAAACCGTAGATCCCTTAAGGCGTCCATGTAATACAAAAAAGCATCATAAGGAGTCTTATACGGTGAGAAATATGCGTGAACATCGCCATCTGAAAAGTATTTAGTACACATATAATATGCGTGATCACTAGTTTGTAAGCGTCGCCAATCTTCAACTAAAGCGCCATTTTGTGAATTATAAACCAACGGTTTTAAATCATATAAATATTTCATAGCTTCTTGCTGCATTGAGTTGCCTAGCCAAGCCGTCAGATCGCGCTCAGCGTCCGCCCATGTCACAGTGTCGGGCATAGATATCTCACCAACCGCAGGCGCTTCAGCGGCCTCTGTAACCGTCTTAAAGCCATGGCTACTATCAGATAGCCATCGGCCAATAAAATCTTCAAAAAAGCCAAAGATACCCGAATCTGCCCATTGGTGTTCGCCAAAAGTTTCGTAATCCATAAATAAGTTTATTAGGCTTCCGTGATAGCTGGCTGCATTCAACCAATGGATATATTTATGAGTCGTTAATGGATATTCACTCCATTCTTGGTTTGAAAACCTAAAAGCTAGGTCGTCACTAAGCTTGTAATTCTTAAGAAGTAGCTTGATATTATCTGTACCTTTTGGTTTATAGACATGATTTGGCGATCGCCACTGTAGAATTGGATCCCAACCCTCAGCAAGAATAGCCTTAAAGTCAAATTCGTCCGCCCACTGAGCTAGTTGATCGTTATACGACAACTCAGTATTCCTAAACGATGTCGTTTCTACGCCAAAAATTTGACGAACCTTGCCTTGATGAGCACGAACTTGAGTTTCAAACTCTTCTCGATCATAGAAAAAGGCAAGACTATGATAATAAGTCTCTGCCACTATTTCAACTCGGCCGGTATCAACTAATCGTTTGAAGCTATCTAAAACCTCTGGGGCAAATTCAATCGCCTGATCAATAAATGTGCCAGTTATTGATATAGAAAATCTAAACTCTGGGTGTTGCTTGAGTAATTTTTCTAATAAATTATTCATTGGTACGTATGATTTTTCGGCAACTTTTTTAAAGATATCACCATTAGTTTGAGCTTTAATTCCGGTTTCTTCACCAAAATATCCCCGGTCCGACCCTATATCGAACACTGTATAATCATCTCGGACTCGCCATGGTTGATGAACATGCAAATAAAGTACGATCGATTTTTTATCCATGTTTTTCTCCTGTTACGACAATAAATTCATCCATAATTTGATCTGCTATATCCTTCCATGATATCCGTGCGTATTCTTGACGAACGCCTTTTTTGAGCTGATTTAGTAGGGTGCGCGATGATGAAACGGCAACTATTTGATTAGCTAATTTGTGTGTGTCCCAAAAATCATATCGTAAAACACTACTTAGAACTTCACCAACACCTGATTGATTACTAATAATTAGTGCGTTATTGAAATGAGCCGCCTCGAGGGCGGTTAAACCAAACGGTTCGTTGACTGAACTCATAACAAATACATCCGAAACACCATAAGCATCCTTCCACCTTTTACCACGCAAGAAGCCGGTGAAGAAAATTTTATCAGCTATTCCGTACTCTGCAGCCATCTCAATAAGTTCGTTACGTTGTTCACCATCGCCAACGAGCAAAAGCGCAATCTTCGGATTTTGCTTAGCTGCAAGTGCAGTTGATTCCATTAAAAATGTCAGTCCTTTTTGGACCGTAAATCTTGTAAGTGTCATTATAATTGTTGTACCTTGCGACTTTAGATATTCTAAGTAGCGGTAGGTTTGTTCATCGTAATCTTCGGGCGAGGCTAGAGCCGATGGCTCAACAGCATTGTATACAACTTCAACTTTTTTTGGGTCAATCTTGTATTTATCAACAATCACGTGACGAGTATTTTTCGATACAGCAAAAATCTTGTCAGCCGCAAGCATACCTTCATATTCTATATGATGTACATCCGGATTGCCGTTTGTGCCACCAGAGCGATCGAACTCGGTCGCGTGAATATGCGAGACCAATGGTGCACCTGTTATTTCTTTAGCGCGTGTACCAGCTTCGAGGGTAAGCCAGTCATGAGCGTGAATTACATCCGGCCAGTTATCTTCATCTTCAAGATGTTTCTCAATAAACTTTAGATATTCACGTTGAATAGATTTGATATCGGGTAAAAATTCTGGGGCATTATGGAAAGACCTAGTTTTAAGAACCACCGGGTCGTAGGCCCCATTGCCAAATTTATGAAGAGCAGGCAATTTCGTTGCATGCAAAATGTTCATAAAATCTATGTTTGGATGTTCTTCGGAGTATGGCACTACAAAGTCTATATCCGCCCCTTTTTCAGCAAGCGCTTTAGCCATATAAAAACAGGCTACACCCAAACCGCCGCTGTTGTGAGGGGGGAGCTCCCACCCGAGCATTAGTACTTTCAATTTTTACCCTCTTTTTTATATCTTTACATAACCATTATATAGAAAGATTGTATTTTTTGCAACAGTTTTTGGAGATTAAATTCCCGGATTATATTTTTTCATTTGCGCGACGTGGGTTTTATAGTCAGGGTCGTATTTTTTAACTTCGCCCCAGAATTTATCAGAGTGATTCATTTGTCGAGTGTGGCATAATTCGTGAATTATCACATAATCTATCAATTCATGCGGAAGATTCATTAGACCAATATTTAGAGAAATCGTACCGCTTGAGCTGCAACTACCCCAGCGAGTGCTGGCATGCGAAAACCGAATTCTATCGTAGTTAAAACCATATTTATCAGCTATGTACTCAACTCGGCGCGGAAGATATGATTTTGCTTGTTTGCGTAAAATCTTAGCAATGTACTCACGAATTGCCGACTGAATTTCAGGCGATTCAGGGTCTTTGCTTTTAGGAATGTTTACAACAACACACTGCGATTCGGTTGTAATTTTTAGCTGATCACTAGTTGAAGTTTTAAAAATTAAGGCGTGAGACTTACCAATTTGCTGGTTATCTCTATAAATATTTTGTGAATTTCTTTCATCAAGCATTTGCCGGAGTTCAGCTCGATTTTGGCCAACCAATCTTTTGACCGAAAAATCTGGCGCGTAAAAGGGAATGCTAGCTCGCAATTTGCCGTTTGGCGCGATTGTGATTTTCACAGCTCGAGCCAGCTTACTGCGTCGAACAGTAATTTCTCCAAATTCTTCATCGTAGATTGCCATAGATATATTTTAACAAATTACAGCCCAAAATGAAAACTAGACAGCTTGAATTAGATAATCTGCTATGATATAATTACTTTTAGTATACGGGCATAGCTCAGTTGGTAGAGCACAGGTCTCCAAAACCTGGTGTCGGGAGTTCAAGTCTCTCTGCCCGTGCCAAACGAATTTATTTATGACACCTTTTTTCTGAAGGTGTTATTTAATTGACAAAATATAATAGTTATGATATAGTAAATTCATTAAGAGCCGTTTTTATAAAAGAACGATGCTTTTGTTCTTTTATAAACTGACTTTTAAAATAATTTTGGAGGTGTTGTTATATGTTAACAGCGCACAGCAGGACACACGCAAGAGTAGTCGAGGATGGAGTAATCATAGAAGGGTGGAAAAGAATCCACGTCGCAACAGGCAGAGTGCACGGTATATCACCAAATACATATGGCTTTATTGAAAGCATGAAGAACTCTGATGAGGCTTTTATCAGCGGTGTGCATTCGTTCGCTAAGCAAATATATGAAGGTACTGCCAATAAGACTTTTGGTACTGAGGGCTGCGACAAACTGATAACTTTTTTTCATGAACATTGGCCATCATTTATTCATGGGCGTAATAAAGAGAGTATTCTATTTGAAAATCATCTTTATATTATTCGGCAAAAATACAATCCCGGATTATCTAGCCTGGTTGTAAGATACATTAATCCGAATAAATATTCTTCAATATTAAAAAAAATCAGTTAAAACTTATCCCCGAACGTATGTTCGGGGATTTTATTTTATTCCATACCTTCGCTGAACTGCGAATTATAAAGCGAGGCGTAACGACCATTTAGCTTTAGTAGCTGTTTATGGTTGCCTTGCTCAACAATATTACCTTTATCCATGACTAAAATTAAATCGGCGTTTTTAATCGTTGAAAGCCTGTGAGCAATCACGAAGCTCGTACGACCATGCGTCAGCTTATCCATAGCTGATTGAATCGCGGCTTCAGTTCTAGTGTCAACCGAGCTTGTAGCCTCATCTAAGATCATCATCGGCGCATCCGCTAAAATGGCTCGTGCAATCGTCAGTAGCTGCTTCTCGCCAGCCGAGACGTTGTCCACATCTTCAGAGATGATAGTATCATAGCCATTGGGCAGAGTTTTAATAAAGTGATCCGCATGGGCGGCTTTTGCCGCCTGGATAATCTCTTTTCTCGTAGCATCAGGCCGTCCATAGCTTAAGTTTTCGGCAATCGTTCCGTTAAACAGCCAAGTGTCTTGTAGTACCATACCAAATAGGCTACGGACATCTTGACGGCTAAGATCTTTATTATTAATACCATCGATCAAAATTTCGCCTGAATCTATCTCGTAAAATCGCATCAATAGATTAACTAAAGTAGTTTTACCAGCACCAGTTGGGCCAACAATTGCCACATTTTGTTTCGGTTTGATTTTAGCCGTAAAATTTGAAATGATTGGCTTGTCTTTTTGGTATGAAAAATTCACTTTTTTAAATTCAACTGCTCCAGAAATATTCTCAGGCAATGAAGCTTTTACATTGGTCTTGATTTCTTCTTGCGACTCAAGGAATTCGAATACTCGTTCGGCAGCAGCAACAGTAGTCTGCACAACCGTCATTGAGCTAGCAACTTGAGTTAAAGGTTGCGTAAACTGGTTCATATACTGCATAAAAGCTGAAATATCACCAATTGAAATTTGACCATTTATTGCTCGTACACCACCAACTACCGCAACGGTTAAGCTGCCTAGATTTCCGATAAAGCCCATAACGGGGTACATCATGCCGCCAAAGAATTGTGACTTCCAAGCGCTCTTAAATAAATTATCATTAATTTTATTAAAAGTAGAGATAGATTTTTCTTCACCATTATAAGCTTTCATTATCTCGTGGGCGCCCATAATCTCTTCGGTATGCCCATTCATGCTCCCGGTGTTTCTTTGTAGGTCAGAGAAGTATCTTTGAGAGCTTTTTGTGATAAACGCAATGATTGCAATCGATACTGGCATAATGACTGCTGCAATTAAAGTCATCTCCCAGCTAATCCTGAGCATCATAATCGCAACACCAATTACCGTAACGATAGCCGAAATAATCTGCACGAAGCTCTGGCTAAGGTTTTGACTAATAGTTTCAATGTCGTTAGTTACCAGCGAAACGATATTACCAGTTTCGGCATTATCAAAATACTTGAGTGGTAATTTTGAGATTTTTTGAGACAACTGCTCGCGCATCTTAAACGTAATTTTCTGCGAAATGGTTGTCATGATCCAGCCTTGAATGTAGTTAAATAAGGCTGACGCAAAATATAGCGCAATTAGCGTTAAGCCTAGCTGAGTAATCTTATCAAAATTAGGCAAGAAAACCACACCTTGAGCGGTCATTTTGACGCCATCAGTAACGGCCGTAATCATATCACCGATTAGCTGTGGCCCTAAAATTCCAAAGAAACCACCTATAATCGTTGTGGCAATAACGGCCGAAAAACGAACTTTAAATGGTGCAAAATAGCGAACTAACTTTCTTAAGGATTTACCGAAATTTTTGGCTGTTTGCGGTTTTTTATTATGACTATGAGGACCCATTATTTTGCTCCTTTCTTTTGCTTTTTGGATGTTTTTAGTTCGTCTGCTGATAGCTGAGATGAAGCGATTTCCTTATAAATATCATTGTCTGCTAACAGCTCTTCGTGGCTGCCGATACCTGCGATCTCACCTTGATCTAGTACAATAATCTTATCAGCATTGACTATACTTGACACCCGCTGAGCGACAATAAATTTGGTTTTACCTTTAGTTTTTTTATCAAGTTCAGCTCTTAGTTTTGCGTCAGTTTTAAAATCTAGTGCGCTAAAGCTATCGTCGAAAATTAAAATCGGAGCATTCTTTGCAATTGCGCGAGCAATCGACAGGCGCTGTTTTTGACCACCAGAAAAGTTCTTTCCACCCTGGGCAACGTGTTCACTGATTGTTTTTGGCATTTTTTTAATAAAATCCCAAGCTTGTGCAATCTTTAATGCGTTCACTGCATCATCATCACTCACACTTTCTGTTCCATAAGCAATATTTGACCTAATCGTACCTGAAAGCAATATCGACTTTTGGGGTGCGTAACCAATTATATTACGAAGGGTGTTCTGGCTAATATCACGTATATCTACACCACCAACTAAAATTTTGCCAGTGCTCACATCATAAAAGCGGGGAATTAGCTTAGCAATCGTCGATTTACCACTACCAGTACCACCAATGATAGCAACCGTTTCGCCAGAATTTATCTTAAAGTTAATGTTATTTAAAATCTTATCCTCTGAGCCCTCATATTTAAAGCTGACATTTTTAAATTCAATTGAATTATCTGTAGGTGCTGAAACTGGATGTTCTGGGTCACGGATACTTAGCTTAGTGTCTAAGACTTCTTTAATCCTACCAAGCGAAACCATCATCCGTGGCACCATCACAAATATCATCGAGAGCATCATAAACGCCATTGTAGTCTGCCCAATGTATTGAATTAGGGCAAATATGTCTCCAACCTGAAGATTGCCATCTCGAATTAGATATGAACCTAGCCACACGATAGCCACCATCGAAAATCCTGAAACCATTGTCATAACTGGGCCAATTAGACTCATAATTCGACCAATAAAGACGTTATTATTCATATTATCATCGTTGATTTTAGCAAATTTTCGCTCTTCTGTTTGATCGTTGCCGTAAGCGCGAATCACTCTAAGGCCAGTGATCGTTTGCCGAGTTTGTAGGTTTAATTTATCAACGATTTTCTGGATAATTTTAAACCTCGGTACAGCAAAGATAGTTACGAGTGTTACCATAAAGACAATCACACCAACACAGGCAGCTACAATCCAGCTCATTTCAGACGAAATACGAAATACATTTATAATCGCACCAACGCCAATAAACGGTGCATAAATACCCATCCGCAGCGACATCGCAAATGTCTGCTGGAATTGCTGAGCATCATTGGTTGTTCTGGTGATCAAGCTAGCAACTGAAAATTTACCAAACTCATTCATAGAAAAATTCTCAATCAAAGTAAAAGTCTCGCGACGCAGATCTCGCGCAATTGACGACGCTACGCGACTAGCACAAAACATACTTAAAATCATCGCGATTCCACCAAGAAGTGACATGCCGATCATATAAAATCCATTCTCATAAACCTTGTCTAAGTTCTTCATCGCCACGCCCTCGTTGATAATCTTACTGGTGTATTGAGGCAGCGTTAAGTTGATAGACGCCGAGCACGCAGTAAAAATCAGCAACAAGCCGATCTGCCACCAATATTTTTTGGCGTATTTAAATATAAATTTAATCATTTATCTCCTTATTTTTAGATTATTTTAATATCAATAAAATAAACTCACTCCTACCAGTTTAGCACTCTATCATCTGTAGTTCAAGTAGAATTTTAAACAAATAAAAAGCCCTAGCTATAAAACTCGCTAGAGCAGTGCGATTATTTAGAGACCTTTACTAGGCCGCTGCCTTTGCAATCGCTGCACAAGGTCTTCGGCGTAAATGCGTGGTAGATATGGCCGCTTCCTTTGCAGGTAGGGCATTCCTTGAACTCCGCCATTTCTTTTCACCACCTTAATGTATTTTACGTTTTAGGCAGACGCAATAACTGTGGAGCATTTTTATAGTCTTAAATACTCAATTTTATTATTATAGTATCTTATTCGATTATTGTCAATAATTAAACTCCTTGGTTCGATACAATTATTTTAGGAACTTATGTACTACTGCTTAAAATCATGAATCATCGATTCGTTCCTACTTATTGACTTAGCTAGTGTTATTTGTTAAAATTTACTCATTGGTCTCATCGTCTAACGGTTAGGACACCAGGTTCTCATCCTGGCAATCCGGGTTCGATTCCCGGTGAGATCACCAAAAGAAAGTCGCGCAGAATTTGTTCTGGGCGTTTTTCTTTTAGGCTAATAAATAATAGACCCGAAAGAGGGTCGGGTCTATTATCAAAATACTTGTGTGCTATTTAGAATCTCGAGCTGGACGATGGTTTTTGCCGGTATTTCGGCCTTCCATTCGAGCTGGCTTTTTAAAGTTGCGGCGTGGGTTGTTGTTTAAAACAACTCTTTGATCGCGCGTTGGCACGAAAGTTAGCGCTGAACCACTTTTACCACCACGGCCAGTTCGACCGATTCGGTGAATATAGTCATCATAACTCTGTGGAGTGTCGTAGTTGATTACGTGGCTAACATTTGGAATGTCTAGGCCGCGAGCAGCAACATCTGTAGCAACTAACACGTTAGCTTCATTGTTTTTAAACTGACGAATCGCACGATTACGCTGACCCTGGTTTTTGTCACCATGGATTGCACGAGATGAAATACCATTTTTCTCAAGTTCATCACTTAAACGCTGAACACCGAATTTAGTTTCACCAAATACGATAACTTTATCAAAATCTTCTTTTTCTAGTAGATTTATAAGTTGTGATTTACGATCCTCTTTGCTTGAAAATTCAATAATATCCTGGTAGATGTGATCGCTCGTCTGGTTGACGCTTGTAGAAATAGTTTCTGGATTATTCATAAAGTCATCAGCGATCTTACGAACACCTTCATTGAAGGTTGCGCTAAAACAAAATGTTTGTTTATCTTGAGGCAAGCTAGCTGCAATTTCGCGAATATCATTCACAAAACCCATGTCTAACATGCGGTCGGCTTCATCAAGCACAAAGAATGATACAGTATTAAGGTTTAGGCTACCGCGGCCGATATGGTCCATAACACGTCCGGGGGTACCAATAATAATCTGTGGTCGACGGCGAAGATCGCGGAACTGACCACCGATATTGACACCACCAACTAATAGGGCAGAGTTAAGACCGGTTTTTGCACCAAATTTTTTAAACTCTTCGTTGATTTGCTGTGCAAGTTCACGAGTTGGAGCTAGAATCAAAGCTGATTTAAATCGTTTTTTAGCTGGCTTACCATCTGAAGACAAATCAAGCACTTCAGAGTTAACAGATTTCTGATTCAACATCGCGTTGATAATTGGTAGCAAGAAAGCGATAGTCTTACCAGTACCAGTATTTGCTAGGCCAATCACATCTTTACCGGCCAGAGCAACTGGAATCGCCATTTTTTGAATTTCGCTTGGGTGAACAAAGCCAGTTTTTTCAATGTTTTGGTCAATTTGAGACACAAAGTTAAAATCAGAAAACTTAACCGATTCATCAAATTGTGGTTTTTCGTCCTTAATAACTACATTCTTGTTGATGAATTTTTCTGGGTCGATGTAAGCTTTCTTACGGCTGTTACCAGTTCGGCCGCCATTTCTTCGCGCGCCACCACGACCAGATCGCTGGCCGCCTTTAAATTGCTGTTTTTTATGCTGCATAAATACCTTCCATTCATCATAAATACAGCTTTTTCTCTTTTTTTATAAGTAAACGC
>JAGOOS010000048.1 GCA_017992395.1 Candidatus Saccharimonadota bacterium
GCGTAGCATCAGTTATCGTAATTATCGTATCTGGTATATACTATGTTATCTCAGCCGGTAACGCCGACACCGTTAAGAAAGCTAAAAACGCTTTGGTTTATGCTGTGGTTGGCTTGGTGGTTGCGCTGCTATCTTATACGATAGTGAATTATGTTGTAAATATTTTTTAATAAAATTATAAGGAGAAGAAATGAAAAAACTAATACTAACTCTAGGTGTAATACTCGCAATCGCATTACCATTCGGACTTGCAACAACAACTAGCACGCCAATTTTTGCGGATGCGAAAAGTGAAATCAATAAAGGCGTAAATGCGACTGGTGGTCAAGATGCACCTTCAGCAGACAGTGTTATAAAAAATGTTATAAATACACTACTGTTTGTAGTTGGCGTAGCATCAGTTATCGTAATTATCGTATCTGGTATATACTATGTTATCTCAGCCGGTAACGCCGACACCGTTAAGAAAGCTAAAAACGCTTTGGTTTATGCTGTGGTTGGTTTGGTGGTTGCACTGCTTGCATATGCGATCGTCAACTTTGTAATTAATATATTCTAGCTTGATTTTATAGTTCAGATATGGTATAAATTAACTAAACAACAACATTAAGAAAGGTTTTAAATAAATGAAGAAAATTTTGACAAATTTTGCAAAGATTGCAGCTTTTGTACCAGCATTCGCATTGATTGCCGGTGTTGCTTTGCCAGCTACGTCAACTTTTGCAGCTGATTGTGATGTAACGGGTGGAATCAGCCAAGGTAAAGAATGTGCTAAAAGCGAAGACCAACCAAGTGACCTATTTGGTGAAGGTTCTGTATTTACAACAATCGTAAATGTATTACTATTCCTAATCGGTGCAATCAGCGTTATCATGCTTATTTATGGTGGTATCCAATACACGATCTCAGCTGGTGATTCTGGCGCTGTAACTAACGCTAAAAATACAATTATGTATGCCGTTATTGGTATTATTGTAGCTATTTTAGCTTACGCGATCGTCAACTTTGTAATTGGTACATTTATTGATAACTAATCAATAGGCCGATATAAATAAAAAGCCTGCGATATCGTGGGCTTTTTATTTTGAGTTTAAAATGTCTACGTAGACACAACACAGTCCTGGTCTTGCTATAAAAAACAGCCTATCTACTAGTGCAAAACATGATACCACCAGAAATTCCTTGGCATTATTTTATCGAATGATACATCTGCTTTTTTATCAGAACCGTTGCTGTCTAAAATATCTTCAATTAAACCAGATATCTATATGATTGTATTATTGGCTAAGCAGTCTTAAGAGGACTTTATGTACCGCCAGCTGAATTATTTACCAAATCAAAAAATATATAATTAGATATAAAATTCATAAATGAACCAATACTAAGATGGTATTTTAGAAATTAAAAGTGAGTAGCATTTTTGGGCTACTCACTTTTAATTTATATATTCATAAGCTAGGCTTAGTTAATTATAAAACTTGAATCTTTTTAGCTGGTTCTTGCTTAATCTTTGTGAAACTAATGATTAGAACACCATCTTTTAGGATAGCTTCCACCTCATCTTCTTTAATAGGCACAGGAAGTGCTACTGTTCGGCTAAATTCGCCCCAGTAACATTCTTGAATATGCCATTTTTTAGCATCACTTTGGTCGCCAGCGCTCAAAGTTCCACTGATTGTCAAAATACTATCACTTAAAGAAACATCTAAATCTTGTTTGTTAACGCCCGCAGTTCGCGCCTTTACAACAAGCTTGTCATCTGTTTCATAAACATCAACTGCCAACTGTCCTGGAAATTCATCCTCAGGGTCAACGTATGCAGTTTCTTCTTCCACGATCTCACTTTGAACTGGATTGTCTTCGAATTGGTCGTCATTCAAGAAAGCCGCTGCCAATTCATCCTCTATCAAAAGATCATCATTTTGTCTTCGGGCCATTTTTCCTCCACTTATTCCTAACAGGCAATTTAATTCTGGCTTTATTATATCGCATTTTTAGGATATAATCAAGGAAAGAAAGGTTTTCGTTGTGAAAAAAACACCGTATACGACTTTTTTAGACTTAATTGCTCCCCACTACTGTTATTTCTGTGGAAAAATCGGCAAACTATGGTGTGATGATTGTCAAAAGCATAACAATTTTTCTGTAAATTATATAAAAAATAATAAAAAACCACTAGATTACGAATTTTACATAAGCCAAAGAGATGGTATTTTAAAAACTATTGTAGACGATTATAAGTTCAATAACATAAAACAAAATGCTGATATATTAGGTAAAATATTAGCCGATAGTCTAGGAGCCAACAAGATTACAACCAACAAACAGGATGTAATCATTGTACCTATACCGACTGTTCGGCGCCATATCAGAGAAAGAGGCTATGATCATATAAAGCTTCTGTCTGAAAGCTTTTGCTACTGGTCAGGCTTAACTTACCAAATGGCACTAAGTCGGCTCACCACGGACCGGCAGCGTGGCGCCAGTGCTAAAGACCGTCGGTTACAGGCTAAGAAAGCTTTTAAGGTTTTTACAGATATAAAACCAGATATTGAATATATACTTTTAGACGATATAAAGACTACCGGTTCAACTCTCGACGAAGCTGCTAAAGTGCTCAGAAACAATGGCGCAACTAAGGTCGCGGCAATTTATATATTAAAACAAGAATAAAATTGTCTCACCTCTTTTAATATTAGTTAAAATATGTTAAAATACTTTTGATATGGAGAGGTGACCGAGTGGTTGAAGGTACCGGTCTTGAAAACCGGCGTGCTGGAAACAGTACCGAGGGTTCGAATCCCTCCCTCTCCGCCATGATAAAAACTCTAATTTAAAATTAGAGTTTTTATTTTAAAAAGCCCGCTTAGATAGCGAGCTTTATTTAATTATTTGAAGAATATTAGACGTCGGTTGGTGAAGCGCCGCCAGAGCTACCGCCAACACCGTTAGTAGGAACGAATGTATTGATTACAAAGTTGACGATCGCGTAAGCTAAAATAGCTACAATAAGACCGACGATAGCATATAGAATCGTGTTTTTAGCAGCCGTAACAGCAGATGAGTTGCCGCCCGAAATAACATAGCGTAAACCACCAAATATGAGCATGATAACACTTAAGACACCGATTAGAAACAGCAAAATATTAGTTACTTGAGTAAAAATTCCGCTTACCCCAAAAAGATCAGCTGGAATGTCTGTGCCGCGAGATTGCTCTGCCCCACTAGTGATGCCACCAGATACGACTTCAGGCGTTACTGCTAGCGCTACACCAGACACAATTAAACTTGGTGCTAATGATACGATAGCTCCAAATAATGATATTAAAATTGTTTTACCCAAATTTTTCATGATTATATTATAACAAATTTTAGACTTTTTGTCAATCTTCCTTGCGTTTCTCTGTCCTTTTTGGTAAAATTAAACTTGTCTGGAGGATTACCCAAGTGGCTGAAGGGGACGGTTTGCTAAATCGTTAGTCTGGGGAAACCTGGAGCGGGAGTTCGAATCTCCCATCCTCCGCCATGAAATTATCAACACGTTGTCAAAAACGTGTTTTTTATTTTTTCTATTGAAAAAACTTATGTTATAATAAAGGTATGAATCCTGATTTGAATAATTCGAATAATTTTTATCAATCTGACGATAATCAAAATGTGGCAAACGATGGGCCGATGATCACGGGTTTACCTGAAAATCAATTTACTCCGCCCCAAAGTAGTCCATATACGCAGCCGCTTAATTCGAATTATCAACAGAATGACTTAAGCCAAAACCAGCCCAAAGAAGCCACCCCTGTTGACCCGTTTGTTCCACCAGAGTATGAGAT
>JAGOOS010000020.1 GCA_017992395.1 Candidatus Saccharimonadota bacterium
AATTTTGAAAAAATCAAAAAATAAAGATGACTAATCGGCAATTAGGAAGCTAGGTGTAGTGGCCTCTTTCGTTTCGGTTGTGATGTATGTTTCCTATTTGCCGCAAATTATGGACAATTTAGCCGGCGCTAAAGCAAACCCGATTCAGCCTATGGTAGCAATGATTAACTGTACACGCTGGGTTATTTATGCGTACTTTAAAGAAGAAAGAGACTGGCCTATAGTAATAGCAAACTTGCCTGGAATTATATTTGGTGCAGTTGCCTTTTTGACCTCTCTTCAGGTAAACTTTCGGTTGACTATATCACGAATGCATTATATAATATAGGAAGTTGTTGTACTCAAAAAACTGAGGGGTGTGGTGAAAATATGAGTGGAACGGAAGTACTTTATGAATTTTATGTAGAATCTATGATGGGAGATATTCGAAAGCTATATCTTTCGGGTAAAATTAATTCGGCTTACTGTCAAATGAAAAGTCTGATTGATGTATATCTGGATAATTTTAGTGTGGACGATTTGATCTTTGCGATAGAAGTAATCGCTATGTATAGAGCAAAAAAAGAGC
This sequence comes from Candidatus Saccharimonadota bacterium, assembly GCA_017992395.1. GTDB lineage: Bacteria > Patescibacteriota > Saccharimonadia > Saccharimonadales > Saccharimonadaceae > Nanogingivalis. Next base: position 569 of record JAGOOS010000020.1, read on the forward strand.
GCACTTATACATGGAGCTATGACATAACTAGGCTTGAAAATAGAATTGGTTGTAAGGCTAAAAACTGTTTAGAAACTGATTTAAGGGCAGCCGATGTTGTGTTAATTAAAGCAAGATTCTTCAGAATTAGTGAATCTGTTTCGTACGATTATGTAGATAGTTTAATCGAGGCTTCACAAATAACATATCGTTGGCATGACGATAGTAATGGTATATTAATATCAAGTGGCGAATATCTATATACGAGGTATAGGCTATTAGGTATAAGAGACAAACTGACGCTCGATGATGTCGTACAGAAATTTTTAGATATCGAAACTGAACTGCAATATCAAAAATATTTGACCGAATATGAGTTTAATGCTCGTCTTTGCTGTTTAAGATATTTTCTAGAAATCCTATCAGTTAAAGGTGGTATTAAATATGCTAAATTAAGACGAGAGATTTCAAAAAAAGTATATAGCCTAGAGAAATCGCTAGGAAATAATCGAAATGCTAATATTTCATTACTACTAAGGTTTGCTTGGCCTACTGGTTCTATAAGATTTTAACACTCAGCAGTAGCTGAGTGTTTTTTATGTTAAAATATAAATATGAATTTAAATTCTTCACTTGATAAAATTCGTGGTGTCGGGCCAAAAACTCTTGAGGGCTTGAATAGCGCCGGATTGTTTACTGTGCGAGATATTCTAAATTTCTTTCCACGAAAATATGAAGACTTTACGGCGATGGCACATTTGGGTGATTTAGCACCTGGAAAAGTTTTGTTTAGAGCGTCAGTTGACAAAGTTAGTATGCGTCGCGTTCGGCGCGGTATGGTTGTAGTTGAGGCGGTTTTGAGCGATGGAGTGAATAAAGTTAGAGCGGTGTGGTTCAACCAGCCATATCGAGCTAAACAGCTAAAAGATGGTGAGGAATTCTTTTTTTCTGGTGATTTTGAGTTTAGCTATAACAGATATCAAGTTACCAATCCGCGCGTAATGAAACGCGAAGAGCTGCCCAAAACAGAAACTTTTGCTGGTGGTAGTGGTGAAATTGTACCAATTTATAGACAGATTAGAGGTCTTAAAACTGATATTGTTAGAAAAATATTAAGCGAGCTTAAGCCGTTAATGAAAATGTTGCCCGAAACATTGCCAGAAAATATCGTCAAGCGTGAAAAATTGATTAGCCGTTCGCAGGCTGTTGAATGGGTTCATTTTCCTAAAAATTCAAATGAATTTGAGAGAGCTTTAGATAGATTAGCGTTTGAAGAGATTTTCCAAATTATGCTGGCGGCTAAACTTAATAAAGTTGAGAACGAGAAATTATCTGGTTATGAAATAAACTTTTCAGCCGAAACGGTTAAAAACTTCATTAAAGATTTGCCATTTGGCTTAACAAGCTCTCAGCGTCTAGCGGCCTGGGAGATAATTCAAGACCTCGGTAGTGGCTCGCCAATGAATCGTTTGCTCCAAGGCGATGTTGGTAGTGGAAAAACTGTTGTGGCTGCAATTGCGGCTCTGAGCGCCGCCAGAGACGGCTATCAGTCGGCTATCTTGGCGCCAACTGAGATATTAGCTTCTCAGCACGCTGAAAGTTTATCGGGCTTTCTAGCGAATTCTGGGGCTCGAGTTGGGTTTTTAGCTGGCAGCGTTAAGGGCAAAGCTAGGCAATTACTGTACGAAAAGCTTGAAGCTGGAGAAATCGATATTTTAATCGGAACTCACGCAATCATTCAAGACAAAGTGAAGTTTAAAAAACTCGGCTTAGTTGTAATTGATGAACAGCACCGTTTTGGTGTAGACCAACGCCAAAAACTCCTAGATAAATCTCATCAAAAAATGCCTCATCTACTGACGATGACAGCAACTCCGATTCCGCGCTCGCTTCAACTAACTCTTTTTGGTGACTTATCGGTATCCATCTTGAAAGAAAAGCCAAAAGGCCGCAAGCCTGTTGCGACAAGCTTGATCTCACCTAATTCAAGAAAGCCAATGGTGGATAATATCAAAAAGCAACTCGATGCAGGCAGTCAGGCTTTTGTGGTGGTGCCAGCGATTATTGATAACCAAAAAACCGAAGTTAAAAGTATCGAAACCGAAGAAAAACGGCTTAAATCGGAATTTAAAAATTACAAAATTCTCACGTTGCATGGCAAAATGAAGCCAGCAGAAAAAGAAACTGCAATGAAACAGTTTATAGATAAAAAAGCCGATATTCTACTGTCTACAACTGTTGTTGAAGTTGGTGTTGATGTGCCAAATGCCAGCGTGATTGTGATAGAAAATGCCGATCGATTTGGCCTAGCGCAATTGCATCAGTTGCGCGGGCGTGTCGGGCGTGGTAGCCGCCAAGCATTTGCATATCTTGTGATGAGTTCCAGCGCTAAACCTCCACGAAGACTTTTAGAAATCGAGAAAACTAATGATGGATTTTTGCTAGCTGAAAAAGACTTACAACTCAGAGGTCCTGGCGAAATTTATGGCAAAAGCCAAAGTGGCGAGCTAAACCTTGAATTTGCTAGTCTCGGTGACACAAAAATGATATCAAGAGTCCAATCGTCCGTTAACTTCTTATTTACGGATCAAAAAACATTTGAAGATTTCGTTCAACACGAAACTAAGACTTTAGAAAAGTACCAAAGGCTTACAATTCTAAACTAGATAATTGACATATATAGATAGGTATTATAATATAGTCTAAATTGATAGCTCTTTTAAAAATTCAAGAATGGGTGTGATTGATATGGTCAAAAGAGAAGTGGTTACTGACTCCGAGCGCGTAATGTTGAGTATTTGTGATTTTTTTTCAAAGGAATATGACAGATTATGAATGCTTATCCTTCATTTTTAAGACATTTATGTCTAGAAATCAAAACGTAATAATTATTGTTGATGGCTCTAGGTTTGATTTAAAAATGAAAGAAACGGATGTAGAGTCGATCGAAGGCTTTATGAGTCTTGGCGCAGAAATGTCTATTGTTATCCAGATGTATCCGTATTCAAAATATTATATTGACGTAGTCGGCAGAATTATCGTCGATTGTACTATTCGTAGTAGATATGTTGAAATTGACCGAGGTTTTCATTTAGCGTTATACTCTCTGTATGATGATTTGGTCAATATTGATAATAATCCTGAAACGTTATTATCCGACGAAATTCGTTCGTATATCATGGATGAACGTAATCCGATTTATGACAAAATTAGGGTTCTTGCAAATTTTTATCAAGTGACTGTAATTTGTAAAAACGGTATCAGATATGACTATGCTGATCTTTTCGATTATATGAATGCAGATCTATCGGAAATTGATAAATTCTATGTCAATGTTTCTGAATATTATACGAAATATAAAGAGTATAGTTATAAGATTGCAATTGGTGATATGCGCCCGGATGACCCCGAAGCTTTAAGGGTTCTCAATAAGATGACTTTTTCGATGTATTATTGTTTAAACGATGACGAATATGTTATTTTTATGGGCAATCAAATATATCATGATGGCGGGGAATATAAATATGTTGATATCGTGCAAGGAAAACCAGTTTTAAAAACTGAATCTTTGATTTATCATCATTTTTGGAGCATTGCGCAATCTATTTATCTAAAATCATTTATTTTGGGTTCATTTAGGCTGTGAATGTATAGCGTCTCGATTTGAGGCGTTATTTTTTTAACAAAAGGTCAAAATATTTTGTCCCGCCAAATGGGATTTTTTGTTTGATGTTTTTTGTACCAGTCATAGCATCGGCTGAATAAACGGTAAACATACCATAAAATTCATTGATGTCATCAAGAGATTTAGTAAGATTATCTGCCTTTTCGTGCATTCCAAACAGGTCAAGCTGATTGCGGCTCGAAGGTTCAAGCCCATACAAGTACATGCCGATAATTCGGACCTTCATGTTTTTTGGCCGATTGTCAAATAACTCTGACGCTCGCCTCCAGATTTCAGCGTTCGTATAGCAAGCAGTTTTATACATTTTTTTATCAGAGAATCCACCGCCAGCAGAAAATCCCATCCACACACAGACGCCGCGTGCTTGAGCGTTTCGATATCTGAGTTTTGCGCCAACTGTCTCGGTTAGGGAGTGCATTGAGGATTGCAGAAACTCTTCATCGTTTGTCGGGTTTTTTACAACCCATTGCCGGCCGACCATCCCAAATTTCGTTTCGGCGGAGTCTACCTCGTAGCCGCGCAATCTTTTATACCAATATGTGCCATTAATACCTTTAAAAACGACCTTTTTTAAGAACTGCTCGGGAGTATTTAAGAATTCTAAGGGTGTAGTGATACCGTGCATTTTTAATCTTGCGCTATAGCCTCTAGCGATACCATTTAAATCTTTTAGCTCTAGACTAGCATAAATCTGTTTTAGATTCTCGTGCGTAATGACATCTAAACCGTCGGGTTTATGTAGTCCAGCGGCGGTTTTCGCTAAAAACCTATTTGGGCCAATTCCAACATTAATCATCATATATTCTCCAATTTCTTCGCGTACGCGCCGCTTTATCTCGTAGCCAATCTTAATTAGCTGGTCAGTTTTGCCCTCAAAAGCTGTTCCGTGAAAATCTAAAATGCCTTCATCAATTGAGCGCATCTTTATATTGTCCGTGTAGTCTTTCATGATAGAAATAAGTTTTGAATATACGTAGTGATATTTTGGCGGGTCTGTCTCAAGTAATACTAAATCTGGGCAAAGTTTTAAGGCTTCACTGCGCCTACAGCCAACTTTTACTCCACGATGCTTGGCTTCGTATGAGGCGGCGATTACGCAGCATTCTTTAGAGATCCTATTCGTTACGCCGACGGGTTTGCCACGCAGAGATGGGTGTGCTTGCTGCTCGGTGGTTGCAAAAGCACTATTTAAATCAACCCACATGATGCTCGGTTTTTCTTGGCTGATATCTAAAGACTGATTCATAACTCACTACCTCCTGGTAAGATTGATTTTAACGTCCAAATAAGATGTTCGGCATCAAACTCTAATCGGTAATCATTAATACCATCAGACACATCAAAGATGTGAATCATACGCTTGCCCTGAGACGTAGGATGACGAAATCCAAGTTGAGTGAAGGTAATTTCCTGTCCATGAAACTTCATTTTATAAGGAAAAGCGAGTGTACTAATATCACCGTTCTTTCGAAAAAGAACCGCCACATCAACACGCTCATCAATAATAATAGTTGGATCCATATAAAAACCTCGTTTAAAATTCTGTTTAAATGAGAACGGATTTTAGTGAGTAACTTACCTTTAGATTTGAGCCTAGAACCGTTCAGAGTGGGGCAAATCATTACAGTAAATTGAATTTTATATGAATCAGCATCACAGGGACCGAAGTATGATCGCTTATATGATTATATTTTATCACAGTATAGCCGTGAAAGTAAATATATTGACTTATTGTATTTATCATGATATAATATAAATATTAGTTCTTCTGGTTAAAACAGGACCCAGAAGTGCTATGCAAACCAAATAAAAGATGATGAGAAAATTAATTGTTAATTACTTCACAGTATCTCTTATCCTCATCATTATTTTGCCCCGGCCCATTCGTCGGGGTTTTCTTTTTGGTGAAGAAAAATGGCATTTTGCTATAGACAAGTACTATTTTTTTTGCTATAATCTACCTATAAATACGCGCGAGTGGTGGAATTGGTAGACACGCTAGCCTTAGGAGCTAGTGCCGCAAGGCGTGAAGGTTCAAGTCCTTTCTCGCGTACCAAATAATGAACAACTGTTTTGACAGTTGTTTTTTATTTACTCAGGAGGTTTTTGGACTCGGTAATGTTGTTTGACTTTATCCGAATACGATGTTATTATAATACGAACCATGTTATTTTTGGTTGTACTTTAATACAAAATCGGAGGGATTTTTTTATGAAGATGGTAAAGTACCTAGTTTTATTTTTTGCAGCCGTATGTTTTGCTGCTCAGCCACAAGTTGCTAATGCAAGCACGATTACGGATTTTATTGTTGACCACCCGCTATTAAACCTTAAAAAGAAAATGATACCAACATTATTTCCACAGTTTGAAGACCCGCTTAAGAGACTTGAGCGAGAAAAACAGGAGAAAAAAGAGGCGGTAGAGAAAAAAGCGCAAATAGAGGCCAAAGCAAGAGCCGAAGAAGAGAAGAAACAAGCTGAAGCCGAGGCTAAAGCTAAAGCTGAGGCTGAAGTTAAGCGACAAGAAGAGGCGGCACGTATTGCTGCTGAAGAGGCAGCAAAAGCTGAAGCAAGAGCCACAGAAGAAGCGAAAGCAGAAGCTGAAGTTGTAGCTCAGACGTCTCAATCTGTTGTTCAAACTATTGATGTTACTGCTTCGGGGTATAGTTCTGATGGTGCGGATGCGTATTGCCCGGGCTATATTACTGCAACGGGCATTAACTTATACGAACAGCCAAATGTCATTGCGGTTAACCCGAGCGTGATTCCACTTGGCACACGTGTGAGTATTCCGGGCTTAGGTGAATATATTGCCGGGGATACTGGTGGTGCAATTGGTGGCAGCCGAATCGATATTCATTTTCCAACTATAGCCGCTGCCTTAGAGTGGGGTATGAGAAACATCACTATCCAGATTTTGGAGTAAAATAAGTTCAAGATGCTAACTATAGGGTTAGATATTTTAGTAACTTATGCGAGTAGTAAGATTTGCTGCTCGTTTTTTATTACTAAAATTTAAGCTGCTTTCCCTTAATTATGTTTTTTGTTTAAAGTAAAATTAAAGTATGAACACACTTAAGCTTAAACCAACCACCAATCAAACAAGAAAAGGTTTTACTATCATAGAAGTAGTCCTAGTCCTAGCAATAGCCGGTCTAATCTTCCTAATGGTATTTATAGCTCTTCCTACATTACAAAGAAACCAACGAGATACACAGCGGAAGAATGACTTAAGTAGGTTAAAAACTGCACTTGATAGCTATAAATCTAATAGTAGGGCCAAATTCCTACTCAAGCTGGCTTTAATTCCTTTATAGATAGTTATATAAAAATTAATGGCGAACCTTTCACGGACCCAAGCGGTACAGACTATATCTTCGGATTAAATTATGATACGAGTAGTAATGTTGGCTGGAAGCCTACGGATACTAACTATCATAGCATGCATTTTGGAGCTGGAATGAAATGTGACGGGGAAGCTAAAGTAGTCGCGAATGGAATGAATAATTATTCGCTACAGATGAAACTCGAAAGCGGTGGTGTCTACTGCATAGACGGATAATATAACTAAATAATTATTCAGTTTTTTCAAGAAAAATAATCTTAGCGCCAGAATATAGTTTCTCGTCGGTTTTTCTGAATTCTAGACTCTCGAACGTATCGATTTCTTTAGGTTGAGACAAAATTAGCATACCACCAGGCTTCAACCTAGTGCTTAGTCGCTCTATAGTTGGGAATTGTGGATCGTAATATGGTGGGTCGGCGAATATGATATCAAACATCGGTAATTCTTCGATTTCGCCAAGCTCCAATTGTGCGTTAGTTGAATTTAACCAGGCTGAAACGCTTGAGCGTATCAATTTCGCTTCGCCCGCTAGATCATTTTTATCTAGAATTTCTAAATTGTCAGCTAGTATTTTTTGAGCTAGTCGATCTTTCTCGATGAAAGTTGCACTTTTTGCGCCGCGACTTAAGGCTTCTAAACCAAGAGCGCCAGTGCCGGCAAAAGTGTCTAAAATATCTGCGCCAGGCAACTCAGATTGGATTTTATTAAAGATTGCGTTTCTGGAACGCTCGCTCATCGGGTGGGTTCGCCTAGAATTTGGCGCTGATATTTTGTGATTCTTAAAAAGTCCAGAGATTAAGCGAATGTTCATTTCTTAGCCTCATGAATAGCAGTTAGCCATGATAGCGCTACCATTGTTGATATTTCGGGCAATAAAACAGATTTAGTCTCTCGAGCCAAACTGCCATTCCATCCAGATTGCATATATCGCTGATAGTAATGTCTATCGGCAACTTTTTTAATTTTGTCTTCAAACACTTCCAGATATTTATCATTTAGAATTAAATTAACATCAGTTTTAGACGGTTGGCGAGAAATAGTTCGAGGGCGGACTGGAGATATCAGGGTAGCTACACCAAATTCGTATAGCATATGGGTGCTAATAACACCTTTTGGCCCGATATACTCCCAGTTGAATTTGATTCTTTCACTCCAAGTTTCTCCTGGTAGGAATAATTTTTTGATTAATTTGTCGCGCTCACTAGGGCTTTTGCCACTAATCTCGATAATCTTATCCTCCATTGGATACTGATGCGCTGGGGTTAGGGCGTCAGTTACGGCGTGAGCTAGCCATGCCGCTTCAAAGCTCGCTCGAACTCGATTATCTTGTTTAAGAGCCTGAGAAAGGTTGTATATATGATTCTCCGCATAAGAAAACATCTGGCTTAAGTCACCATATGGCTCAACAAAATGCCACGGTTCGTCTTTTCCAGGCGATTTTACTTTTATGCCGTCAGGTCCATTGTTGCCTTCAAATTTTAAGATTTGGTTAATCTTTGGAAATATCTCATCAATATCTTCGCCGTAAGTTTTTTTATAAACTTGACGTAAGGTTAAACGGGCCGCACGGTCGATTTTTTGGTGGGTTCCGATAAGGTTATCTGATTTTTCAAAAGGAGTTGCTCTCGAGTACATAACTAAATTTTACCAGACTTTTATACAAATCGCAAAAGTTTGCCAATTCAAATCGCTTGTGATAAAATAACAGTAATGAGTAAGATAGCTAAATACTTAAATGGGCATATTCTCGGCGAAGTTTCTGCCCGAGATAGTCGACTAAAACAATTTTCGCAAGATAAAAGCGTACTAAGTGTGGCGCCCAGCTTGGTGGTTTTCCCTAGAATTACTGACGATATAAGAAAAATTATGAGATTTTCTTGGCAATTAGCCGAGAAAGGTCATATTTTCGGAATTACAGCCCGTGGATATGGTGGCAGTACCGATGGGTCTTCTTTAGGTGAAGGTGTAGTATTAGATTTATCTCGCCATATGAACGGCATTTATGAGCTAGACCTTAAAAACAAAATGGTGCGTGTAGCTGCGGGTGTTAATTTTCGTGAGTTAAATTTAGCTTTAGGGTCACAAGCGTTAAATATTTTACAATCACCCGCCGGTGAGAGATTGACAGTTGGCGGGGCGGTCGCCCAAAATCTTCCAGCCGAAAAGTATAATTACGGTGAGCTTGCAGACGCAGTCGAAAAGATGGAAGTCGTTCTAAGTAATGGCGAAATTGTCCAAACTGGCCGAATTTCAAAGCGAGAGCTTAACCGCAAAAAAGGTTTGCAGAACTTTGAAGGCGAACTTTACCGCAAGATTGATGGCTTAATTGAAGACCATTTTGAGGCGATTTCATCTAAAATTCAAGAAGACGCAAGTTACGGTTATTCTGGTATCACTAAAGTCAAGCAAGCCGATGGTTCATTTGACCTGACGCCGCTCTTCTTTGGCTCAGAAGGTACACTTGGCGTTATTACTGAGCTGGTCTTAAAGGCAGATTTTATAGTTGATGAGACAGATTTTATGGTGGCATCATTTCAGGATCGTGACGACGCACGTGACTTTATTGATAAGATATCAAAATACAAACTAAATGTAGTTGAGATGTACGACGGTAAATTATTTGAAAGTGCGGTTGCGGCTGGCAAAAAATATGATTTCTATATCGAGCGTCTAGAACGTAAACTGAAAACCAAAATGATTTTAGTTTTGGGTGTGACCGATAAAACCGCGCGTAAAAGGTTAAGCGTTGCTAAAAAGATTGCTCGAGCAGCAGAGAAGTTCTCTGGGTCGACGATTTGGGCACCAGATGGTAGTCTTGAAAGCGACATCGAAATTGATGCGATCCGTGACGTTCGAGAAGTTTTGCGCTCTCGTGGTGGTATAAACAAAGAAGAGATTTCGCCGCTACAAGGTGTTTATGTGCCGCTTGAAAGGTTTGAGGAATTTTATTTACAATTACAAAAATTAGCTTTGAAATACGCAATTCCCGCTCCGATTCAAGGCTCAGCTTTGACATCTGTCTTTGAAATTATGGCAGAATTTGACTTCACGAAAGTTACTGATCGGCAAAAAACCATGCGATTCATCGAAGATATCGCAAAGCTTCTAGCCTCAATTGGTGGTGAGTTTGCATATGGCGCTGGCGAAGGTAGAATCTTTGGCCAATATACAAAAATTAATATTGATCAAGAAGTTTTAGTAGTCTATAAACAAATCAAAGATATTTTTGACCCACAGCAAATACTTAATCCGGGTGTAAAAGCTGAAAACGCAGCAAAAGATTTATTAAAAATTATAAAAAATGGACGATAATAAAACTTTAACTGTTGAGAATGATACTAGAAACGTCGTCGATGAATACAAAGGCTTAAGCGTAGAGACGATAAAGCTAGATCTTGATACTAAGCGCAATGATTTTCATGTTGCGATTGAAAACTTTCAGCATGATTTTAATATTGGCACGATTGCCAGAAATGCAAATGCGTTTAACGCGGCCGGCATTCATATCATTGGCCGCAGGCATTGGAACCGGCGTGGCGCCATGAAAACCGAAGCTTATATGGATGTTTTTCATCATGAGACAGTCGAAGATTTCGTAAAGTGGGCGCAACAAAACCAGCTAAAAATGATTGCCATAGACAATCAAAACGGAGCCAAAGATTTAAATGAGGCAGAGTTGCCGAAGAATTCAGTACTTATTTTTGGTGGTGAAGGCCCAGGCCTTTCAGACGAAATGATTGAAGCTAGCGAATATATGGTGGCAATCGAACAGTTCGGCTCAACCCGCAGCATCAATGTAGGCGTAGCTAGCGGAATCGTGATGTATGAATTCGTGCGGCGTAACATTCTTGGCCGATAAAAGCCAATAGTTAAATTTCATCTTTAATTAAAAATATGTTAAGATATAAAGCATATGAAGACAAAATTGAAGAATATTTCTGAAGTAAAAGTTGAGATGACTATTACTCTAGGAAAAGAAGAACTAGAGGCGGCAGAGCAGGTCGCTTTAACAAAACTAGCTCGTGATGTGAAAATTAGTGGTTTTAGAAAAGGTAAAGCGCCTTTAGAATTGGTTGCTAAAGAAGTGGACCCATTGGCTTTAGGTCAACAAACTATGGAAGATGCGATGAGTAAGGCTGTCGCTGAAAGCTTTTTAGCCGAAGATCTACAAGTACTAGATCGACCTCAAGTTGATGTGAAAAAATTTGTACCCGGTGAAGAGCTTGAATTTACAGCTGAAGCTGAAATTATACCAAAAGTTGAACTTGGAGATTATAAAAATCTAAAAGCTAAAAAAGAAGCCGTAAAAGTTACAGCTAAAGAAGTAGATGAGACTATCGAAAAAGTACGAGCAAATTTTGCCGAGAAAAAAGATGTTGAACGAGCCGCTAAAAATGGTGACGAAGTAATCATCGATTTTGAAGGTAAAAAAGATGGCGTGCCATTTGAAGGTGGAAAAGCTGAAAAATTCCCGCTTGAGCTAGGCTCAAACAGCTTTATACCTGGTTTTGAAGAGGGAATTGTTGGCCATAAAACTGGTGACGAATTCGACCTTGATTTAGAGTTCCCTAAAGATTACCATGCTAAAGATTTAGCTGGTCAAAAAGTTGTCTTTACAGTTAAGGTTGGCCACATCCATGAACAAGCTTTGCCTGAACTAAATGACGAATTTGCCGTTAAACTTGGTCTTAAAACAGTTGAAGAATTCAAAAAACAAATTGAAGAAGATCTAAAG
>JAGOOS010000049.1 GCA_017992395.1 Candidatus Saccharimonadota bacterium
TCAAACCTCAGATAATCTGTATTATTTATTCACCTCTACAAATGAAGACGGTAAAGTTCATGATTATTTTAGCCCGCACCCTTCACCATACGATGCGTTTATATATTACATGAACACCATTCGCGATATTAACGCACGGCTTAAGCATTACGGAGCAAATTAGTGAGTCGTCCAATTGTTTTAAGCAACGGCGAAATGAATGTCGGACTAAACGATTATGGTATGGTTCATGATTTCTTTTATCCATACGTAGGTTTTGAGAATCACACCATAGGGGCTGATACACGCCATAAAATTGGTGTTTATGTAGATGGGGGAATAAATTGGCTAGATAATGGAGACTGGCAGTTCAACTTTAGCTACCCACACGATGCGCTAATTGGTCGAACTGTCGCTAAAAATTATAAAATCGGCATCATTCTAGAATTTGACGATTTTGTAGATGCTAATATTAGTGCTTTTATGCGCAATATTCATGTTGTTAACGCTATAGACCGTCCCCGTGAAATAAAACTTTTCATGCATCAAGCTTTTAAAATTGGCGATTCTGCTAGTAATACAGACACTGCTCAGTACCTACCAGACAACGACGCTATCTTGCACTATCGCGGGCGTCGGGCTTTTGTGGTAACCGGTAATTATCACGACAAACCTTTCGATCAATACGCAATTGGAATTTTTGGCATAGAAGGCAAAGAAGGAACTTTTCGCGATGCTGAAGATGGCGAATTAAATCAATGCTACGTAGAACATGGCCGAGTGGATTCAACAATTCGTTTTTCTTTGAATTTAGGGCCGTTAAGTTCCGATCGTCTTGATTATTCTATTTCGGCAGGAAAATCAATACGCGAAGCCCTTTACGTTAACAAGCAAATCAAAGAAGCCGGTTTTGCTTCTAGACTTACAAGCACAAGCTCTTGGTGGCATAAGTGGCTAAAAACCTCTTTAAATGTTTCAAAGCGTGTACCAAAAGAGCATCAACATGAATTTATTACTAGTCTTATGGTTTTAAAGGCGCACATCGATAACAAAGGGGCAGTTATCGCCAGCACAGATAGCTCGATGCTAAACTACTCTCGCGACGCTTATGCTTATTGTTGGCCACGAGACGCAGCACTTGTGCTTTGGCCGCTAATTCGTCTTGGCTTTAAAGACGAGCCTCATCGCTTCTTTCAGTTTGCTAAACGCACCCTTCACCCAAGTGGTTATTTATCTCACAAATATCGCCCCGACGGCGCTATAGGCAGTAGTTGGCATCCATATAAACACGGCAATATTAGCGCACCACCAATTCAGGAAGACGAAACCGCATTAACTATCTTTATGCTTGCTCAGTACTATGAAGTGCAAAAAGATAAAAATATTCTTAAAGAATTTTATAAAGATTTAATTTTGCCCGCAAGTAATTTTTTGTCTGAATTTATAGATTACGACACAAATTTACCTAAACCAAGCTACGATTTGTGGGAAGAGATATTTGCCGTTTCGCCATATACTGTGGCTGTTACTCAAGCTGCCTTAATTGCTGCCTCGGATTTAGCAAATGAAATGAACGACAGCAATAGCGCGGTTAAGTGGCGAGCCGCAGCCGAAGACATACAAACGGCCGCTAAAGAATACTTATTCAATGAAGATAAAAAATATTTCTACAGAGGAATATTATTTACGCCAGAAGGCGAACAAAAAAACGCTGAAGTCGATACTTCAAGCTTTTTTGGCAGCTATTTCTTTGGTTTATTTACCGAACATTCAAATCAAATAACCGAATCCTTTAAAACTTTAACCGAAACTTTCTTAACTGAAGACAATCAGGTTTCTTTACCGCGTTACACTAACGATTACTACCGAAAAACATCCTCAAATTACACCGGAAATTATTGGCTAATTTCCAGCCTGTGGTTAGCACAATATTATATTAGCAAAAACGAAAACGCTAAAGCTTTACGCATTCTAGATTGGGTTAAAAACACAGCCTCAAGTGCTGGTATGCTTGGCGAACAAGTAAATCCAAATAGTGGAGAAATAATTGCACCTTCACCTCTTGCATGGAGTCATGCCGAGTATATTTCTACATTACTAGATTTAATTGCTTGCGAATAATATTTTAAAAAATAATATTGATTTACTTATAATCTCAATTTGAGCTTTTTGAAGCTGTTCTAATTTATGGAATTTGGAGCCGCGATCGGGATTTGAACCCGAGACCTCATCCTTACCATGGATGCGCTCTACCAACTGAGCTATCGCGGCATCTCATGCAAACTTGGTGCTGGAAGTAGGACTCGAACCTACGAAGCCTAAAGGCGGGAGATTTACAGTCTCCTGTGATTGCCACTACACGATTCCAGCATGTAAAATTGGAGCCGCTTTACGGATTCGAACCGTAGACCTACTGTTTACAAAACAGTCGCTCTAACCAACTGAGCTAAAGCGGCACACTGAAATATTGTACATTAAAATATCGTTACTCGCAAGAGCTAACCACTATATTAAAATACTAAAAATATAAATAACCTCGCACCTTATGAAGATGCGAGGAAGGCAGGACTTTCCTGCAATTTGCGAAATTATTCGTACGACTTTATAGCTTCTTCTTCGTCATGCTTTCGATTTTTAATCTTCCAACAGTGCACTTCATGCTCGAGAGCATTAATCCTATCTAAAAGTTTATCAATATACTTATCATTTTTTTCATTATCTCGGATCAGCCCCGTCAGCTGACTTGCACCAAGATCCCACTGTGTAATCATGTCCTCAACGTATTGTTGCTCGAGGATATATTCTACTTGGGCCTGAGCAAGAGACCTTTCTAAGTAAGCGTTTTCCTCTTGCAGCTTTATTATAGCTGCAGATAGTAGCTCAACATCAGTGTTCACATCGTCTAACTTATCCATGGTCGTATTAACCTTTCGCAAGAACTTATTCTAGCAGTAACCAGAATATTTTTATATTATACTATATAATGAAGAAATAGGAAAATAAAGGAGGCGTCCATGAAATTAGACGAATACGAAAAAATAGCATTAAGCACGCTAAGTAGTCATCACAGTTACGGAGAAATTAGTCCAGCTTTAATGGATCAGGTTTTAGGTTTAGTAGGCGAAAGCGGGGAGGTTGCTGAGAAATTCAAAAAACTTATTCGTGATAAAAATGGCACTCTTAGCACTGAAGACAAAAATGAAATTATAAAAGAGCTAGGCGATGTTTTGTGGTATATTACAACAATTGCGCATCTTCTAAACTCAAACCTTGAGACAGTTGCTAAAAATAATAATGAAAAACTTTTGAGTCGTAAAGAAAGAGGACAAATAGGAGGCGCCGGTGACAACCGTTAATCTTAACGACCAAATACAGCGTTTAAGTTTAAACTCAACCGAGTTTATTATCATGGGCTCGGGTATTTTACAGGCCTTAAGCATACGTAATTCTAACGACATAGATTTAGTTGTACCAATTAATATATTCGAGAAATTAAAAAAACATCCGTCGCTAAAACTAAAGTGTCGAGATAATTATGGCAGTTTGTACGGTGAAGACATAGAAATTTTTACTAACTGGACAATCTCGGGTGAATCGCAAGTGTTTAATGAAATTATAAAAGACTCCGTTATTATTAATGGCCTAAGGTATGCTTCGCTAGAGCTTACTCAAACAATAAAGCAGGCCGATGCCCGACCAGAAGATCTACAAGACGTTAGGTTAATTAAAGAATATCTAAGAAAACAAAGTAAT
>JAGOOS010000050.1 GCA_017992395.1 Candidatus Saccharimonadota bacterium
GATTCTTTACCCGACCAGAAACCTTCTCGCTTGGCGTGTGTAACGGCTGTCAGATGATGAGCCAGCTTAAAGACTTGATACCAGGCGCAGAGAATTTCCCCCGTTTTATCGCCAATAAATCGGCACGGTTTGAAGCGCGCACAGTGAATGTGAAAATTGAACGTACCAAGTCGGTGCTGTTAAAAGGCATGCAAGAGAGCATTCTACCGATTGCGGTGGCACATGGCGAAGGCTTTGCGACCTTGAGCGATACCGATATCGCAGGGATGAGCGCACATGGGCAAATTGTGATGCGTTATGTGGACAGTCTCGGCACAGCAACTGAGCATTATCCGCTCAATCCAAATGGCTCACCGCAAGGGGTGACAGGGATTTGTAGCACCGATGGGCGTGTGACCTTGATGATGCCACACCCAGAGCGCAATTTGATGGCGTATAACCACAGTTGGAAGCCTGAAGCTTGGGACAATGACGGGGCGTGGATGCGGATGTTTAGAAACGCACGGGCTTTTTTGAGATAGTTGAAATTTTGTTAATTACTCAAGTGAATAAATCAGGGTAAAGCGTTCTATTTGCTCTGATTTATTTTAGATACAATATAATCGGCTATTTTATCAAAATATGTATAATTATTAGTCCTATCGGAAATCTCTATAAGCAATAACACTAATTGATGAATAGTTGTTATGGGATTGATAGAACCTACATCAAATTGCTGTTCAAACAATTTATTAGCGTTGAAAATTGCCATCTTATAATTCTCCGCAATTGAGCTAATACAACTTTCATTGGTTTCGTGATAATCAGGACAATAATCTGATATAAACGTCTCTTTGACAGTTTCTCCGATCGATTTATTACCTGTTTTTGCAAAAGGTTTTGTATGGCATTCATAATGCAAAATAAACCAGAGCTCAATACAAGGGAAAGTATAAACAGGAATAATTTTAGTATCTTTATTAGCTTTATTAAAATTTAAAATTAGTTCTAAAAATCTTTTGTCTTGAACTGTATCCAAATCAAAGACACAAAAGATATAGCCAAAAAAATTTCCATCTTTTTTGGCTTCTTTTGCAAGTTTAATAGCCTGATTTACTACCCCATAACTATCAGTATAAGTACTCTTCAGTGGCGTCACATTTTGAACATCCAGTAAGAATTTTAAGTTTTCAAAATAGTGCTTTTCTGAGTGGCCTTCAGTTAATATTAAAATATTCGGTATAGGTTGTCGTGTGTTGGCTTTTCTAGCATCTTTAGCTCTTTGCCGTTTTGCTTTATTTTCTGCTTTCCTGCGTTGTTCTATATTATCAGTACCCATAATCTCGCCTAGAATAATTTATTAGTTTTTTAGATTTGGAGTAGCACCGAAAGAGCCAGATAAATAACGCAGTTCCCAGTTTTGTCTATCATTTCTAACATTATCGAACTCAACTAATGAATACAACTCTGAAGCCTGTTGCTTATTTTTCTCAATAAAATAAATTTGGTCTTTTCTTAAATATTCTTGATTAATTAGATGTGTATCATGTGTTGCACAAATAAGTTGATTATTCGATTTTTGAAAAGACTTGATAAAGTTTCTTACTAATAAAGGATGTAATGCTGAACTTAATTCATCAACATAAAATACTTTGGTTAATTCTTGCTTGTTAGTTAGTAGCAAAGAAGCTAAAGAAAAAAGTTTATGTGTACCTTGAGATTCGAGTTCAAAGGGTAAAGTTACAAGATTTCCTTCATTATCTTTATGAGACGTCTTAATTTTATAGGAAAATTTATCTTTATAATCTTCGAGCAGCCTGCTTTTAACTTCTGAAGGAATATCTTTAATTTCATTGATTTTGTCTAAAAAGGGTAATTTTTCAATGTTCAAATCAATAATATTTACATCTTGCTTACATAAAAAATTTAGTAAAGCTTTCTTATTTGAATCTTCAATATCAATGAATTCTGCCATTTCATCGGTATCAAGTTGCTCAGATAAAATTGAGTTGAACCAATTATAAACAGGCAAAATATCTTTGCTATTTTCTTGCGATGCTTTTGATAAGAACAAAACATTTTTTGAAGTTCTTAGAGAAATATCTTCAATAACTCTTTTTGGCTTTAAATCCGTGCCTAAAGTATATTCGTATCTATCATCCGCAGTTAAGTCTCTAGTGAAAATATTTCTCTTATATTTTTTAGGGTAATAGGATAAATATTCGTGATGGATTTTATTTTTATCTAAGCTAATACTATAGTTGTAACGAATATTTTCACAAAAAAAATTAATTTCAAAAAATGTAGGCTTTT
This sequence comes from Candidatus Saccharimonadota bacterium, assembly GCA_017992395.1. GTDB lineage: Bacteria > Patescibacteriota > Saccharimonadia > Saccharimonadales > Saccharimonadaceae > Nanogingivalis. The sequence goes on from JAGOOS010000050.1 coordinate 2,293, forward strand.
TAAGATTATTTTTATTAAATAAAAATGGGATATAATTAAAAGTATCATCAGGTTTATTCTTGGTAGAATTCAACACAAGTGATTTCAAATAGTTAAGAGAAGATAGAAAATTCGATTTACCAGAAGCATTAGAGCCATAAATAACAGCTAGCTTTAATAGTTTTAATTTTTCATCTGGAGTATCTAGAAGATGGTCTGGATGCACATTATAAGGGGGTGAAGCGACCATACTCAATGTTTGACTATCTCTAAATGAGATGGAATTACCAATAGTGAAGTCGATAATCATTATAAAACCTTATTTTATGGATATTTTATCCAGAATATTAAATTTCTCATAATACTATATAATCATATATATAAGCAAATTTACTATACTACCACCCATTAAGCTCACCAATCTCACCTTTATTGACTTATTCACAGGCATAGGCAGTTTTCACACCGCCTAATTTTTTGTATTATGATTATTTCCATCGACAATAAAAAGAGACAATCATTATGCCAAAACCCAAATCCGACACCATCACCCTATACCGTCTCAAAGTATCACTCGACTTTCACCGCAAAGTCCCGATGAACAAACTCCACCGTATCATCGAACTATCTGAAAACGCCACCTTTGAAGACCTACATAACCAAATTTTTGAAGCCTTTGAACGCTTTGACCCACACATGTACCGCTTTTACCTAACCCGTAACAAAAAAGTCACAGGCATGAGAGCACTATATGACTGCCCAGATAAAGACATTGTGGGTATGGGTGGCGAATACGATGAAAAAAGCTATCAAGATGCGACCACCTACCGCCTACAAGATGCCAACCTTAAAGAAAAAGACCTGCTGTATTATTGGTTTGACTTTGGTGATGACTGGATTCATCGTATTCGAGTGGAAAAAATCTCTAGTTTTCCCACTCGCTATATCGAAGACTACCGAGCAGGTGAGCCAGTAGTTGGTGAGATTCGGGGCATTGGCGAAGCACCACCGCAATATGACGATGAAGAAGAGTCGGTTTGGCAACAAGTCGATGAAAACCCCGAAGCCCAAATCGGTATTTTGGTGATGTCACTTGCCAATCCCGAACTACAAATGCTGGGCGAAAAACAGATGACTTATCGAGATTTACTGGACGTCGACATGCTAGAACCCATGCTGGATAACAAGTTGATTATGCCGTTTGCTGATTTGGATAATGCGATTCAATTAACCCCACTTGCCATAGAAAAAGGTAAAGCGCTATTTGAGATGATGAAAAATGGTGAATTCATCAATCAGTAATTGTTGGGTTTTACTGTTTGTAAAGCTTTGGGTAAAGGCGGTGGTTTGCCGCCTTAACGACCTTTAGACATACCATTTTTTAGTGGTCTATCAAGCACAATCATCACAA
>JAGOOS010000051.1 GCA_017992395.1 Candidatus Saccharimonadota bacterium
GAGTATGAGATTGTTCCGCCGGTTAGCGAAGCTGAAGAAAACGCAGCTCAACAGATTGACCAAACTGCAGATATTATCAATTGGGAGGCTCAAGATTCGATCATCGGTGAAAAAAACAGATTATGGTACGTATTATTTGGCGTTGTTATTGTAGCGCTACTTGCAGTATCTTGGTTGATATCCTCATGGACTTTCGCGGCACTAATTATTGTGTCGGCTATAGCTATTGTGGTAGTAAGAACTAGTTCTGCTGCAAGGACTGTTTCTTATAGTCTAAGTGGCATTGGCTTTTATATAGATGGTAAAATCCATGAGTATAGTCAGTTTAAGTCATTTGGCGTATTAAAAGAACCAGGTGTGTTTTCCATAGTATTTTTACCCAAGAAACGCTTTTCCCCATCTGTTTCAATATATTTTCCAAAAGAAAGTGGAGAAAAAATTGTTGACATTATTGGCTTAAGGCTACCGATGGAAGAAGTTTATCTAGATATGATTGATAAAATTGTTCGTAAGTTAAAGCTTTAGCTTGCGTAGTTGATGCTTTTTTGGTATAATCGTGGTTGTTCGCTTTTAGCGAAAGAACCTCATAATTTAGGTGTGCTGCTTTAAGTAGCACGTATGCACCTGTAGCTCAGCTGGATAGAGCGTTGGCTTGCGGAGCCAAAGGTCGTAAGTTCGAATCTTGCCAGGTGTACCACAGAAAAAAGACTAGCATTTTGTTAGTCTTTTTTCTGTGTGAAAGATTTACGGCCGATTCAAAAAATATACAACAAGTATGCTTTATGGTATAATAATAAAGCCTTGGAGAGATGGCTGAGCTGGTTGAAGGCGCACGACTCGAAATCGTGTATGCGGGCAACTGTATCGAGGGTTCGAATCCCTCTCTCTCCGCCAAATTTGGAAAAATAACCCCTAGAAACCACTGCGAGGTCTAGGGGTTATTTTATATTATGAAGATAAAAAAACGGACTTTCGCCCGCTGTATAAGCACTAGCTAAATTATCAAAATTGTTCTCTCTGTGATGAATTTTCTTTGATCGGTTAGTTGTTCGGAGAGGCTAAATAGGAGGTCAATTTGCGACTGCCTTAAATAGGTTTTCACTTTTGCTAGATAAATACAGAGCTCAATCATATTGTCCAAGGTTTTTATAGGACATTTTGTAGGTTTTTCATACTTATATAGCAAAAAAGCAACTCTTACGTCGTTAATAAGTAGTGGATCGACGTTTTTATGTAGCACGTCATGCTCCTTCTTTAGCATTATGACTTGATGATATTGTGCGGCACGTATTTGCTGAATAACTTCGTGAGAGTTTTCGTAAGAAACTCTTTCCCAGAAAAGATGATGATTATTGTAACCGGGAAAGTCTTTTAAGCAGTTGTTTTCCATAAGATCACTTCTCCTTTTAAGGGGCATAGTACAGGCGGCATCTAATGTTCTAATTATGCCATAATTTTTTTTAAAAAGCTAGAGTTTAAAAAATCCCCACACGTTTAGTGTGAGGATTGAGATGATTCGATATATTTAACTTTAAAATCTATCGAATCATTTTCTCCATCTAACCAGTCAGTTATAATAACTTTTACTCTACTATCGTCATTAATTTTGTCATAATACTCTTTTGAGACCTCTTCTCTCCATGTGTGATTTTTAGTAACATATGTTATAAAAAACCTGTCATAGTCGATTTCTCTTTCGAGTGCACAAGCTTTAGCTTTGTAAATTTTTTTGTGCAAAACATTCACGCTAACTGCTAGAAATAAAATTATATTCCTACTTATAAGCCTATCTATCTCAAAAAACATAAAAAATAATCCAACAAATATTGCTATGCCGATAATTATTAAAAAAATTGAAAGCAGTATATCCGAAAAAACTAACACTGGTTGAAGAATAAGATAACCGTTGTAAAGAAGTAGCAATAATGGGCAGAATATCACAAACGACAATACGTATCTTATAGATCTATACAGAGATCGTTTCCTTTTGACATTATACAACGTACTTCGCCTCCTGGTTGATTTTGAAAGAACTTTTATCAATAACTATATTATATAACCTTTACTGAATAAAGTCAAAATAAATAGACCTTTAAGAGGTCTATTTATCGGTTTTATTAAAACGTTAGGGTTACTGTTTTACACCTTTCATAGTGAGGCTCAACCGACCCTTTTCGTCGATTTTGTCCAGTTTTACCCAAACTTCCTGACCTTCTTTAAGAACGTCACTGACATTTTCGGTTCGTTCTTCGCTTATCTGAGAGATGTGTAGCATACCATCGATACCGGGCATGATATTAACAAATGCGCCAAAGTCTTTAATTGAGACGACTTTACCATGGTAAAGTTTGCCAACTTCAGGCTCTTCGGTTAGAGATTTGATCCAAGTTAAGGCTTTTTCGATACTTTCAGTATCGGCACTAGCAACGGTGATTAGGCCGTCGTCTTTGATGTCGATTTCAGCACCGGTTTCAGAGGTGATCTTATTGATCATTTCTCCACCCTTGCCAATGATTGCACCAATTTTTTCAGGATTAATCATAATCTTTTCAATTCGTGGTGCGTATGGTGACAGTTTAGTTTTTGGCTCAGAAATTACGCTCATCATGTGGCGCAGAATATGGGCTCGTCCTTGTCGGCTAGTCAAGATAGCTTTTTCTAGGATAGAAACTGGTAGACCATGAACTTTCATGTCCATCTGTAAAGCAGTGATTCCGTTGGTTGTACCAGTACATTTGAAGTCCATATCTCCAGCGAAATCTTCTGCATCGGCGATATCACTTAAGATATAAGGAGTGTCGCCATCCATCATTAGACCCATCGCAATACCTGAAACGGGCGCCTTAAGTGGCACACCAGCATCCATTAATGCCAAACAGCTTGAGCAAGTTGCGGCCATTGAAGTTGAACCGTTCTGGCTCATGATTTCTGTGACGCTACGGATTGAATATGGGAAATCTTCTGGCGTAGGTAGAACCGCCGTTAAGGCTCGCTCGGCTAAATAACCGTGTCCGATCTCTCGTCTTCCAGGGCTTCCAAGTCGGCGAGGTTCGCCAACAGTATAGCCAGGAGCGTTATAATGGTGCATATAGCGTCGTTCACCGTCATTTATCTCCATCGTATCAACCATTTGAGAATAGCTCAAAGGCGCTAAGGTGACAACGTTTAAGGCTTGAGTTACGCCACGAGTAAATAAGCTTGAACCGTGGGCACGAGGTAATAATGAAATTTCTGAACTTAGTGGGCGAATTTCATCTAGCTTTCGGCCATCTGGGCGTTCGCCATCATTTATAATTCCCTCTCGAACGTCTTTATGGACGGCTAGAGTGAAGGCTTCATCGTAATCTTTCTTTAAGCTATCATATTCTTCACTAAGAGTTTCGCTGAAATGATTATGAAAATCTTCGCGAATTACAGTAATTAAATCATTTCGTTCTGGGTATTGCTTGCGGATTTTATCGCCTAGCTTATCGGCAAGCCAATTTTTAACAGTTTCGAAAATAGCTTCGTTTGGCAAAGTAAGCTTCACTTCTCGCTCGTGGATATAGCCAGCTGCTTGATATTTTTCTCGTAATTCATTTTGTAAGTCGATTGCCGGTTGGAATTTTTCATAAGCCCA
>JAGOOS010000021.1 GCA_017992395.1 Candidatus Saccharimonadota bacterium
CCAAGGAGGTTGGTGTCAACCAAGTGTCGGATAAAGGCCATATTAAAGGCTCAATCCTCTTTTGCGGCCCTCTTAACCTAAAAGATACTGTAGGTACTAAAACAGACAATAAATATCTTAAATTTTTCGTTAATACTGTTGCGTGGTCTCTAACCGGTGAAAGAAATTGGCAGTCGAGCCCGGCTATAGAACAGGCTTCATTAGTGGATCATCTAACGAAAGATTATCCGCCTACGTATATAACAGATGCAAATTCATATTCTTTTGAGGATCAAGGTATAGCTTTTGCCAATAAACTTAACTCTCTGGGTGTTGAAACTAAAAGTTTATTTTTTAAGAATTCAACCAAGCAGATTAATCATGAATATCAGTTCAATTTTACCACAGACGAAGCCAAAGAATCATTTAGCTTAACAGTTGATTTTGTCAAATTACACATGTAAGATCCCGCAATAGCCGGCGTATGGGAGCTTCTTTAGGAGATGTGGTATTTGCTTAATGGAAGAAAATATGTTATGATAAAAATCCCTAGCAATCACATAGTGCTAGAGGTACATTATAAAAGGAGGGCTATTATTATGGCTCATAATCAAGTTGTTAAGGTTTTCATGGATGCTATCAACGGAAGTTCACTAACAGTTTTCAAAATCAACAAAATCGATTTTAAAAAATCAGATGAATTACTCAAGAAGCACCACCTAGCCAAGACTGCAATCGAAAATGCCTTTATTGAAGCGCAAAAAAGGATTTCAGATAATTCTGTATCTAATAGTTTAGAAGACTTTTTTGCTGACGTTTCGCGGTCTCTATCGTCCCAATCTATGGCTGTTGCAAAAAGCCAAGGTCAATCCGGAAGATTTGAGGGCATCTCTACAAAAGATTTAGAAAATATCATACTTAATTCGAAATATTTATGGTATACCTTCATGAATCTATGCACGAAAGATTCTACAACTAGTAATGAATACCATGTGATTTCATTAGGCAAAGTTATCCGCCTTCACCCTCTAAAAAAATATACGGCTGCCATATAGGCTCCACGTACTCACCCGTTAGAAAATAGCGGGTTTTAAATTTGTTATAAAATAAAAACACCTTCGTATATGAAGGTGTTTTTTGCGGTTTTTAAATATAATTATTTACGTAAACCTAGTTTAGAGATAACGTCTTTGTAGCTTTCAAAGTCTTTTCGTTCAAGGTATTTTAGAAGTTTTTTGCGTTGTCCTACCATTTGTGTCAAACCACGACGAGCCATGAAGTCGTGCTTGTTTTCTTGGAGGTGCGCTGTCACTTCTTTGATACGAGCCGTCAAGATTGATATCTGCGCTTGTGGCGAACCAACATCATTCTTTGAAACCTGAGTCAAAGCGATTGCCTTCTCTTTTTTCTCTTTAGTAATCATCTTGACGATTTTAGCATTTTGACTAATAAAAGTCAAGCTGGGTTAATCTTCTATACCAAAATCGGCTAATTTACGAGCATTCTCAATGTCATAATCGGCAATTTTTGTCCGTCTAAGCTGTGAGCAATAGGCGCCCGTTTTAAGTTCGTGGCCGATATCTTCAGCTAGGCTGCGGATATAAGTACCGCTTGAGACATGAGTTCTAATTTTCAGATACGGAAAATCATACTCAATCAAATCTAAAGAGTAGATTTCAACATTGCGCGGTGGGATCTCAACTTTCTCGCCTTTTCGAGCTAAGCTATAAGCTCTTTTGCCATCAATTTTTATAGCTGAAAACGCCGGTGGCGTCTGGCTGATTTTGCCAGTAAACTTTTTTAAAGTTGATAATATCTGAGCCCTATCTGGAATCTCATAACCTTCAATTTTAGTCAATTCACCCTCTGGATCACCCGTACTAGAGATTTTACCGAGCGTGAATTCAGCTTCATAAACTTTATCTAGTTTAGTTAGACTCATAGCGTTTTTGGTTTCTTTACCATAAACCAAGACTAGTAGTCCGGTTGCAAAGGGGTCAAGTGTGCCAGTGTGACCTACTTTAACTTTTTTACCAAACTCAAGGCTTAGGATTCGGCGAACTCTTGCCACTACGCCAAAACTTGTCATGTTGGCTGGTTTATCGATTAAAATTCGGCCGTCTGGCGGTAAATTCAAGTTATCGCTATTCACTAAAATTACATTCCGGGGATTTTAAATTGTGAAGGATCTGATGGGTAGACTTCATCAGGTATTACGTTCACGGAGCTAGCGTCGGAACCGAGCGCGGAATCATAATTTTGATTTTGGGCAAAATTTTGAGCATTGAACTCAGGGACCTGAGGTAATTCTGGTGGCATAGGCATTTGACTAAAATCAGGTACTGGTGGCGGAGGTGGGAACCCGCCAAAATCAACTGCTGGCATCTGACTTGGGTCATAATCTACGGGCCCGCTTGGTTGGGCTTGAGTGTCTACGGGATTTTGTGATAATTGTTCCGTAGGTGTATCTGTTTGTGGGTTATAATCTTGCTGTGGATATTGTTGGGCTGGGTTTTGTATAGAGTTATAGTTTGGTTGCTGTGCTTGAGAGCCAGCGTTACCGTGGGTTAGGATTGTTTTATTATGTTCATCTTCAAAAGCACGGCGCGCATCTTCGGCGGCTTGATCTGTTGTAGCGTTCAATGTTCCGCCCATTGAAGGCTCTTCTGTTATTTCTGTGGCAGTTTGTGGTCGAATGTAAGTATTATCTTCGCTAGGTATCGCAGATTCTTGACTTGCTTCTCCGTTCTGATATGAATCCGTAGGTTCAGCTTGAGGTTCATCAAAATGAGGTGCTGCATTATGGGTTGAGATTTGCGGCATTTGAGCTGTAGCTGGTTCAAAGTTTTGAGCTACTACAGGCGCCTCACTGATAAATGCGTTATCGGCAGCTAAAGGCTCCGTCTCTTCTGGTACTGATGGTGCATAATTTTGGATTGGTGGGTTAACTTCTGGTAGAGGTTGCTCAAAAGTTTGCGCTGGCTGAACTGGCTCAGCTTCGATTTGAGTTGGGCTTTCTTCCTCTATAGCCACTGGTGCTTGTGCTATGTTTTTATTCTGATCACTAAAATCATCTAATAAATCGAGCGCTTGAGGTTGTTGAGCGGCTGCGTTAAGGTCGTTAAGTGAGTTGTCTAGTTCTTCTTCAGCCGTAAGTTCATGCTCAGTAGGAGTTTGAACTTCTTGATTTTCGGCTTCGCTTGCTACTGCGTCATTAATTTCATTTTCTTCTTCAGATAAGATATCATCAACTTCTTCGTCTTCGGGATCTTCATCATGTGAAATGCTTAGAGAGCCATCATTAGCTTTTTTAACAGTTGGTTTAGATTCTGGCTGTTTTGGCATTGCCTCAACTAAGCTAGTCTCAGAGAAGTCCGACTGTTCTTCGCCTGTTTCTTTTTCAGCGGCTTCAGCTAATTTTGTGGCCACAAGTTGTTGGTCTGCTCCTGCCATCATCAACTTCGAGGCGATATTCATCACTTTTGCGGAAGTTTTTTGATTACTAAAGCGTTCAGTTTCTGCAACGATACCAGTTAGTAGAGCGGTTGCAACTGGCTTTGTAAGAGCGTCTTTACCAAGGCTTGATATAACGTCTAGCACTACTTCGCTCAAAGAACTAGCACTGTCTATATGCCAATTTAAGCTGCTTAGGTCGCTGCTATTGTTGCCGACTGTGATGACACCAACAGTGGCGTCGTGCAGGATTCGACCATGAGCAGCTAAAGCAGAATCGAGACTATCTTTATTTTGGACGCCAAGTGCAACAACTAGATCAACGTTGAAATCGCCTTGCTCAAATTCAAGATCATTTTCGGTAATGGTTGTTTTATAGGGTGTAATAAAAATCTTTACGTAATCACCGACAAGCTTGTATCTTAGATGATCAGCCTTATCTTTACTTAAGGCGATGATAAAATCACGTAGAGAATCAACAGAGTTTTCGAAAGTTTTTTCGGGACGCAAGAATTTAAGTGCGTCTGGCATCTGTCCACTAGCAACTGCGGTTGCCCGCTTACCTGATTTGTTTATTGCAATAGTTAAAGCTAACGCGGCGGCAAGTTCGTCGACGCTAGGGTTGCTACTAACTGTAATCAAAATATTATCAGCTGAGCTAATTTTATCGATAATCTGTTTTCGGGCATTTATTTCCGCCATTTTTATTTGATCCTATTTTTTATTTTTGTTTAAATCTGGTGTTATATTACCATAAGTTATATGGTTTTGTCAAGGCTTTTAGCCTAAAAAGCTTTACTTTTGACCTCTTTTCATGTATAATCGGCTGTGAATTGTAAATAATAACCTAAAATAAAGGAATTTAATGCCAATTATTAAATCTGCTGTAAAGCGAATGCGACAGACTGCAAAACGTCGCGACCGAAATGTCGGTATCAAAAAAGATATCAAATCTGCTGTTAAAACTTTTGTAGCTACGCCAAGTGCTGAGACTCTATCAAAAGCGCAAAGCGAAATTGATAAAGCCGTTAAAAAAGGCTTAATTAAAAAGAATACGGCGGCTCGCCGAAAAGCTTCACTAAGTGCAGCTGCTAAAAAAGCAGGTGTAAAACTTGAAGTTAAAAAAGCTGCTAAACTAGCAGCTAAACCTGCTGCTAAAAAAGCTCCAGTTAAAAAAGCTACTGCTAAAAAGCCAGCTGCTGCTAAAGCTACAACTGCTACTAAAAAAGCTCCAGCTAAGAAACCTGCTGCCAAAAAACCAGCCGCTAAAAAAGCTGACAAATAAGACCACCTTATCTAAATCATCTAGTGGTTTATAAAAATAGGCCGATGGTCTAAAGAGAGATAACGAGTTGAATATACGTTATCTCTTTTTTATTGGCCGAATTTTACTACCAAATGGCAGCAATTTTCATAGCATTTCAATAGTGTTGACGCGACCATTACATTTTTTATTATGTATGATTAAATATAGGCGTTGAATAAGAATTGCTTTGTGGGCGGATTTCTTATTCAACAACCATCTTCAACCATATACATGGTTGGCAACGATTGGATCATTGAGATTCCTAATATAATCAGTAAAATTATCCTAGGGTCATACTCAATGATTAGCACAATCGCTCCTATAGAGGGGCGTATGGGCGAACATTAAATTGTTCGCTTTTTTCTTTTTCGCTGCATATCATGATGAAAACCAACTCAACAGTTATCTGGCAATTCGGATTGATGCGCTAGTTATAATCTCGAACACTATTTGCTCTGCGAGCTTCCTATGGAGCTAAATATTTTGCCAATCAATTCCCTTTTGATAAGTGATTAAACCTTCTTCACCGCTAAAAGCCCAATCTTTTAAAATCTCATCAAATATTCGCCAGCTAGCTAGAATTTCTCTTTGGCTAACGAAGTAATCACTGTTGCCATTTATGGCATCTAAAAAGGCTTGAGCGTAGGGTTGCATATCGCTCGGCTGCTCGGCAAGATCAATCCGTAGGCCAGGCTTATTTTTAACGAAGTGGATTATAATTTGACTTTTCTTGGAGTTAAGGGCTTTACCACTTATGAGGTGAATCGGAATATTTTTCCAATTTTCATCATTTGAAAATAATTGAATATCTGCAAAAGTCTCAACGATACTCTTAGGGCTTTGAGCCTCTGTTCTATAGCCAATATATTGTGCGCGCCTAGCCTGCACAGCCGTATCAACGACAGATAAAATATTTTCTAGAGCCTCGGCTCGTGCATTGCGTAAATCGTTAGAACCTTTAGAAAGAATAACAGCTAAAATCTCCATTAAGTGACCTTGGATGAAGTCCCTTAAAACACCAGTTTGCTCGTAAAATATACCTCTACCTTCGATATCTATTTTTTCGCTGGCAATTATTTCTATACTAGTGATTTGCCGTAAAGCTAGAGTTTGGCGCAGGATATCATTTTTTTCAAATATACTAGTGAGGTTGCGGACGGATTTTTTAGCCAGATAATGATCAACTCGAAGAATCTGGCTTTCAGGGAAATATTCATGAGTCGCTTCTAAAAAACTCTCGGCGCTAGTTAAGTTTATACCAAATGGCTTTTCAAATAGAATCTTTACGTTTGGTGAGTTTAAGCCAGCTTTGCCGGCTAGCTCGGAGATTTTTGCGGCCGAAGTTGGTGGCACTGATAAATAAAGTAGAATCTGGGTTTTTTTATCTTGAGATAAATATTTTTTTAAACTAATATAATCGTCTAAATCAGCCAAATTCATCTGATGGAACTTTAAGATTGATGAGAGTTTTGAGCTTTCAGCTTCGTCACCTAGACTATGAGCTAAAATATCACTAGCGTCGATTTCCCTTCGAGAAATGCCGATTACCTCTAAATCAGTGGGTTTTAGATGTTTTTGATTAAGTAGATCGTCAAGAGCCGGCAGTAGTTTGCGCTGCCCTAAATCACCGGTTAAACCAAAGATAACTAGCTGTGTTTTCATATATTAATTATACCACCAAACCGAGTTTTAATATATGAAACTGGCTAAATTGTGTTGCTAAGAGCAGATAAAAACTGAAGCAAATATTGAGCTAGAACAATAAAAATTGCAATTAAAGAGGCAATTTTTTGCTTTGAAGCTTTGTTGTAGTAAACCTCAAACTTTTCGCCGCGCTGCCAGCCAATCAATCCAGTAATCAGACCAGCCAGAGGAAAGATGAATGCAAATATAATTGCTAAGATTCCAAACACTAATTCTTCATCAGTTAATTTATGCTTTCTAACGGCGTCAAGTTCGTTAATAATCGCTTCATTCTCTGCTTGCTCGGCTGTTTTTTGGGTTTCATCTGGCTTCATAAAATAATTCTAGTATGTTTTGGAGGATTTTTCAATGAAAAAATATTTAAAAAGTGATACAATATTAAAGTTATGAAGATTTTGGGAATTGAAAGCACGTGTGATGAGACTGCGGCTGCCGTAGTTGAATTTAATGGCAGTAAAATTTCGCGCAGTCAAAGCGTGAAAATGGATTTATTGTCGTCAGTTGTGCATACCCAAATTGATATCCATGCTCAATATGGCGGCGTAATACCAGAGGTGGCGGCTAGGTCTCATATAGAATACATCAACCCTGTTGTAAACCAAGCACTAGTAGAGTCTAATTTGACAATGAGCGATATTGATGGTATAGCTGTGTCTTATGCCCCAGGATTGATTGGCTCTTTACTAGTTGGAACTTTGGCCGCTAGAACCTATGCGAGAATTTTTGACAAGCCTTTTTACCCTGTTCACCATGTAGAGGCGCATATATACGCTAACTTTTTAAATGACAACCCGCCTAAGTTTCCTTTTTTAGCCTTAGTTGTAAGTGGTGGTCATTCGCAGATTGTGCTATTTCGTGGCCATAGTGATTTTGAAATTCTTGGCGAAACTCAAGATGATGCTGTGGGCGAGGCGTTTGATAAAGTGGCAAAAATACTTGGTTTAAGCTATCCAGGTGGTCCATCTATAGCAAAAGCTGCTTTAAGCGGCGATTCTAGCGCCTATAAGCTACCTAAAGCTAAGCTTAAGGGAAAATATAACTTTAGCTTTTCTGGGCTTAAGACAGCCGTTTTACGGGCGGTTCAGCGAGAGGTTGGAGTCGACTTTACCTTCCCTTCTTTTGAGCTTGCCGATAAATTATCCGAGCAACAAAAAAATGATTTTGCCGCTAGCTTTCAAAAAGTTGCAGTGGAAACCTTAGTTGATAAATTGCAGCGTGCAACAGAAGATTTCGACCCTAAGACTGTTGTGATAGCTGGTGGCGTGGCCGCAAATCAGGAGCTTCGCCGTGAGCTAATTGAGCGAGTATCAAACAAAGTTCCAGACGATATTATCTTTACTCCACCGCAACTATGCACCGATAACGCTGCGATGGTAGCCACTTTAGGCGCATTTGAGTATCTTTTAGATAAACCTAAAGATCCGCTCGAACTTGAAGTCAAACCTTCTCTATCGATGAACGACTCAAAATGGTAAAACGCTAGCAAATAACTAGCGTTTTATTTTATGAATAACTTTTTTACCTAGTGGCAGAAATTTAGACCAAAGAGCATATTTAAATGAGAACGGATAATCATATGTGCCAGCCAGTAGATCTTCATGTTTAGCAAAACCACGTTTAAAATTAGATATGCCATCATTTAGGAGACCATTTAAGTCGTATCGTTCGACACCTCTTGACTGGAGTTGTTTAATTGTTAGCCACTTTAAGATATAGTTCGAGCGTTTCCTTTGCCCTAGCTCATTGACCCCACCATAAAGTTCAAATGATGTTTTGTCTGAAACGATTGGCCATAAAAATGCAATCATTTCTTCCTGGTAGTTGATTTTATCACCAAAAACCTGTTTTATTATTTTTTGATTTTCGCTGATTTGTTCGGTTGCTACGGTTACTTCTTTCTCGGTTTGACTAGTGTTATCAAGGTTGTTTTCTGTTGAGTTTTGATCATCTATGACGGCATTCTCGTCGTCTATGGCTTCAACTTCGTTTGGTATTTTAGCAAATGCCGCAAAAATTGGTGCGTTTTTACCTAGTAGTTTGGTTAAATCTCTATAATATTGTCGATCGTGAATTGCAAAACCAGCTCTTTTAGCGGTATCTTCGTAAATATCCAGGCATTGCTCAAGTTCTTGAGCCGTCTCTAGTTCTCTAACAGATACGGAATCGGCACTTTTTCGGATATATTGTCGAGTTTTCTTGCTCATATGAGCTAAGATTTCATCGTCGGATTGCTTTAAATCAATAATTAGTGTTTGAGGGATTAGGATTGTATTTTTTGCGCGGCGCCACTTCCCTTTTTCGGTTGCTACTAGTGGAAAATCCTCCCAGTCAGGCTCGATACTTAGGCCAACTGGCCGCGGGTGTAGGTGGTTTTTACTGTATTTCGCAATTTTATCTAGTAGTTTAGCGCGTTCCTCGGCTTTTTCTGAAAGTATCAGTGGTCCACGTGGCGAATATGCGAAACTGTTTAGCGGCCAAGGTAGTTTACGTGTGAGTATTTGAGCTGCAGCTTGAACATCACTATACTGTTGTTTTTTATGTTTGGGAGCTTCTTTTGACACGTTTTTGACAAAAATTCGTTTTACTTGCCAGTTATGGTTTGATTTTAGTTCTCCCCAACCCCACAACTGAAGTGGATGGCCACCGTTGATGTTTATGAAACCATCCCATTCATTTTTATCAGTAATCTCTACAATCTTTAACATAAGTCTATTATACACCAAAAAAGTATGATATAATAGAAGGGTAAAATAAAAACGGAGAAAAAACAATTCGGAGGAGTTATTTCATCAGAGTTTCGCGTGAAATAATCTTCGTATTTTGCTCAATTTCCCGTGAAATATAATCGCTAATCTGGATAATTAATGAAAATAACTAAAACCTACGAACCAAACAACTATGAACCGCAAATCTACGCCCTATGGGAAGCATCTAACGCCTTTAAGCCAACTGGGGTTGGACCAAGCTATTCGATAGTTATGCCACCACCAAATGCTAATGGTAACTTACATATCGGTCATGGACTAATGGCTGCACTTGAAGACATTTTAGTTCGATACCACAAGATGAAAGGTTACGATGCTATTTATCTACCCGGAGCCGATCATGCCGGATTTGAGACTTGGGTTGTGTATGAGCGACTGCTTAGCCAGGAAGGCAAGAGTCGAGTTGATTTTTCTCGTGATGAACTATACTCTCAAGTCTGGGATTTTGTTGCTAAACAACGCGGCAATATGGAGATACAATTAAGAGCACTTGGGGCAGGGGCTGATTGGGACAATCTAACCTTTACTCTGGACAATAAAGTTATCAATCGAGTATATAAAACTTTCAAAAAAATGTGGGATGACGGCCTTATTTACAGGGGTGAGAGAATCGTTAATTACTCTACGAAGTATCAAACTTCATATGCTGATATCGAAGTTGATTATAAAGAAGAGAAGGGGAAGTTGTGGACAATTTCTTACCCGGTTTTGAATAGTGAAGGTGAGATTTCAGAATATTTGCTTGTATCGACTACTCGTCCTGAAACTATGCTTGGAGATACGGCTGTTGCAGTCAATCCAACCGACGAGAGATATGAGAAATTGATTGGTCGTCAGGTTTTGGTTCCGCTAGTGAACAGGACAATTCCAGTGATCGCCGATGACCACGCAGACCCAAACTACGGTACAGGTGTTGTAAAAATTACACCATTTCATGATCCAAATGATTTTGAGGTTGGCGTTCGCCATAAACTACCTAAAATCCAAGTGATTGGTTTTGACGGCAAGATGACCGAAGCGGCGGGTGATTATGCAGGCTTAGAAGTGATGCAAGCACGCAAAAATGTCCTGGAGGATTTAAAAAAACAGAATTTATTATACGGCGAGAAAGACATTATTCACACTGTTGGGTATGACTACAAATCAAATGAGCCAATTCAACCACTAATTAAAGAACAATGGTTTATTAATACTAAGCCACTAGCAGCAAAAGCAATTGAAGTTTTAGAGGCTAATGAGATCAAGTTTACCCCTGAAAATAAAAAGACCGTACTGCTGAATTATCTTGAGAATATCCGCGACTGGAACGTTTCACGGCAAATCCCTTGGGGAATTCCGATTCCGGCTTTTGTAAATCAAAATGACCCTAGCGATTGGATTTTTGACGAGCGGGTTGAAGAAACTCAAATCGAAAAAGATGGTAATACATATATTCGCGATGAAGATACGCTTGACACGTGGTTTTCAAGTGGCCAGTGGCCATTCATTACTACAGACTACCTTGATGGTGGGGAACTAGCAAAATTCTATCCTAATAGTGTGATGGAGACCGGTCACGACCTTATCTTTCCCTGGGTGAGCCGAATGATTATGCTAGGAATTTACTGTACTGGCGAAATTCCATTTAAAGAAGTCTATCTACATGGCATGGTTTTAGATGAGCATGGACAAAAAATGAGTAAATCCAAGGGTAATGTTATTAATCCGATGGATCTTATCGCCGAATATGGCGCAGATGCCTTTAGAATGGGCATTATTGCTGCTCGAAGCGCCGGTCAAAACCAAGCTTTTGCAAAAAATAAAGTAATCGCAGGTAGAAACTTCTGCAACAAACTATGGAACATCAGCCGATTCGTCCAAGACCGAGTAGGTGATATTCAATCTTCAAGACCACCAGAAGCTTATTCGTCGGCCGATCACTGGATTATTCGCGAGCTAGCTACTGCTCAAAAAGAGATTGACCAAAATATGGCCGCTTATCGCTTCTCTGAAGCTTCTGAGCTGGTCTATCATACAATTTGGTCGACGGTTGCCGATTGGTATATAGAGGCTTCTAAGACACAGGAAAATGATGAGCTGCTAGTTTGGGTGTTGGAGTCTTGCCTTAAAATTGCGCATCCGTTTGTGCCATTTGTGACGGAAACGATTTGGCAGACATTGCTATGGACGGAAGCTATATTAGCTAGCGAGCAATTTCCAGCCGATCTTGACTACGATGAATATTCAGCATCGGAGTTTGAAAGAGTTCAAAAATTAGTTAGTGAGGTTCGATTTGTGACCGCAAGTCTACCGGGCAATAAACGCTATTCATTATTATATATGAACGACCAGCTAATTAATGAAAATGCCGACCTAATAAGACATCTTGCGCGCTTACCTCAAGTTGAGGAGACGGATTCGCCGCGTGGCGTTAATCTTGCGGCAAGTGGTCGCGGTGCCTGGCTAGATGT
>JAGOOS010000022.1 GCA_017992395.1 Candidatus Saccharimonadota bacterium
CATATTTCTATAAGTATTGGATTTATTTGTGACGGCGATACAATCACTAGTGCCGGTTCAAACAATTATGCCATTAGATATAGGCTTGAAGGCGGTGGCGTCTACTGTATTGATGGCTAAAACTAAACCCTTGATTTATCTGTATAAATAAAGTATAATACTACTAAAGTTGTAAATAATAACCTAAAGGAGAACTTTAATGGCACAGCCAAAGAAACAAAGTAGTCCTCGAAAAACTGGTCTAAGGCGCAGTCATTTGCGACTTGATCTAGCTCGACGAGTTAACAAGAAGTCACCAGTGAAAGTTTATACCACTAAAAAACAGTCAGGTAAAGCTATCGCTAAACAATTAGAAGACAACAAAACACTAGCGGCTTAGTTTGCTAGTGTTTTTTGTGATATAAAAAATTAAACAGGAAAGAACCTTACGCAAATGGCATCAAACAGGCATTTAGGCAGAATTATAGTATTACAGACACTATATGAATACGAATTTCGATCACAAGCAGAAGATCCAAAAGTGGATTTAGCGCAAATTATTGATAGAAACCTATCAAGATACGAAGAGGCGATTGGTGATAAGCAGTTTGTTCACGATTTGCTTTATGGAGTTGTAGAAAATCAGATTGATTTAGACACTAAGCTACAACCGATGGCGCCAGAATGGCCTATCTCGCAGATTGCTCGTATCGATAGGAATGTTTTGAGAATTGGACTATTTGAACTTCTACATATGCGCGACACCGTGCCACCAAAAGTTGCCATAAATGAAGCGGTTGAACTAGCAAAAGCGTTCGGTTCTGATAACTCAAGCAAGTTTATCAATGGCGTACTTGGCACTGCGTTTAAACTTTTTGTGGAGGAACAGAATGGCCAAGAAGCAAGTCGAGACGTTTAAAAAATATTTTCATAATTCTAAATCCCGCCGAAATTCGATCCAGGAAATTGTTCGTGAACCGACGGCTGGTGGGGTAATTTTTAGACGAAATAAGAAGAATGAGGTTGAAATCCTCTTAATTCAGGATTCTAAAGATCGTTGGACGATTCCAAAAGGTCATATCGAAGAAGGTGAAACCGCTCAAGAAACCGCTAAGCGTGAAATCGGTGAAGAAGCAGGGCTAAAAGATGTAGAAATCTTAGGTTGGCTTGGCAAAATCCATTTTCGATACCGACGAGTGGATAAACTAGTTTTAATGACGACTCAAGTGTATTTAGTTAAAGCCCTTGGGGATACAGATAAAATCCAAAAAGAAGAATGGATGAACGGTATTAAGTGGTTTGGCTTTTCAGACGCCTTAGACGCGATTGAATACGAAGATATCGGTAAACTCATTTTACTTGCAATGAAAAAAATAAGACAGGAGAAACTTTAATGAGCGGTGTATTAATTGCCCCATATCAAGATTGGGCAAAAGAAAAATTAGGATACGAATTTAAGGATGTTCAGCTTTTAATTACAGCCTTAACTCACAGGAGCTATTTAAACGAGCATAAAAAAAGTGCGACCAAGCACAACGAGCGGCTAGAATTTTTAGGCGATGCCGTTTTAGAACTAGTAGCAACTGATTTTTTGTTTAGAAATTATGACAAACCGGAAGGAATTTTAACAGCTTGGCGTAGTGCATTAGTGCGCACTGAAAGTATCGGTGCGGCTGGTGAACGTCTTGGCTATGAGAAGCTAATTCGAATGAGCCGTGGCGAAAAGCAGGGCAGCGACCGCGCTCGCCAGCAGATTTTAGCAAATGCCTTTGAAGCTACAACTGGCGCTATTTATCTTGACCAAGGGTACGATGCGGCTGCAAAGTATATTTCAGAAAATATTTTAAGCACCCTACCTCAGATATTAGAAGATGAAAGTTGGCGCGATCCTAAATCTTATTTACAAGAAATATCACAATCAGTAGATGGCTACACTCCCATTTATAGAGTCCTAAAAGAAGAAGGTCCAGATCATGAAAAGATCTTTACGCTAGGTGTATTTGTGGGCGACAAACTCATGGGCGAAGGCTCTGGCCCAAGCAAACAAAATGCCCAGCAAGATGCTGCGCAGGCTGCAATCAAAAAATATAAGTCAGCTAAGAAATAATTACAAAAAAACAAACTAATCTATTTTTGAAGTTATTTCGCGACCTCTATATTTAGGATCAGACGATTTATCTGGATTAATTTCGGTTGTGACTTTTTCATAAACTTTGATAAGCTCAGTATCGTCACCTTCAAAAGCTAGGCGGTCGGCTGTTATGATTTGTTCGGCTGAAACCTGACTATAGTCTAACAAATAGCCTGCTAAATATGCAATAATCATCAAGTACATCCGAATCGTTCGGCCATTACCTTCGCGAAACGGATGCAAGGCGTTTAGATCGGTAGATAATTCGCTAGTTCCTTTAATAAACTCGGTCTTAGGCAGATTTTGCAGGTAGTTTTTAGCTTTTAACTCATTAAAAATTCGATTAGACTCAGGGGCAATGAACTGTGCAAATGCAAATGGATAATTACTATTTTGCTTGACGATATCGACTTGGCGAAATTGACCAGCAAAATCATATAAGTCTTCAAAAAGAACCCGATGAATATGTTTAAAATATTCAATATCGGGTTCAATTGTTTCACTATCTTTAAGTAGCGTGATAATCTTTTCAGCTACGATTTTTTCTTCGTATTGCATAAGCTCTTTAGAGTTTTTGATACCAAGTTTGTTTGGTAAAATATCATCTACGAAGTGGTCTGCCATCTAATTTTCCTATAGATTTTTGGCTAAGATTTTTTTAACATTCTCAAAGTTAAACCCTTCAGCTTCCATGCTGCGAGAAATACTATTAATGAGAATACTTTTGTTTTTTAACATAGCTTAATTATATCATATTTTAGCGAAAAAGGCAAGCGTTTTGAGCTAGTTTGGACTGGCTTGACTTTAGTTTTATAATTTGCTATAATCAATCAGTTAATAAAATTAAATAGGGAATTACTAGAATGCTAGCAATCAGATTACAGCGAATAGGTCGCAAAGGATATCCTGTTTACCGCATCGCGGTTCAGGAAGCGCATCGACATCCGTCGAGTGGGCGCGTAGTTAGCTATGTTGGTTCATATAATCCACATACAAAAGAGGCTAAGATTGAAAAAGAATTAGTCGAAAAGTATCTAAGTAATGGCGCTCAGCCAACTCCTCGAGTTGTAAAACTCCTACAGGAAGCTGAAGTTAAATTACCAAAATGGGTTAAAACAGCCGACGAAAAGAAACGTGCTATCAAACATGTTGAAAAACTACGCCGAAACCAACCAAAAGAAGAAGCCGAAGAGGCTATCGAAGTGGTTGAAGAAGCTATTGGAGAATAGGTCTCTTTTAAAGCCTAAAAACTTTGAAAATACACTCTAAATTCTAGGGTGTATTTTTGTTGGTTTGGAAAAAACTATAATATTTGATATAATATAAAAAGCATAAGTAAAAAAGGAAAAGTGGTGGAGAGTTATTACGACAGGATAAATCGGCAACAAAATACGCAAGATATCGAAGACGTTAAAGAATTTTATGAAGCGATCGATCGGGCAAGCTTAACTAGAAAATTGTCTCCTGAGCGCCCATACGTATATTTTACGATGGAAGTTTATGATAAAACTAACGGCATTAAAGGTGGTGGAGGCTTGGGCGTTTTGGCTGCTGATACGCGTCGGGTTGCAGAAACTCTCGAAATTCCTTTTGTTTGCGTTACACCATTTTATAGAAGTGAATTTCACCAGACGATTGAAGACTTGGATCAAAAAGAAGAAATTTGGACAGTCAGCCCTGAAGATTACGGCTTTGAGTATCTTGATGATGTAGAAATCTACACGCACGATATGCCACCATCAAGACTGAATGTTTTTCAAAAGATTTTCGGTAGTACTCGGTTTCTGACTATTGGCGAGGCCAACTTTGGTGAGCTTTATGCCGGAGACGGAAGTGGAGACCACCGACTTTATCAAGAAGTTGCACTTGGTTTTGGTGGTTATAACGCGCTTAAGATGGTTGGTTTAAAGCCGTCTGTTATTCAGTTAAACGAAACGGCTACAATTTTTGCGGCAGTTGCTCGACTTGACGAACTAATTCGTAATGGCATGAACTTGTACGAAGCAATTGTCTATGTTCGAAAGCATACTTTGTACACCAACCATACTTTAGTTCAAGCGGCTGAAAGTGAATTTTCATTCGATCAGTTTTCAAGAATCGTTTACCCCAACATTCAAAGCTCAGCACTTAAAACCTGGCTTAGCGGTCTGTTTCGAGATGGCCGCCTAAAACTAAGCACACTTACGATTGAGCTAGCTGAAGCTAAAAATGGCGTCTCCCGGCTTCATGCTCGAGTAGCAGATTATAAAGACGTAAACGGCGATAAAGTTAAGTTTAAGGCCGTTACAAATGGCATAGATATGTCAACTTGGGTTTTACCAGAAATTTTAGCGAAGTTCAACGAAAAAGGTATTATAGATAAATTTGGCTTGCCTGCTGAAGATTATAAAGATAGGATTGCTAACCTATCAATTGACGAGATGAAGAGCTTAAAACGCTTAGGTCGTGAGAAGTTAAATCACGTTCTTAGCCATCGTAAAGATCAGTATGGCAACGCTGTTTATATTCCTGAAGACGCGGTGGTATTTGACTTTAAGCGTCGGTTTGTGAGTTACAAACGCCCATTAATGCCATTTGAAGATATTCAAAAATTAAAAACCATTCTTGAAGAGAATAATGCGCACTATGTTTTAACTGGTAAAGTTCACCAAGGTGATCACCAAATGCGCGAAAAGCTAAATCAAGTCTTAAAAATAGTTGAGTCCGATCCAGTCTTACGCGAGCGCGTTCATTACATTCAAGACTATGATGAAGAACTGGGTTTTGCTCTTGCGGTTGGGTCTGATGTGGCGATCAATGTGCCGATTGTTGGGCTTGAAGCTTGTGGAACTTCATTTATGAAGGATATTGCTAATCTAAAGATTTTAATCTCAACTGCTGACGGTGGCGTAGCTGATTTATCGCCTCCACCATGCTTAGAAGTCTCTGGAGCGAATTATGAAGCAGAAGTTAAGTCTTTGTATGAGCAGATGGCTAGAGCCGGTAGAATCCTTAAAAATGACGGCTGGCACGAAACTCAAGTTGGACGCCAGCTTGCAGGATATATTCCAGTGATTTCAGGCGCTAGAATGATGAAGGACTATCTAAAACTAATCTTCGGAAACTAAAACATAAAATAAAACAGCTAGTGAGAAATTAACACTAGCTGTTTTTGAATACTTATTTTACTGTGTAAAAACTATCTAGGCTCCATTTGCGGCCAGTCAAAATGTCGTATTCGATTAATTCGTAATCTTTTAATATCTGGGATTTCTCGGTGTTTCCCGTTACAAAATCTTTAGTTAATGCTGGATAAGATTTTTTTGCATCAAGTAGCATATACTGGTAGGGTGACATTTTGACATTTAATTCGTCTAAAATCGTAGGCGTTAAATAATTTAAGCTAATAGTACCAAGATCTTGGCGAGCTTCTTTGGTTTCAAAATTTTTATAGATAAACAGTGGAGTTCTATGGACATCTAAGCCATCTTCGCCTTCACCAAACATATCGCCATAAATTCCTGGCCAGTGATCTCCCCAAAAAGCGACAACCGTTTTTTGGTCAGAATCTTCTAGCTGGTCGATGAAATCAGCTAACGCCTGATCTGATTTATTGATACCAGTTAAATATGTCTCAACTTTGTCGGCTTCAGTTCTATCTTCTTCATGACCACTGACCTTAAAATTATTTTCGGCATATATTCCAGGATCGTATGGCATGTGATTTTGCATAGTAACAAGATGTATGAAATGTGGCGCAGATGTATCTTCTAGCTCATATAAAACTTGATCAAAGCTAGCTTTATCTGAGGCATATTGAGAATTGTCGATTTTGTCGGTATATTTAAATTCCTCTAAACTCTTAAATGTGTTAAACCCAAGATTCGGATAGACGAGGTCGCGTTTATACATAGTTTTGCCGTAAGGGTGTAGAGCAGTTGTATTGTATCCATTCTGGTTATAAAAGCTCACAGCTGAAGGGAAGCCTTGAATATGTGAAACGAATCCGCTATAAGGAATGGTATTTAGAAAATAATTACTAAAGCCAGTTAACGCTTCAAACTCGACGTTTGCAGTGCCACCACCATATTCACTACTGGCCGCCCAACCAGAGCTGTTTGTTTGCATAATTTTGCGTGTAGTGGGGATTGGGTCGGTGCTACCATAATCGTAGACAGTTTTGCCTAGAGACGGATCAATAAAGCTCTCGCTCATAACAAAGACAATATTTATATCGTCATCCTCTAAAGACGAATGATTTTTGTTTTCTTCTTCTGCAATTTTTTGGTATTTATTGATAATTTTATTAACGGCTTCTTTAGTGTAGTCGGCGGGCTCGGACATTTTCTTTGGCTGAATATTGAAAATAGTACCGATTATAAAGCCGTTAACGCGGTAGTTTTCTTCTTGATTGTAGGCGTTAATTTCAGTTTGCAAGAAGTCGACTTGCATATAATTGCCTTCTGTTTTGTTACGTAGAAAATCGGTATGATAAACCAGAATTGTTGCACTAGCTAGAACTAAGCATAATCTTAAGATTCGAGTATACTTCTTAGGAAAATTCAGTTTATAATGTTTTTTGAGTCTTTTACTTATATAAATAGACCCAGCGATAACCGCTATGATCAAAATTACTACCAAAACTAGGTCTAAAAGATTTACCATCGATGATAAGGATCCAGCTTCACTAGCCATGGTGAAGTCTTCAGGTAGTAGTGGTGTATTTCTTGACTTCATTTTCTCGCTATTTGCAAACATCACTCCAGTTATGATTGCATAAATTATTCCGAGCGATACTACCCAGTCACCGATAAGTCCAATTGCCAAGATAATAACCGCAAACATGATTACAAAATTAAATATAACAATTGGCTGCTTTTGAAATAAGAATTCTGTTATCTCGTCATAATTTTGATATTGCCAAACGGTTATATATACGACTACTAAAATTGAGCTGACAGTAATAGTTAGAATAGTTAAAAGAAAGAAGCGATTTTTTGGAGTCAGAAAGGTTGTAGTTTGCTTATATAATTTTGTGTCTTTAAGTTTAAAAAAAATATTTGAGTTGGTCGCGGGAGGCTTTTTCATAGATATTATTATACCAAAAAAACACTAAAAAATAAACAAAAGCGTTGTTAAAAACACAATTTAAGCTTAATTTAAGTTATATACGAGATAATATAAACATAGCAAATAAGGCTATACATAAAAGGAGGTAATTTTATGAAAAATACTACCAAAATTTATTTAAGCAGACAAGGAATGAAAGATCTTAAAAGGAAAATATCATCATTAGAGCGCTCTAAAAGATCCCTTGAAGCGGAGCTTCGTAAAAGCGACACTAAAGAAGATAACTTGATTCGAAACGAGACACTTGCCCGAATTGACGGATTACGAGCTGATATTGCAGAAAAAAAATTTCAATTAGATAATGCCAAGGTACTACCAAGCAACAGAGGTAAACGCATAAAAGTTGCGCTAGGATCGTTTGTTGAGCTTATAGATAAGGCCACGGGGCGTGTGATGAAGTTTCAGCTTGTAGAAAGCATCGAGGCCGATCCAAGTTCTGGCCGAATCTCAGCTGAAAGCCCGCTTGGTAGAAGCTTACTTGGGCGTAAGGTTAACGAAGAAGTTAGCTGGACTGCCGGATTTAAGAATATGCAAATGCAACTTGTACGTATCGCTTAGTTTATGTTAATATAAGCATATGGATTTTACAGTTTCGTATGCTCTAATATATTCAGTTGTGATGCTAGCAGCAGTATTTGTGGTTGGTTATTTAGTGGCGCGCGCTCCCTTCGTGCGCCGCTTTTATTTACCCACGGCTTTAGTCGCTGGCCTGATTTTATTATTTTTAAGCCCACAAGTTATGGGCAATATAAATGAAGAGCTACAGCTATCTTCAGCATTTTATGAAATTTGGAGACAGGCGCCGAAGTACTTAATTAATGTAGTGTTTGCGTGTTTGTTTTTAGCTCATCCAATGATGCCAATCAAAAAGATATGGAAAACAGCCGGTCCGCAAGTTGCATTTGGTCAAATGATGGCGTGGGGTCAGTATTTTTTTGCTGGATTGATGGTTGTTTTTATTTTAGGCCCATTTTTTGGCATGCCGCCAATTACAGCCAGCTTGCTTGAGATCAGCTTCGAGGGTGGACACGGAACGGTCGCTGGTATGTCAGGCGTATTTGATGAGTTGAACTTTGCAGATGGTAGGGCAATTGCTAACGGTCTTGCGACTGCCAGCTTAATTACCTCACTTATACTGGGTCTAATATTGATCAACTGGGGCAAAAGAAAAGGCCATTTGCGTCCAGGTGGTTTGATTAAAATTGCTCGAAATAAAGTTTATTACCATAAAATTATTTCCGACTTACACGACAAAGGGATTACTCTAAGAGAACATCTAACGCCAAAAAGAATTTTTTCTCATATTTTACTAGCGTTATCAGCGGTTGGTTTAGGTTTTTTAATTCATGCGGCGCTCTCTCAGCTCGAAGCATTAACATGGGGTAAAGCTGGTGTTGTGATTATGCCGTTCTTGCCGTTGTTTACTTTTTGTATGATTGGTGGGATGCTAGTGGGCGAGTTCGCACGTAAAATGGGTATGAAAATATCAAGAACAATTGTTGATCTTTTAAGCTCAATTGCGCTTTCTGGTTTAATTATGACCGCAATCGGCACGATGAGCCTATCTTTTTTGGATGCTCATGCAGAGGCCTTTGGTTTATTATACCTAACTGGAGTCGTTTGGATCTTATTTAGCTTTATCTTTTTAGCTAGAAAAATGTTTCCAGAATATTGGTTTCAAAATGCAATCATTTCTTTTGGTCAATCTATGGGGATGACGGCTACGGGGTTACTTTTTGCTCAAATGGTAGACCCTAAGAACCGAACTAACGCCGTAGAAAGCTTTGGTTATAAGCAGCTATTATTTGAACCGTTAATGGGTGGTGGAATTGTGACGGCTCTATCTATGCCAGTGATAATGGTTGTTGGATTACCAGCCTTTACGGCTGTTTGTGGGGTGATTACAGTCGGCTGGCTAATGCTTGGATTAGTTCATTTTGGCAGCGGTAAGAAGTAAAAATTAAAGAGGAGATTTAATGCAGGATATTTTTTTGATAGTGATAGTTGCAATATTGGTGGTAATACTAATCATCCAAACCGTTAAACTTAGTAAGCTTAAATCGAATCAGCCCGATCAGGCCGATGTAGCTGTATCGATGCTTAAGACAGATTTAATTGAAATGAACAAAAGCCTTCAAAATATGCAGGATAAATTTGGTGAAAACTTTATAAACTTGAATGAGAAAGTTAGCGAAAAGCTTGACCGAAGCAGCTTAAATATGCAAACTTCAGTTCAGAAACAGCTTGGAGAGAGCGCTAAAATCGTCAATGAAGTTTCACAGCGATTAACTAAATTAGATGAAACGAACAGGCGTGTGGTGGATGTAGCTGATGAGCTAAAGACCTTACAAAATGTTTTACAAAACCCCAAGCAGCGAGGTGTGTTTGGTGAATTTTATCTGAACCAAGTGCTTGAAAATGTCTTGCCGCCAAATGCCTTTACTCTACAATATAAATTCAAAAATGGCGAAGCAGTTGACGCGGTGATATTCTTAGACAAAAATAAAGTTTTGCCGGTTGATAGTAAGTTTTCGCTTGAAAATTACAATCGAATGATTGATAGTTCTGGTGAAGAGCACAAGCATTTATCGAGAAAAGTTCGTGATGATTTAAAAAAGCGAATTGATGAAACTAGCAAATATATCCGACCAGACGAAAATACGATGGATTTTGCTTTTATGTTTATACCTAGTGAAAGCTTGTACTATGATATGTTGATTGGCAAAGTTGGCAAAGACGGCGGCGATGAGCGCGATTTAGTTGAATACGCGTTTAGGGACAAAAGAGTGATTGTAACCTCTCCTACGAGCTTTATGGCATACTTACAGACAGTTCTACAAGGTCTAAAAGGTTTACAGATTGAAGAGCAGAGTAAAGAGATTCAAAAGAGAGTTGGCTTACTTGGATCACATATCCAAAAATATGAAGATTTAATGCAGCGATTAGGCAACTCTTTAGGTACGACAGTTGGCCATTATAACAACGCGCATAAAGAGCTTGCTAAGATCGATAAAGATGTGATTAAGATTTCTGGAGATAAATCATCAAATAATATCAAACCTCAGATTATAGATAAGCCAAGAGAATAATTTTGTTACAGAACTCGGAATTTAATTTTTTTGATTGTATTTTTGATTCGTAGGAGTAAATAAATAACCACCCTTGCGTTTTTTTTTTTTAGCTAAAATAGAACTATGAATATACATAAGCATAAATCACAATCAAACAACAAAACTAACAATAATAACCAACTCACTCCAGAACTAAACCACCATCTTATTCCTAGTCGGAACTCAAGGTCACTAGCCCAAGCTTTACCAACTAAAAATAAAAGGTGGAATAGCTCTTCACAAAAACCAGCCTTCACAATAATAGAAGTGGTCCTAGTCCTAGCAATAGCAGGCCTAATATTCCTAATGGTATTCATAGCACTACCAGCACTACAAAGAAACCAACGAGATACACAGAGAAAGAATGATATAGGTAGAGTTTTAACTGCTTTACAAAGTTATCAGTCTAACAACCGTGGGTCAATCCCGACATCATGGGCATCTCAGTTGATTACACCATATTTAAGGCTTGATGGTGACACATTTACCGATCCTAGCGGAATTAATTATAATCTATGGCCGCGCACCGTAGCTGATGGTAAACCAACACAGCGAATAAATGGTGCCGGAGATAATTCAATCATCTTTTATTATTTGAATTCTAAATGCGATGGGGAAAATATTGTTGCAGCTGATGGTGCTAATAAAGTAGCCTTTGCTGCATTACTTGAAGGTGGCGGCATTTACTGCGTAAATAATTAAAATTC
>JAGOOS010000003.1 GCA_017992395.1 Candidatus Saccharimonadota bacterium
TTGTTATAGATATATTATCATTATATTTTTTTAATTTTGTAATGTTCTTACCAATTACGAGCGGATCAAAGGCGCCATATATTATTTTTGTCGGTGTATTCAGATGTTTTAGCACTTCAAACGTATCTTGTTCTAAAATAGATAATTTTAGCGACTCGACTAACGGCTCAAAATCTTCGTCTGTCAATACTTGGGTAGCGCCATTAATGAATTTTGTAGTAGCGATTTTTGCTACTTTGGTGGCAATATCTTTATTATTGATTAGAAACTCATAATTCTTTTTTAACAGTTTTTCTCGTCTTGGCCAGATAGTTTTATCATCCGGTAAATAAATTGGTGGCGATACTAAAACAATGTAATCGACTTTTTTAGGATAGAGTCGAGCAAATTCGGCTGCTATTAGTGAGCCCATGGAATGGCCAACTATAAATATCGGATGCTTTAAATGTCCAGATGATTGTAAAGCTCTTTTCAATGCCCTAGCTTGATGTGTTAGTGTCTGAGCTCCTAACCAAGAAGGTTTAGGAGATTTGCCATGCCCTAGTAAATCTACGGCGATAACAGTCGTGTCTTTTGGTAAATTTGGGTACAATGCTTTCCATAATTCACTCGTACTAGCCAAACCATGAAGCAAAATAATTGTCGCTTTTGGATTACGGCCTTTTCTCATTATATTTAAATATAGACTGTACGGAACTTTAAGATTTTTATGAATTAGTTTGTCTAACATTTAGTTTATTATACCATTTTTTATGCATATAAGAAAGTAAGGACTTTAATAAATATACAAAAAACGCCCCTTGAGGGCGAATTTTGATTTCTCGTAGAAAAACTTAACGTTTTGAGAATTGTTCTTTTTTGCGGGCGCTTCGTAGACCGTATTTTTTACGTTCTTTTTCGCGTGGGTCTCGCTTAAGAAGTTCTGCTTTCTTAAGAACTGGTCGTAAGTCGGCGTGTGCGACTGTCAAAGCTTTACTGATAGCTAATTTAATAGCGTCAACTTGTCCAGCCAAACCACCACCATTTACTTTCACTGTTACGTCGTAGGCTTTTTGTTTACCTACAAGTGCTAGTGGGTCAGTTACTTCGGCTAGCATAGTTTTGTTGCTATCGAAATACTCAAGTGCTGGTTGATCATTGATAGTTAGGTTGCCTTTACCTGCGTAAAGACGAGCTCTAGCCGTAGCTGATTTTCGGCGACCTAAACCGTAGAAATATTTAGTTTCAGCCATAATTATTTAACCTCTACTTTCTGTGGTTTTTGTGCTGCGTGATTATGCGCGTCACCATTATAAACCTTCAAACGCTTCATTCGTTCGTCTTGAAGTTTATTTTTAGGAAGCATACCAAAAACTGATTTTTGGATAATCATAGAAGCATCTTTAGCTCGAAGTTCTTTCAAGCTAGCTTCTTTGATTCCACCAGGAAATCCACTGTGTCGGTAATATTTTTTAGCTTCTTCTTTGTTACCTGTTACTTTAACTTTGTCGGCGTTAATAACAATCACATAATCTCCACCATCTGTATGTGGTGTAAATGTTGGTTTGTATTTACCAGTTAAGTAAGTTGCTATTGTAGCGCTTAGGCGACCAAGAGTTGGAGCATCTGCTGCATCAATTAAAAGCCATTTGCGATTTACTTCAGTAGGCTTTTGTGAATAAGTTTTTGCGTTAACTGCCATCTACTTATCCTCACTTTCATGCTTAATGTCGTCTACAAATTCAATGATTGCAAGTTCTGCACCATCTCCGCGACGAACAGTTGTTCGTTCAACTCGTAAGTATCCGCTATTGCGCCCGCTAAGTTGCGGAGCGATAACGTCTACTAGTTTGTTGGCAGCATCGATGTTGCCAAGCTTCGAAATGACTTGACGACGGCTGTGAAGGTCACCCTTCTTAGCTTTTGTAATTAATTTTTCTGTGTAGCGCTGAGTCTCTTTGGCTTTTGGCAGAGTTGTTTCAATTCGGCCGTGAATTACTAGCGAAGTTGCTAGGCCTTTGAGGAGCGCTCGGCGTTGGTCGCGTTCACGACCAAATTTTCGCCCTTTATATCCATGTCGGTGCATATTATAAATTTAACTCCGCTATTTTATCTTTTACTTCATCTAGGGCTTTGCTTCCAAAACCTTTTAGCTCACGTAAATCTTGTTCGGTAAGGTTTACAAGATCGTGAACGGTACGAATGTCATTATTAACAAGCGCATTTGTAGTTCTAGCAGTTAAGTTCAAATCCTCGATTGGAGTATGAAGCTCGTCTGCAAGACCTTCTACGTCTTCGCCAAGAGCTGGTGCAGCCTCTACGACTGTACTTCCAGCTAGAGCTGAGTATTGATTGGTCAAAACTGCCGCAGCTTGCTCGAAAGCATCACGTGGGCTCAAAGAACCATCAGTTTCAACCGTTAGATCTAAACGATCTAGGTTTGAATCTTGACCAACACGAGTGTTGTCAACTTTGTAGCGAACTCGAAGGACTGGGCTAAACATTGCATCCAATGCGATCATGTCGCTATGGATTCGATTTTCGCTTGATTCTTCGATTGTTTGATACCCATGTCCAGATTCAATAACAAGATCAATAGCAATTTTCGTTTTGCTATCGTCAATAGTTGCGATAACTTGATCAGGGTTTACAACTTCAACGTCTGCATTAGCTTTGATATCAGCTGCGGTTACGACACCAGCACCAGATTTTTCAAGACGTAGCTCAATTGGACGATCAGTATGCGCTTTAAATTTAACATTTTTTAGGTTCAACATGATATCTACAACATCTTCTTTGATTCCAGAAATAGTTGTAAACTCATGGTTTACGCCTTCAATTTTGAAGGCAACTATAGCAGCTCCGTTAATGCTAGAAAGCAAGACACGGCGCAAGCTATTTCCAAGTGTGTTACCGTAGCCAGGTTCAAGTGGTTTAACTACAAAAGTTGCAGCTGTTTCACTTAAATCTTTAACTTCAGCAAGTGCTGGATTGTGAATTAATTTTGACATATAAACTTTTAGCTCCTTACCCTTATCGTGAATAGTATTCAACGATTAGCTGTTCATTAATTCCGGTTTCTGCTTCTTCGCGCTTTGGAAGACCTGTAACTTTAATGGTCATTTTCTTGCCATCGCTCTTTAGCCAACTCAAAGGGCCTTGTACTGAATCATTGATAACATTATCAAGCTCTGTAAAGTAACCAGTTTTTTGGCTTTTTGGTCGAACAACAATTTCGTCATCGATCTTAACACGGATTGATGGAATATCAACTCGGCGACCGTTTAGCATAAAGTGACCGTGGCTTACTAACTGACGTGCTTGACGACGAGAAGTCGCAAAACCAGCTCTATAAACTACGTTGTCTAAACGAAGCTCAAGAAGTTGTAGTAGGTTCTCACCAGCTAGACCATCACGACGTGATGCTTCATTCATCAAACGTGCAAACTGTTTTTCAAGTAAGCCGTATAGACGACGAACTTTCTGTTTTTCACGTAGCTGAACTGAATAAAGGCTTGGTTTTCCTTGACGACCACCTGAGTGTTGTCCAGGAATACCGCTTTTGCGTGCCATAATTTTAGCAGCCTTTGGATGAAGAGCATAGCCTTCACGGCGAGACTGTTTGACAATTGGAGAAGTATCTCGTGCCATAAATTAAGCCCTCCTTGCTTTCTTTGGACGAACGCCACCGTGTGGGACGCCAGTCACATCTTTAATACTGTCAACAGCGATGTTGAAGTTTGAAAGCGAACGGATTGCAGCGTCTCGGCCTAATCCTACACCTTTAACGAAAACATCTACTGAATTTACGCCATAAAGCGTTTTTGCATTTTCGGCTGCTTTTTCGGTTGCAACCTGAGCGGCGTATGCTGTACCTTTTTTACTTCCACGGAAGCCTGAAGCACCAGCACTTGACGCTGTCAATACATTACCTTTCTTGTCTGAGAAAGTAATGATTGTGTTATTGAATGTCGACTGCACATGCATCTGACCCGAAGGTACGGATCGGCGCTGTTTTTTACGACTAACTTTTTCTGCCATCTCTCTATTCCTTCCTTATTTTAGGTCTTACTTGCAGATTTAGGTTGTGAACCACCAACGGCGATTGCGCGACCCTTGCGAGTTCGTGCGTTCGTTCGCGTGCGCTGACCGTTAACAGGTAATCCTGTTTTGTGGCGCATACCCTTATAACTGTTAATGTCTTTTAGACGTTTAATATTGTTTGCTACGAGGCGTTGCAGATCACCTTCTACGTGATATTCACTATCAATGATTTCACGTAGTTTCTGTTCTTCAGCCTCGGTGAGATCCTTCACCCGAGTGGTCGGCTCAATTTTTGCCGCCGCAAGGATGGTTCTAGAAGTTGTTTCGCCGATGCCATAAATATATGTCAAAGCGATCCAGACTTGTTTCTCAGCTGGGATTGTTACCCCTGCGATTCGAGCCATACTTAACCCTGCCTTTGCTTATTCTTAGGTTTTTTCTTGTTGATAACACGTAGTCGGCCTTTTCGGCGGACAATAATGTCATCAGGACTGATTTTTTTAACACTTGCACGAACTTTCATAAGTGTAAAAACTCCTTACCTTTAGGTTTATATTATCTGCAAGACGCGTAGAAACATCAAAAGCCGATCAAAATCGGCAAGAATAAATAATTTCTATCGAACTTGCTGGTCTCTCAAGCGGAAACTGATTCTTCCCTTAGTTAGATCATAAGGGGTCAACTCTACTTCCACTCGATCGCCCGGCACTAAACGAATGTAATGCTTGCGCATTTTGCCGCTAATGTGAGCGATGATTGTATGCCCATTTTGAAGTTCAACCTTAAATTGAGTGTTGGGCAATGCCTCAACAATCTTTCCTTCTAGTTTTATTACTTCTTTTTGCGCCATAAATCTTTCCTAGTATACACCAAGTGTCAATATAAATCAAGGGGTAAAATAAAAAACGCCCAAGTTGCGGGCGTTTAGGTAAATTTGGGGTTTTAGTTGGTGAAATCCGTCAGTAATTTGAAATTTTCAAACTTTTGTGACGGATTTAAAAAATCCAAACCAGTGTCATTCTTATTTTTTAGGAACATAGCATTAGTTAACAGCACCCTGTCTTGGCCTGTTTGATCCGGTGATATGCAGGATTTGTTAGGAAATTTTTTTCGTTCGCTAACAACGTGCCAGGTCTTTCCTTTTTTTGCCGACTCAACCATTAAGTCGACCAATTCTTCAGACGGATTGATCGCGATCGAATGACCGGCTTGCTCCATCATAGTGAAATCTCCAGCTGTGTCACCAACCGCAACATATGATTCGATGACGTCTTTCCATCCATAATCATGAATTATTTTGTTGATAATATTTTCTTTATTGTGCCAAGAGACTGGTTCGCAAAAACGATATTTATTATCCTCAATCGGCTCATATCCGTGACCGTGGTAAACATCAAACTTGTATTGTTTACCAAATTCCTTAACTAGAAAATCAATTGACCCACTTACGACAATCATTTTATATCCAGCCGATCGCAGAGCTTTGATTACCCGTTTTGTGTACGAGTAATCTTCGTGTTCATACTCCCTCACTGCTTGGTTCGCAAGGACCGCTAAGTCGAGTTCGCTAAGCCCGCTTATTGCGGTAATCAGTGCCTCGCTTAGCATTTTTGTATAATTATCGTATTCCTCTTTAGAGTCCTTCGCTTTGTATTTTCTACGCTGTGCACGAAGCTCCTCTTCTTTTCGTCGTGCTATATAACCTTGTTTAATTAGATATTCGACGAAAGATTCCGTTAGGGATTTGTTGCGAATAGTGCCATCAATATCAAAAACTGCTATTTTTACCATAATATTCACCCCATTTTTAATGTACTATTTATATATTATACGATATAAATGAGCTTTATGCAAATATATTAGATTGCAGTATGATTATTCAAACTGAACGGCTCTAAGCATCACCCGTTGATCGAAGGTATTCTGCTCTGCTACCCAGTTGCCTACACAGGTAATTATATTAAGACCCTGCTTGCCGCTTTCGGCCGATTCAAGCATCGTAGACATTCCGTCTGGGTTAGATTTATCATTAGCCTCTACTAAAGTTAATTGTTTATTACTGACAACTTTGTAGGTAAACTTCTGACCATCGCCACGCTCAACAATTATTTCTGAACCTTCAGTCAGGTCGCCTAATTTATCAAAAATACCACCTTTGCTCGGTCCACCATTATGACCGTCAAGTAATAGTGCTCCGTCGTTCGTGCCGGGTTTTGCGCTTTTTGTATACCAGCCAGCATCGAATATCGATATAGGTGAATCTAGTTGCTTTGATCCCGATATGAGTCCAATACTCACGACTCTAGCTCTATCTACCCCAAGTGCGGGAATAGATATGAACCGCGGGTTATTAGCAGGAACAGTGTGCTCATCTTTATCTTCTTGAGTCACTTCAGTTTCATCAACTTCAGATTTAATCTGAACTGGGACGTTAGTTCGGTCCGTATTTTTAAAGAAATTAAACCAGACACAAAATATTATCGCTGATACAGTTAAGATAGAAAATATTATAATCGATATTTGGGTTTTATTACTAGATTTCTTTATACGTAAATTTCCACCTTTATTCATACATGAGTCCTAGCTAGATTATTTATATTCGTCGTAGGTTACCATTAGCGCCCGTGAATTTAGTTGCCTTAAGCTTTCAAGTGCAACTGTAACCACAATTAGAAGACCAGTACCACCAATAGATAAGTTACTATTTTGCACTCCTGCAATATGGTATAGTAAGTAGTCAGCCACAAATGGCATAATTGCGATTAAGCCTAATGCAATTGCGCCAAAAAGATTTAATCGATTAACAATTTTATCTAAATATTTTTCTGTTGTTTTTCCAGGTCGTACCCCTTCGATAAATCCACCTTGCTTTTGTAGGTTGTCAGCAATTTCAGAAGAATTAAACACAATTGATGTATAAAAGAACGTAAACATAACAATTAATAGGAAATAAATTACGGGATAAATGAATGCTTCCCAAGTTTCGCCGGTAAATGCACCGGCATTTGGTGCCTGAAACCATGTAACTAAATTGTTTGCAAGTGCCGAGTATGCTTCATTGCCTGATGATTTCAATAACTGACCTACGAACGCTGGTAGACTTAAGAACGAAACAGCAAAAATGACTGGCACCACGCCTGCAGCAATCAGTTTGATTGGTAAAATGCTTTTGATACCACCATAAGATGAATTACCATGAACACGCTTAGCGTAGTTGATTGTAATAATTCTTTGAGATTCATTAATTTTGACCAATAAATAAAGTGCGATAATCCCACCAAATACAGTCGCAAGTAATATTCCAGTTCCTAATGGACTAACCTGCAAAGTAAACCAGCCAAATAAGCTTAATGCTCCAGATGAAGTATCGGTGATTGATGAGATAATTGTAGCAAGAGTAGTTGGTAATTGGCTAACAATACCAGCAAAAATAACTAAAGAAATACCATTGCTAATGCCCTTTTCTGTAATAAGCTCGCCTATCCACATCAAAAGAATTGAACCTGCACTCATGGCAGTAACCGCAACAACCCATTCGATTGGTGTCGTCTGATCAAGAATCGTTGTGTTTCCAGCTAATACTGTTTGACGCAAGATGAAGATATAGGCAATAGATTGTAAAACAGCTAGAGGCACGGCAATTCGTCGAGTCCATTGGTTGATTTTGCGGCGACCAGTCTCACCGTCGTTGCTAAGTTCTTCAAGAGAAGGGATAGCTTTAGTCATTAATTGAGAAATAATTGAAGCCGTAATAAATGGGCTAAGACCAACGAGCATAATTGAAAAGCTGGTTAAAGCTCCACCCGACAGAAGGTTCATAAAGCCACCGATGTCTGTGCTATTAATCGCACTCGATACGACATCCTTAAATTGAGTTGGCTCAGCCAAAGGCACAGGGATGTGTGCTAAGAAACGATAAATTACTATTAATGCAATAACGCCGATAAATCGGTCGCGCATGTCTTTATTCTTTAATGATTTAAATACAGTCTTCCAGTTCATATTGACTATTTTACCACATTAATCAGCTAAATAAAAGATAAGATTAACTAATAAACTTGAACGCAATAAGTCGTACCCTGCTCTAGTGGCATCCAAGCAATTGCGTGGCTCGAATCAGCTGGAGCCGTATTTGGATCTGAAGCATCTGGGCATCTAAACCCAATGTGAAAATATATTAAATGATAACCGGATCCAGCGTCTTGCAGAGATTTTAAGTAGTCAAGATATGTAGGAGTTAAGCTACCACTTCCTGTGCCCCAAAGTCGGTAAGAAATCCCGGAATTTGGTTCAAAAATACCTTCTCGATTACTATCTGATTCATTATTCGAATTACCCTCGCCAGATATTTTTAAATAATCAGAGGACATCGCTCTAAGCTCTGTTGTATTTTTAGGATATTGATTTCTGTTGTTGGCCGCATAGCGTTGTAAACTATCAACAAATATTGCTAGGTCATTCTTCCTCTGTGTGTCGCGCTGATTACGTTGTAAAGCCGGCAGAGCCACAAAAACCATCAAGAATATAAGACCAGCAATCGCTAATACCAGCACAACCTCGATAATCGTGAAACCAGATCTATTAAGCCTATGCTTCTTCATAAGTTAATTTTATAGTCTATTTGGCGGTGTGTCGAGCTAAAAAAATGTAAAATATATAATTACAATAATACCAAGCGCAATTCGGTAATATCCAAAAGGCTTAAAATCGTTCTTTTTGATATAGTTAATTAAGAATTTAATCGTAAAGACCGAAACAATAAATGCCACAAACATACCTGAAATTAAATAAATTAATTCCGCGCTCGTAAAATTAAATCCAAATTTGATGATTTTAAGTAAACTAGCACCAAACATGATTGGCATGCCCATAAAGAATGAGAATTCGGTTGCCACACTACGCGAAGCGCCCATCAATAGTCCACCGATAATGGTTGAGCCAGAACGAGACGTTCCAGGTATTAAAGGTAGAATCTGAAATGCTCCGATTTTAGCCGCATCTTTATAGGTAATTTTCTCAAGCGTATCTATACGAGCTGGTTTTTTGTTTTTAGCTTGGTGGTTTTCAATCAAAATAAATATAATACCATAGATAATTAAAGCGGCTGCTACAACCCATGAATTGTAAAAATATTCTTCCATTAAATCATCAATCAAAAAGCCAATAATCGCAGCCGGAACTGTAGCTACAGCAACTTTAAACCATAAAGTCCAAGTTTGCCGCTGTTCTTTTTTAGTTTTTTTAGGGCTAAGCGGATTTAGTTTGTGAAAATATAGGAATATAACAGCTAGAATTGACCCCAGCTGTACAAAAACCAAAAATAGAGTTTTAAATTCCGGAGTAACATTTAGCTTAATAAAATCATCAAGAATGATCATGTGTCCGGTACTACTAACAGGAAGCCACTCAGTAATTCCCTGCACGATACTTAAAATAATAACCTTTATAAATTCTATAAATTCAATCATAAGGTTTATTATACACCAATTATGTATGGTTTTGCTAGTTAACACGTCTTTTTACCACAAAAGCACCTTAATTACGATACATATAAATGATATAATATATAGATATGAATCAGAAAAAATACGAACAACGCGGCTTAGCCGTTGGTATAATATTCAATATCCTGATGGGTGCCGCTGGCATTTGGGTTTATCACATAACACAGATTGAGGCACTATTCGTAGATGCATACTTTACGGTTATTGCTGTGACTTCAGGTGTTGCGGCAATTTTAATTTCAAAATTTAGCAAGAAAAAGTCGCGCAAGTACCCCAACGGTTATTTTATGCTAGAGCCACTATATGCAATCGCCAAATCAAGCTTATCTCTCGGGCTGCTGCTTATGGCAGTCGTAAATGTTAGCCAAAAAGCTTTTATATATTTCTCAAGCGGAGTTGGTGAGCAAATGAACGTCGGTCCAATAATCCCATATGAAATTATTATGGTAATATTGTGTTTTAGTTTGGCTTGGTATTATAATCGGCAAAATAAACGAATTCAATACGTAAGCACAATGCTTGACGCTGAAACAAAAGGCACTATTATTGATGGTGCGATGTCGGCGGGTATTGGAATCGTTGCGATAGTTATTGCTGGTATTACACAAGACTCTCCTCTAGCATTTTTACTCTATACAGGCGACTTCTTTATCACGGTTGCGTTATGTATCTTTACTATTAGAGAACCTTTAATAGTAATAAAGAAATCTTTTATAGAGCTCACCGGCGGAGTTCTAATCGATAAAAATATTCAAGCTACTTTTGAAAATATAATCTCCGAGCACTTACCAAAAACTACCATGCTAAATGAATACACGATCTATAAAGTTGGAATGAGTTTGCGAGCAGAAGCTGAAATCAAAACTAATGCTAAGCAACTCAACACGACCGAACTCTTAGACTCTAAAAAAGAGATGGCCAAACAACTCTCGAAAGAATTTGAATTTGTCCAGATAGATTTCAAATTTTAGTTTAAATATAAAAAATAAAAAAGAGCGACTAATGTATGTCGCTCTTTTTATCTAAAGTTTAAACTATTTAGCAGCTTCTTCAGCTTCTTTAGCAGATTTTCTTAATGGAGTAGCAGTTTTTTCAAACTTACCACCGGCTTTTTCGATTGCTTCTACTACAGATTTTGAAGCGGCTTGAACTTTTAAGTTTACCTTAGCTGATAGTTCACCACGTGCAATTACCTTAACTTTATGAAAAGGAGTTGCAACGTAACCTTCTTCAAATAGACGGAAGTTGTCTACGTCGCCAGCTAAATCGTTTAAATGATCTAGATAAACGATCTGTGCAGGTTTCTTCAAAGATTTGAATCCACGCGCTTTTGGAGTTGCTTGAACTAGTGGGTTCTGTCCACCTTGGAAAGTTGGACGAAGTTTTTTACCAGTTCTAGCACCCTGACCTTTTGTACCACGACCAGCAGTTTTACCACGACCAGCTGCGATACCACGACCAGCGCGGATCTTATTTTTATTTGCCTGTACTTGGAGTTCGTTGTATTTCATTACTTGTCCTCCTTCTTATCAGCTTTTTTCTTTGGGGCGTTTAGCCAATCTTCTTTAGCTACTAGATTATTTAAAGCGTCAACAGTCGCATAAGCGATGTTAACCTTATTTGTTGAACCAAGAGATTTTGAAAGCATGTTACGTACACCAGTAACACCGATGATTTGGCGAACCACACCACCAGCGATAATACCAGTACCAGGAGCTGCGGGTTTCAAAAGAACGTGCGCACCAGTAACTTTTTTCTCGACATCATGCGGAATAGTTTCACCATCCAACGCGATTTCGATCATATTTTTCTTAGCAACGTTAGTTGCTTTTGCGACTGCAGCTTGAACGTCTTGTCCTTTAGCTACACCAACACCAACTTTGGTTTTCTTATCACCAACGACAACAAGTGCCTTAAAGCGGAAGCGTCGTCCACCTTTTACGACACGAGAAACTCGGTCGATATTGATGACTAATTCTTCAAATTGCTTTTCTTCACGTGGCTGGTCGTTGCGTCGTCCGCGGCGATCGTTGTTACGACCGCGAGGCGCACCACCTTCTTTGGTGTTTCGGCGTGGAGCCTGAGTTTTTTGTGCTTCAGCCATAATTAAAACTCCAATCCTTCCTTACGCGCAGCATCTGCTAGGGCACTTAGGCGACCAGCATATCGTCGACCGTTTCGATCGAACACAACTGCATTAATTTTAGCTTTTTTAGTCTTTTTAGCGATTTCCTCACCAATTTTAGCTGCTAGTTCGGTTTTGCTACCTTTTAGCTTTGATCCGACAGTTGTAGCAGATACAAGAGTTTTACCCGCAACGTCGTCAATTAGTTGAGCTGAAACGTGAATGTTACTAATTGTAACAGTTAAACGTGGTCGCTCTGCAGTTCCGCTAACACGGCTGCGTACACGGTTTTTTCGCAAAGATTTGTTCAATGCTTTGTGAATTAATGCTTTAGACATTACTTACCTGCCTTTCCTGCTTTACGTAGAATAACTTCGCCAGCATACTTAATACCTTTACCTTTGTATGGTTCTGGTTTTTTAAGCGCGCGGATTTCGGCTGCGGCTTGACCAACAGCTTGTTTATCGATACCTGATACGGTAATCGTCATTTTGTCGTTTGACAAAGTGATCCCACTTTTAGCTTTATAAATTACTGGGTGAGAAAAACCAAGTTGCATTTCTAGCTCGCTTGGATTGTTAGTTTGTACGCGGAAACCAACTCCACTTACTTCTAATTTCTTCTCAAAACCTTTGGTAACACCAACAACAGCGTTATTCAAAAGTGTTCGTTGTAGGCCGTGCTGAGCACGTGCTACGCGTTCGTCGTTTTTACGACTAACTTTGACTTGAATACCATCCTGAGCGACTTCAACGTCAGACAGAAGAGGTACAGTTAGTTCGCCCTTAGGACCTTTAACTGAAATCTCGTTCGCGTCAATCGTGATTGTCACACCGGCTGGCACCTCAATAGGTAGTTTTCCGATTCGACTCATGAACTTTTCCTTTCGTTAAAGAGTGCTTTGTTTGTTTTCGTGCTGTCGTCTCATAAAGACGATGCGCAAAATCTCCCAATTTCACTCGCAATTTAATATCTTTGTTATTTTACCATATTCAATCAATAAAATCAATAATAAAATAAAAACCGCCAAACTGGCGGCTAGTCTTCTTCGAAACCATTTTCAATAATCGTGGCTTGAATAAATTCAGATAAGTACTTAAGTAAATCTAGATATAGTTGAATACAGCGAGGCTTGTCCCAGGCAACAGCATCTACATTACATACATAATCAAAACGATTATCTGGAGATAAACTGATATATAATCCTTGACCAGCTGGTTGTAAATAATAAAATTTATCATCACCGAGCGAATAGGTTGGTTCACATTCAATTGCACCGTAGCTCATAAATCGTATACTATAACCATCCTCAATCATTCTGTGATATATATAAAAATCAACAATCAACAGTCTATCTTCTTCGCTGGAGTCTTCACTAAAGATTGATTCATTTTCTTCCTCGCAATACTCTTCAACGAACTCATAGTAAAGATTTGAATAGCAATCCGCAATGTATTTTAAAGCACCATTCTTTTGAAAATCTGAAAGCATTGTATAAAATTTACAAGTCTCATACAAAACATCCATCTCAAAGCATTTAGACCGAACAATCTTTTTGTCTAGATCTAATACATTCAACACTTCACCTGTTAGGATGCTTCCATCTGAAATCTTTATTGCAAGCGGAAATGTCGAGTCAGGTACAATTAAAAGACTAGTTTTATCAGAAAAATTTACTTCATCACAATCAGCTCTTTGAATCTCTTCATTTTTAATGATAAGTAGGCCTCCTCCGCTATTAGCCACAAACGCTGCAAAATGTTTTAAATTTACGATACGCATTCTTCGACAAATATTTCTTGATAAAATCTTTGTGCTAGTAAAGCTTTCAACCTTCTCCACATTGATCACCTCTTGCTATTTTTAGGTTCTAATCTTTCGATTATTGCATGTTATCATACCACTAAACTAGACTTTTAGCAAATTAAAAGCCGCTAATTATGTCTTAGCGGCTGTTGGTTTATATATTTGACTCAAATAAACCGTTTATTTTGATTTGATTCGACAGTCCAGCTATTAAATCCAGATAAATATCTACTATCTCATACTCTATCAATAATTCATCTAGCCGACAGTACGGATGCATTTTGTCATCTCCAAAATTACAATAAACCGTCCAATCGTCTGGATTTATGAAGTAAAAATCATCATCAGTAAAAGAATAGTACAACTGTTCATTAATTGTCCCTTGATCTCGCACGGCAACTTTATGCCCTTTTTTATACATATATTCGTATAATTTTAGTTTAGCGCTACCAAGATCTCCGTTTTCAAGCACAAGAATATCCATCAATTTGGCGTAAACTTGAGATACACAACGATATTTCGAATCTCTATACTCATTAAAAATCTTTAATGTACGGCGAAAATGATCAATTACATCAATTTCGTGCATTATGAAACCTAATGAATTAACATTGTTTAGCCCACTATAAGTCGCCTCGATACTTACTTCGCCAGTTGTAATATCTATACCTAACGGGAACGATGAGTCAGGCACAATAATGATGTTGGGCTGCTGAAATACATCCCAGCTACCATTAGAACTCAAACGTTTTAAACTCTGGGCTGACTTTTTATAGATACGACCGCCAATCGCTTCATATAATCTTGCAAAATACACGGAGTCGATTTCTGCTAATTGTTCAGATATTCTATGAGACATCAATCTCTCTAACACTATCCTATCCTGTTTCATAACGTTCACCCCTTTTTAATTTACTAATCATTCCTGATCGCTACACTAATAATACCATTATTGGAATATTGCAGCAAATTATGTTTTTGTTTTTTACCGAAGTATGGTATAATTTTGATAATTTATTGTTTCAAATGTTACAAAAAATCGATCTTTAATAAGGAGGAATTTTTATGACAGAAACTGACTGTGATGATTTAAGAAGATTGGAAGATGTTTTAAACGGCAATGGTACTCTTTATCATATTTTTGAAATTTTTATGAATAGAGCGCAGGCTATTTCATCAGATTTTAGATCTGACAAGCTGCTTGATAGGTTTATGCCTAGTATAGTTGCCGAAAAATTACTTAATTACGACCTGCTCAACAAAGCTGGGTTAACTGAAAATATTGGAGCTATATTATTAGCTGCAATAGGCTACGACTCTAACACTTTCTTAAGGTTCAATAAAACCTCAGTTGAAAGGCGCACGAGTATACCGTCTTCAGTGTTAGTTGAATTAATTAAAGCTATCGACAGTATTGAATATCTAAACCTAATCGATATTATTTATAATTATCGAATTGGTAGATTATCTGAATTTGATGTTTTAAATCTAGTCAAAATATCTGATTCTGACGATAATCATTTCAAACGACACAAATATAGTGGCCGTCCGTACTACTTAAACAGCACCAACTCACGTGTATGGTCAAGACTTTGTCATTATGATTACGAAATAACTGACGACTACAGAAAGTTCCTAGAGTATAATATCTCAGACTTTTATTATGAACAGTATTTGAATTTAGATGATGTCATGACTGGTGAATTCTGGAAATGGTATGACCTGAAATCTCGCAGAATCGTGAATAATCCGATCAAAGAATTTTTTGACCTAGTTGATGTAGGCGCAACATATCGTAAGATATGTTATAAACGTCGCAAATACGAGGATCCAGACATTCCCAACGGCATAGATTTCAACACCGAAATTAAAGATATATCAATCGAGATATCACGAGTCGAAAATCATACTTACAAGAAACGTAAAGATAAACGATACAATAGACACCATTTAATATTCCCGCCTAGTGGGTACAGTGCTAATCGTTTGAGTCTTAGTTTTATGAATAATGACCTTAATATTATTACTCTAGAAATAAGCACACATAACAAACTCAATTCGGTGTTTAATCGACGTCGCAAGAGAGGTTATGAAATCCCAATCCTAAATAGTAAGTTGATAAAACTTATCAATGATCGTCGAATTGCATATCATCATGGTTACTCGAACTTGCTTGGGTTAATGGAAGCAGCAGCAATCGTTGCTGTAGAAGAGGTTAACCTGTCGAACCAAGAGCTAGATTTATTAGAGCTATTCTTTGAGTATTTAGAATACCAAAGAATGATTATTTCTCCTGAAAATGTTAAGCCACGCAAGAATTAATGCGTGGTTTTTATTTGCTTATTCAATTAGCAGTACACTACATGATATAATTATAACAAACCATACTAACTAGGAGACTAAATGAAATACGAAGGCACAAAATTAACAGACTTCACACCACGCAAAAAGGTTGACGAATTAGAAATTATAGACATTATGGAGGGCGACGGAGCGACTGTATCAGCTGGAAATACGATTACAGCCCATTACACAGGTGCATTATGCAAAAACGGTATCATATTCCAAAGCTCGCACGACTTCGGCCACGCCCTCACATTTAGCCTCGACGAAGTTATTGAAGGCTGGACAAAAGGCGTCCCCAGCATGAAAGTTGGTGGTATGCGCCGACTAGTTATACCTAGCCAAATGGCATACGGTTCTGTTCGTGCAGCCAGCAACATCCCGCCAAATTCAGACCTAGTTTTCGATATTGAACTTGCTGAAATTAATTAGATTCTACATTAATTATTGACGCAATAAACTCCACCACCATCAAGAGTCATTGAAAGCGCTATCGAATTATTACCTTGTTTTTGTTGCAGTTTACCTTCACCGCACGAAGCGCCCCAATATACGATTATCAACGACTGTCCATTATCATGTTTTCTCTTTCGAATATATTCTCCATTTGCAGCAGTATAATTTGTGCCAGAAAAATCATAATCACTACCATCTGGATCTTTAAACTCGCTATTATTATCAGGATTTAAATAACTAGCAAATATAACTCTCCAATTACCGGTAGGAACTTGATTTTTATTATTAGCCTGATAATTCCTTACCGCAGTTAACTCCCTATTTAAATCATTCTTCCTTTGAGTATCTCGTTGGTTTCTTTGTAATGCAGGAAGAGCGATAAATACCATTAGGAAGATTAGACCGGCTATGGCTAGGACTAGGACTACTTCTATTATTGTGAAGGCTGGGTTGGCTTAATGGACTGTTGCGGTTTGTGAAGAACTATTACTCACTCTTTTTGGAGTGAGTAAGACTGGGCTAACGCCCTTGGAGCGGTCACTATGAAAAGATGTGAGTTTTAGTTCTGGAGTGACTTCTTTATTGTTAGTGTTGTTGTTTGGTTGTGATTTATGCTTATGTATATTCATGGTTCTATTTTAGTTTTTTTAAAAAAAAAAAAGCGGAGTCAAGGAGGATTAAAAAATAATAGACTCATTATATACTGAGTCTATTATTTTCATTGTATAGAGTTGATAACTACCAAACTTTAAGTAGTAGTTCTCCGCCCAAATGCTGTTTTTTAGCTTCAAAGCCATTCATAACACCTTTTGAAGTTGATACTAGAACAATTCCGCGTCCTGATTTGATTCGAGGAATTTCTTCAAC
Source organism: Candidatus Saccharimonadota bacterium (assembly GCA_017992395.1). Classification (GTDB taxonomy): domain Bacteria; phylum Patescibacteriota; class Saccharimonadia; order Saccharimonadales; family Saccharimonadaceae; genus Nanogingivalis. The sequence goes on from JAGOOS010000003.1 coordinate 17,125, forward strand.
ACCAACATACATTCGGCGTCCAGGCTTACTCAAACGAGTAAGTTCGTTGAATCGAGCATTTTCACCTTCTTTATTGATAGTAACTACCAAAATATCACGTGGTTTTGCTGATTCTACTTTAACACCATCGATGTAGTTCGCTTTAGCTAGCTCTTGGGCAACAACTTTTTTCAACTTGCTGCTTGGCACACGGATTTCGTGCTTGCCAACCATTGCCGCGTTTCGGATGCGGGTAAGAAGGTCGGCTACTGGGTCTGTTGATTGTAATGACATATATTTATTCCTTCCTTCTACCAACTACTCTTAGTTATGCCTGGGATTTCACCCTTTGAGGCTTTTTCACGAAAAGTGATGCGGCTCATACCAAATCGGCGCATATAACCCCGTGGACGTCCATCGAAGTTATCGCGGTTTTTGTGTCGAGTTGGGCTTGCGTTACGAGGTAATTTTTGTAGACCTTCTTGGTCTCCAAGTGCTTTTAGCTCTTCGCGTTTTGCTGCATATTTTTCGATCATTTTTTTACGTTTAAGGTCGCGTGCAACCATTGATTTCTTAGCCATTAAGCTTTTCCTCCCTTTTTCTCAAATGGAATACCGAATTTTTCAAGTAGGGCTCGGCTATGAGCTTCACCTTCATTTTTGATAACGAAAGTTACCTGAAGTCCGTGTAGAATCTGAGTTTCTTCAAAAGTAAGTTCTGGAAAAATTGATTGCTCAGTAATTCCTAGGTTGTAGTTACCACCTTTATCAAAACCTTTCGCACCAACACCATGAAAATCACGAACACGAGGCAAAGCCACGTTTGCTAGTCGGTCTAGAAATTCATACATTCGGTCACCACGTAGAGTAACTGTTGTGCCTACTGGAGCGCCCATGTTTGCACGAATTTTGAAGGTTGCGATTGATTTTTTAGCTAGACGTTCAACTGGAGCCTGTCCAGTAATTTTAGTTAAAGTAGTTTTAACTAATTCCTGGAAGCGTTTGTCGTCTTTTTTCTTACCAGTTCCTACGCTAACAATGATCTTTTCAAGCTTTGGAACTTGGTGAATATTTGTTAGCTCTAGTTCGCTTTGTAGCTCTTTAGTGATTTGGTCTTTGTAAAGAGTTTTCAAGCGAGGAACATAAACTGTAGACTTAGCCATTATTTATCTCCTTTTTTGCTTGATTTTTTAGCGCTTTTAGCTGCTTCTATTTTTTTAACCTTATGAACAGGAGTTGCAACATGAATGTCTTTTACTCCGCCACGTGGATTAAATTGGCTTGGTTTAACGTGACGATGTTTTTTACCAACACCTTCAACCAAAACTGCGTTCTTTTTAGGTAGAACTTTTACAACTTCACCAGTTGTACCTTTGTTTTTTCCGCTGATGATTTCAACATTATCACCTTTTACGATTCCGTTAAGTGCCATATTATAGTACCTCCGGAGCTAAGCTGATAATTTTGCTGTAACCAAGATCACGAAGTTCGCGTGGCACAGGCCCAAAAACGCGAGTGGCTTTTGGAGTTTTGTCATCACCGATAATTACTGCTGCGTTGTCATCAAAAGCGATAGTCGAGCCGTCTTTTCGTTGAATTTGATCACGAGTACGAACAACGACTGCTTTTACGACGCTTTTCTTTTTAACAGCACCAGTTGGGTTAGCTTCCTTAACGGTTGCTACAATTATGTCACCGACACGTGCATAGCGGCGTTTGCTGCCACCAAGCACACGGATGCATAAAATTTCTTTTGCACCACTGTTATCAGTTACCTTTAGGCGGGACTCTTGCTGAATCATATTAAGCTTTCTCCTCTTCCTTTAGTTCTACAGACCCACGAGCTTTTTCAACAACTTCAGCTAAAATAAAGCTTTTAGTTTTTGAGATTGGTCGAGTTTCTTTGATAACAACTTTGTCACCTTCACCAGCTTCATTCAATTCATCATGTGCTGCGTATTTTCGGGTGACAGTATATTGTTTGCCGTAAATTGGGTGAGTTTCACGGCTAGTTACTGTTACAGTGATTGTTTTGTCAGCTTTGGCGCTGGAAACAATACCAGTTAAAGTAGTTGCCATATTACTGCTCCTCTTTCTTTACGAATTTAGTTTTTACTGGAAGCTTGTGACTAGCAAGTCGCATAGCTTCGCGTGCGATCTCTTCTGATACGTCGCTCATTTCAAATAGAACTGTACCGTCTTTAACTTTCGCTACAAAAAACTCAGGGTTACCTTTACCGCTACCCATTTTCACGTCTTGTGGTTTACGAGTAACTGGTGTATGAGGGAAGATTCGAATCCAAACCTGTCCACCACGTTTAATGTAACGAGTCATAGCTGTTCGAGCTGATTCGATTTGACGAGAGTTAATTCGCTCGTTTTCAAGGCTGACTAATCCGTAATCACCAAAGGCGATTGTATTGCCGCGAGTTGCGCGACCTGGATTTTTACCTTTTCGAACCTTACGGTGAGCGGTCTTTTTAGGTAGTAAAATAGCCATTATCTAGTCCTTTCGCCTTTGTTAATCCAAACTTTCACACCGATAACGCCGGCAGGAGTTTGTGCTCGAGCGCCATTGTAATCAATGTCAGCGCGGATTGTATGAAGAGGCACAGAACCTTCTGAGAATTTCTCTCGGCGGCTCATTTCAGCACCATTCAAACGTCCAGCTACTTCGACACGAATACCTTTAGCACCTGATTGCATTGTATTTTGTAAAGCCATTTTAACTGCTCGACGGAAGTTGATTCGGCGCTGCAATTGGTGAGCGATATTCTCTGACACCAATTTAGCTGAAAGCTCTGGGCGGCGAACTTCTTCAATATTAATACGAACAGGCAAGCTAACTAGTTTTTCAAGTTGAACTTTAAGATCTTGAACACCAGCACCACCACGGCCAATAACTACACCAGCTTTAGCTGTGTGGATAGTAACAGTGATAAGGTTTTCTGTTCGCTCAATTTCGATTCGGTCAATAGTTGGGCGAGATTCAAATTTCTTTTCAATTAAGCTTCGAATTTTGTCATCTTCTACCAAATATTTAGCAAAATCTTTCTTTGGCGCGAACCAGCGTGAGTCCCAGTTTTTATGAGCTTGCAAACGGAAACTAATAGGGTTAACTTTTTGTCCCATTATTTGCTCTCCTTCTTCTTAGTTGTATCTGCTTTTTTAGCTGCAGTTTTCACTTTAGTTTCAGCTTTTTTAGCTGGCGCTTTTTTAACTTTTTCAACACCAGAAACTTCAATCAAAATGTTAGCAGTTTTCTTCTGGAATGGACGAGCCATACCTCGCATGTGAGGCTTAAAACGTTTTAGTCTTGTACCAGCTGTTACAGAAACAGTTGTAAGAACTAAAGTTTTTGGATCGACGTTGTCATTGTTTTTAGCGTTTGCAGCAGCGGATTCAATAGCTTTTTTAACTACTAAAGCACTGCGGCGTGGTGTATGGTCAAGGATAACTAGTGCGTCAGAAACAGTTCGTCCGCGAACTAGCGCAGCCACGATCGATACCTTTCGTGGGGCTTGGTCAACACCGTTGATGTAAGCGCGGGTAGTTTTAGTAGCCATTATTTCTTATCCTTTCCACCATGTTTGCGGAACTTTCGTGTTGGCGCAAATTCACCTAGTTTGTGTCCAACCATATTTTCAGAAATATAAACTGGAATATGTAGACGGCCATTATGAACAGCGATTGTTCGGCCAACCATGTCTGGTGAAATTGTGCTTGAACGAGCCCAGGTTTTGATTACGGTTCGGTCATCTGCTCCAAGAGCTGCTATTTTTTTAGCAAGCTTGAAGTCGATAAACGGACCTTTTTTTAGTGAGCGACTCATTTATTTTCTCCTCTTAGTTTCGTGACGACTCTTCACGATAAACTTATTAGTGCTCTTGCGGCGCCTGGTTTTATAACCAAGTGTTGGCTGACCCCATGGAGTACGTGGAGTAGAACGACCAATACCGTGTCGTCCACCGTCACCACCACCGTGTGGGTGATCTACAGCATTCATAACAACACCACGAACAGATGGACGAATACCTTTACGGCGATTACGGCCGGCTGAACCGATTTTAACGTTTTGGTGCTGAATATTACCAACTGTACCGATTGTAGCTTCAGCTTCAAGTCGGAATCGGCGAACTTCACCTGAAGGTAATTTAACCTGAGCATAGTCACCTTCTTTAGCCATCAACTGTGCTTTAGCACCAGCTGAACGAACCATTTGCGCACCACGCCCTGGAGTAATCTCGATCGCATAGATCTGAGTGCCAACAGGGATTTTAGCTAGAGGCATACGGTTAGAAGATTCGATCTCAACGTCTTCTTTTCCAGTCTGGAAAGTCTTACCTTTAAACATTTGTGTATCAGCTAGAACATAGTAATATTTACCGTTCTGGTCTTTAACACGCGCAATTCGGGCACTTCGGTTTGGATCATATTCGATTTCTTCAACTGTCAATTTTAAATCAGCAGGAAGTTTGTGAGTAACTAGACGATAGTGTCGTTTAACACCACCACCTCGGTGCCGAACGGTAATTCGACCAGAGTTGTTACGACCAGCATTTTGTTTTTTAGCTTTTGTAAGACTCTTTAGAGGCTTCTTAGTTGTGATTTCACTATAATCTTCGGCTGTCATACCGCGCCGAGCAGGAGTCGTTGGGTTATACTTTTTGATAGCCATTACTTCTTCTCCTCAGAATTCTCAGCCTCAGCTCCTTCAAAGATAGCGATTTTATCACCTTCTTTAACAGAAACATAAGCTTTCTTAGTATCTTTTTGGCTAGTAGTACCTGCGACGTATCGTTTAGGATTTTTACTCTTATTGATTCGTTTAGTTTTACCAGCCTGAACAATAGTTCGTACACCAGTTACGGTTACATTGAACTCTTTTTCAACCACTTCTTTGATCTGATTTTTGTTCAAAGTTAGTGGTACATTAAATGCGTAAACATTTTTTTCAGTGGTTAGAGCGTAAGCTTTCTCGGTTGCACGAGGGGTAATTGGTTTGATTGCCATATTATTTATCTCCTCCCAACCAGTTTTCAATAGTTTCAATTGCTTTAGGAGCAATTACAATGTGGTCTGCATTCAATAGATCAAATACATTTAGGTACATTGGTGAAACCAAAAGAACTTCACTGATGTTATTTGTTGCGCGGATCAATTCGTCAGTCTTTTCAGCAACGATCAAAACGCGTCGGTTTAGTTTGTTGTCTTCCAAAAACTTAGCAACTTCAGCAGTTTTACCGGTTGTTTTAATGTCGGACACTAAAACGTTCTCAGCTTTAACTGTTAGAGCTTGGCGTAATGCTACGCGTTTGCTGGTTTTTGAAATTTTCTTGGTGTAGTTTTCATTACCACGAGGTCCGAAAACGATACCACCACCGCGCCAGATTGGGTTACGGATTGAGCCAAAACGTGCTCGACCAGTTCCCTTTTGTCGCCATGGTTTTTTACCACCACCACGAACTTCACCACGTTGTTTTGTGGTTGCGCTAGCTAGGCGGTTATTTGCCAAGTATGCGTCGTAGGCAAGCTTCAAAAGTTCGTGATTTGGAACTTGAACTGCAAAAACGCTGCTAGGTAGATTTGTTTTTTCAGCCATTATGCTTTACCTCCAATGCTTACTAGACCTTTTTTAGGTCCCGGAACGGCACCTTTTAGTCCAATAAGATTATTTTCTAGGTCAATATAAGCCACTACCAAGTTTTTTACAGTTACGCGGTCAGCGCCCATTCGGCCTGGCATACGTTTACCTTTAAAGACTTTTTGTGGATACATTGATCCGATTGAACCTACGCGGCGAACGTTACCGTTACCACCGTGGGTGCTTTTGCTTGTATTAAAGTTGTGGCGTTTAACGGTTCCGGCGAAACCTTTACCTTTGCTTGTGCCAGTAACATCAACGATGTCACCTAACTCAAACGCTTCAACATTAATTTTCGTGCCGACTTTGAAATCCGCAGGAATTTCATCAACACGGAACTCACGAATTGCTTTCGGAGTTACGTCTGCTGGTTTTGTGTGACCAGCCACGGCCTTGCTCAGGTTCTTACCCTTACCAAATGCCACTTGAACTGCGTTATAACCGTCGGTTTCGACAGTTTTGACCTGAGTCACAGTCACTGGGCCGGCTTGAACTAGTGTGATCGGGGTCGATACACCGTCTTCACCGATGATTTGGGTCATACCAATTTTGGTACCGAGAAGTGTTTTCATTTCACTTATGCTCCCATTATGTTTATTATAATGAAACTTTTCCACTTTTAAACCCCGGCTTAAACGCGGTTTCGCTATTCGGACCCTTTCGGTTTTGCCCCACTCGCGACCTCTGTATTGCCAAGGTTTTGTTTTACGCTAGATAAAGTTACATCGTTCATTATAACACAGTTTAATCTGTTTTTCAAGAGGAGGTAAAGCATTTTTTATGTTTTTTCAAATTACATATCGACACAATAAAATCCACCGCCTTCAAGTTTGGTTCGAATAACGTATTGAATGCTGTTGCCTTTAAAATCTATATAGTCTTCACCATCACATTTACCATTTGAATTATACATATATTCCCCGATTTCGGGCTCCTCCCAGCAGCGAGCAGTACCGTCACCGTTACATAGGATAACCTTATATCTTTCGCCAGTCGTCGGATCTTTAAACTCATCTATCGGCAGATAGTTGGCTTCGAACGAGGCATATTGACTAGCTTTGGATTGAAAGTCGGATATATATTGGCCTCTGCTATTTGGCTGATACGCCTTTAGCTGAGATAAAATTCGGCTCATATCATTCTTCCGCTGCGTATCTCGTTGGTTTCTTTGTAGTGCTGGTAGTGCTATGAATACCATTAGGAATATTAGGCCTGCTATTGCTAGGACTAGGACCACTTCTATTATTGTGAAACCTTTTTTAGTTTGTGATTTTAAGTTTGCCTTAAGATTCATGTATAAAGTTTATCATGCTAACGCTTATTCGCCAATTGAAGGGTTTAGAGGCAGATTATATCAATAATTTTATGCCGAAGAGTTTCAAATTCATGATATAGACCGTCGATTCTATTTATCTTTTCAGGGTCGAGTTCAAAGTTATTTATTATATGTTCTTCTGTTTGGGGCACGTCGTATTCACTTTGTACTTGAGCCCGTATTTGATCTATGCGGTTAAAATTGTTTATGATATTTTGATTTTTAAAAAGACTGCTCAGAATATCCACTTTATCTTCCCAACTAATATTTTGAAGCCTGGCTTTTATTTGATCAATTTTATGATCAGTTTTCAAAGCGCTTCGCGAAACTAATCGAATTATGAAATCGTCAAAATAATCCTTTAGTGCGTCTAGTCCATGAGCAACGTGATACACCTTGTGATGTGGATTATTATCTGTTTTAACTAAATACTCAATTTTATTCGTGCTATTACTATTTATATTCATTATATTCACCCTCCTTATTTTCATTGCTGCTTAATTATTTCATATGCTTCTTACGTGCCGAAATCTCCTTATGCCGGCCTTTTACCATCGGTCGAGCTTGAGGATTGCCAAGATAACCACAAGTTCGTTTAACTACATCAGAAGTTTTGGGGTCGTGATTACCACAGTCAGAGCATTCAAAACCACGTTCAGTCGGCTTGAATTCTTCTTCGCTGCCGCATTCATAGCAATGGTCGATTGGTGTGTTGGTACCTAAGTACATCACTTTGTCAAATGAGTAATCCCACACTGCTTCAAGCGCCTTAGGGTTTTGCTGCATTTTAGGGTATTCACAGTAAACAATTTGTCCGCCAGGTGTCATAGGTAAATAATCTTTTTCAAAATCAATCTTTTCAAATGGTGAAGGATTTTTGCGCACATCATAATGAAATGAGTTTGTGTAATATTCCTTATCAGTAATATCTTTAATCTCGCCAAACTTTTCTCGGTCGGCGCTACAAAATCTATCAGTCAAGCTTTCGGCTGGCGTAGAATAAACCGAGTAGCCATAACCTTCGTCCGCCTTCCACTCTTCGGCCGCTGCATTTAGATAATGCAGCACATCTAGGGTGAATTCTTTAGCTTCAGGATTTTGCTCCCACTCGCCGCCAAAAAAGGCAGCTCCGACTTCATATAACCCAGTGTAGCCTAAAGATGCGCTAGCTCGATTATTTTTAAAAAGTTCATCAACATCACCATCTACATCAAGACGTTTGCCAAAAGCACCGTTTTGGTAGAGAATTGGCGCATTGCCAGGCTTAGCTTGCTTGCAGCGGTCAATCCTAAATTTAAGTGCCTCATGAACAACATCTAATTTATCGTCTAGTATCTGCCAGAATTTTTCTTGATCACCATCAGACTCAAGTGCAATTCGTGGCAAATTTAAGCTGACAACACCTAAATTCATGCGCCCAGCCGTTTCGCTATCACCAGTTTGCGGATTGGTGTATTCGCCCAAGAATGACCTGCAGCCCATCGGATATTTAAACGATCCTGTAGTCTCAACGACTTTATCGTAATTTAAAATATCTGGATACATACGTTTAGTAGAGCATTCGAGTGCTAGCTTCTTTACATCATAATTTGGATCACCTTCAGATTTATTTAGCCCATCTTTAACTGCAAATACTAGTTTAGGGAAAATCGCTGTGCGCTTGTCTTCGCCCAAACCTTCAATTCTTTGGTTAAAAATCGCCTTTTGAACTTCTTTTTCCCATTTACCTTCACCGAGCCCAAAGCCAATTGTAGTAAATGGCGTTTGACCATTTGATGTAAATAAAGTGTTAATCTCATACTCAAGACTCTGAATGCCATCTTTTATATCTTTTTTAGTTTTTTCGTTAGCATAGTCTTCGCGTAACTCCTCGGCGACCCATTTTTCGGCGGTTTTAAGATGCTTTTGATAATTTAGCTCCGCGTATTTGCCTAAAACTATATCTGCATCGGGAAAGGTCGTCCCACCATATTGGCTTGAGGCAACATTGGCTATAATCTGAGATGCTTGCGCACATGCAGTTTGGATAGATTTTGGCGATTCACAACTCGCATTCCCCATATTGAAACCCTTTTCTAACATGCCTTCAAAGTCAACTAAGCAGCAATTGGTCATCGGTGAATATGGATTATAGTCAAGGTCATGAAAATGTATGTCGGCGTTTTTATGCGCCTCCATAACTCTTTTTGGGAGCATCTCTAAACCTCGTTCTTTGCTTAGTACCCCCGCTTGAAGATCGCGGCCAGTCCCAAAATATTCAGCGTTTTTATTGGCGTTCTCATTTAAGGCTTTGTTTTTAGATTCGCTATCCATATCGCCAAGACCATTTATCATATCAGTTGTTTTGATTACATTTATCCAGTGGGTGCTGTCTCTGCGTAAAGATTCTTGGTCATTTTCCTCTTCGGGGGACTTTCTGTTTGCTGAGTTAAGATTGTAAGAGATTTGAATTATCTTTTCACCAATATTTGAAGATTTCGCGCGATCATTCATCTCAGGTCTATCATCAATCATTTCTAAAGTCTCGGCTGACTCGAGCTCCAGATTGGGTTCTGGTTTTCTATAATCGTTTAAATATATTATCTCTTTTTGTTTCATAAATCCCTCTCTATTTATAAAACTATTATAGCGGTTATGATTTATGAAATCAATAGCAAAACGCTATATGTAGCGTGTAGTTTTTACAACATACGCTATATGTAGTGTAAAAGAAAAACGCCGCTCAGATTGAGCAGCGTTGTTTTCACATATGTTTTACTCTAGACGATATCTCTTTATGACGTCCGTACGCCATAGGTCGAGCTTGCGGATTACCAAGATAACCACAAGTTCTTTTAACGACATCACAAGTCTTTGGATCATGATTGCCGCATTGCGGACATTCAAAACCGCGTTCGGTTGGGTTAAAATCACCCTCAAAGTCGCATTCAAAGCATTTATCGATTGGTGTATTAGTGCCAAGATAACCTACTCTGTCATACGCATAATCCCAAACCGCTTCAAGAGCCTTAGGGTTTTGCTGCATATTAGGGTATTCACAGTAGTGAATAAATCCACCTGAACAGTACTTCGGATAATCCTTTTCAAACTCTAGTTTCTCAAACGGCGTTGGTTTCTTGCGAACATCATAGTGGAAGCTGTTTGTATAGTAATCCTTGTCGGTGATATTTTCAACTTCACCAAACTTTTCTTTATCCAGCCGGCAAAATCTATCAGTCAAGCTTTCACTCGGCGTTGAATATACACTAAAATGATAGCCGTATTCATTACCCCAAGCGTCAGCTTTCTCCTTTAGTTTTTGCATAATTTGGATAGTAAAATTTTTTGCTTCAGGATTACCTTCCCAATCTCCGCCATAAAACCTAGACGCCGTTTCATAAAGACCAATATAGCCCAATGAAACCGTTGATCGTTTATTTTTAAATAACTCATCAACCGAGTCTTGCGGCGATAACCGCTTGCCAAATGCTCCGTACTGATAAAGTATCGGCGCATTAGCTGGCGACGCTTCTTTACACCTTTCAATCCGGTAAACAAGCGCACTTTTTACAATACCAAGTCTTTCAGATAAGATGTTCCAAAATTTATCTACATTACCCCCAGATTCGATTGCGATTCTTGGTAGGTTTAACGTAACCACACCAAGATTCATCCGACCGGAGTTAACTTCTACGCCATTTTCATCTTTCCAGCCTTGTAAGAAAGAGCGACAGCCCATCGGAACTTTAAAGCTCCCAGTAAGCTCGACGATCTTATCATAACTTAGCACATCTGGATACATACGTTTGGTAGCACACTCAATTGCGAGCTTTTTGATGTCGTAATTTGGATCATCTGGATTTAAATTTAGACCTCTCTTCAAAGTGAAGATTAGTTTAGGAAAAATCGCCGTCCGATGTTCACTACCTAAGCCGTTAATCCGTATTTGCAAGATTGCTTTTTGAATTTCATGTTCAAACCAATCCGTACCAAGCCCAAAACCAAGTGAGGTAAATGGCGTTTGGCCGTTTGATGTGAACAAAGTGTTAATCTCATATTCAAGACTCTGCATAGCATCGTAGATATCTTTTGCTGTTTTCTTTTTAGCAAAAGCATCGTGCTTCGCAGGGTTTTCAATCCATTCTTCAGCTTCTTGAAGGTGCTTAGAATAATTTATCTTCGCAAATGGCGCCAATAATTCATCGATTCGATCAGCCGAACATCCGCCATATTGACTAGACGCCACGTTCGCAATAATCTGCGAAATCTGTGCGGTAGCCGTCTGGATAGACTTTGGCGATTCAACCTCTGCATTACCGATCTTAAAACCATTATTTAACATACCTTCAAAATCAATCAAGCAGCAATTGGTCATCGGTGAATATGGATGATAATCTAAGTCATGGTAGTGAATATCGCCTTTTTGATGAGCGTTTGCAACGTGCGATGGCAACATTTGTAGCCCAATTGATTTTCCAGCAATTCCAGCCGTTAAATCTCTTTGAGTATTAAAAACGTCACTATCTTTGTTGGCATTTTCATTTACCACGGTTCGATCTTTATTGATGAGTTTGGCAATCGTATAATTTATATCGGTTGCCTTTTGTCGCTCAAGATCACGTTTTATACGATAATTCGTATAAATTTCAGCTAATGCATACTCCTTTGTTTCTAGGAGTGTATGCTCGACGATATTTTGAATCTCATAAATTTTAATCGTATCCTTAAAACGATTATTTATTTCAATCACAACAACATCAACAACTTGCTCGATCATCTGATTTCTTAGTGGTGTATTTTTACCACTTAAAGCGATCTCAGCTTTAACTAATGCATTATAAATCTTTGTATCATCAAAATTTACTTTACGACCATCACGTTTAACGATCTGTAGAGTAATTTTGCTAGATTTAGCGTTATCTGTAACCTCATTTAAAACAAACATCTCAAACACCCCTCTTCTAATTTTTGTCTTTTAATAAAACATATGTTAAGGTACTATTTATATCTTCGCCTTATTTTCTCCCAGCGATGGTTTTATTATAGCGCTTTAGTTTTGTAAGTTCAAGCTCAATACGCTAAATATAGTGTGTAGTTTTTACAACACACGCCATATGTAGTGTATCAAAAGTAAAAAACCGCTCTATTCGAGCGGTTCTGCAGCATCATTTTCGGTTTTGTCATTTTCGACAGCTTGTTTTGGTTCTTTAAAACATGCTATCAATACAAACACTATAAAGACTGTGGTCACAACCGATGCCCAAAATCCAGGAAATGACTTTTGTGCACCCGTTTCGGGGAGGTACTTTACAACATCAGGGATAGTATCAGTTAAAACCTGAACAGTAAAAACTGAAGCTAACAATATTCTAAAAACATCAGTCCATCCACCTTCATAACGCATAGCCTTTTTGAGTACCATGTAGATACAAAAGTAAGTAATAACCCCACCTGAACCAACTGCTATAATTGTTTGAACTATGCTGTAGATCAAAGGAACACCTTCAGCATTCACGTTCGTAAAGAATGTAGGGCTAATAATTACAACCTTAGCGCCCAATCCTGGGTATGTTTTGTTTAATGATTCCAATATGGCCAATAATATAACAACCATTACGGAATACAATAGTGCTTCTAAATATTTTCCAGTATCCTGAGACATATAACTTTTAAGGGTGAAAAAAATACTAAGTGCAATAAAAACAAACAATTGTGAAAAAACGAAATTCAGCATTTAAAGTACCTCCTCATTTTCTATTTGAGAACTATAAGCTTATTATACCACAAAATGTATTTTTTTGCAAGCTATAAGACTATGCCGGCAGGTACGAAGTAGCTAAGAATTGTGATTATAAGAATGACGGCGTAGAAGATATGGCGACTAGTTTGACGTTTCTCTAGCCGATTTACGGCCAGAATACCGACGATAGTACCAATCGGGAATCCACCAAAAGATAGACCCAAAAAACTTATAGGTTGAAAAAACTTCAACCAAAAAGACCCTGCAATAACGCTTAGCAGCAGTTTGAGCAAGAAAATACTATCGGCTTCTGGATTCTTTTCAAAACCGCGACGATTTAAATTAGTTCGATTTCTAGCATAGGTTCGTTTTTTATGTTGCCCACTCATTATGCTTATCATTATAACATAATTGGAGGTCAACTAAAAATCTTTTACCGAACATTGATACAATAAATGCCACCCCCTCGAGCATCATCCAAACAATAATTCCTCCAGCTTTAGAAGATTGATAAGTCTCGCCCGAGCCAGGACAACGCGCATTAACCATATAGTTCATTCGCCGTTGGCCAGGAGCCGAAGAGGCATTATATGCATCAAACTTGCCTGACTTAGATGGTTAAAATTTATAGCGTAGCCTCTGCCCGTATCGGGGTCAAGAAAAGTTTCATCACCACTCGGCTCAACACCAACACCTGGCCACTTAAGATACGCCGAAGCCATCTCACGAATTGCAGCGCTGCTGCCGGCTGGATATTCACCCTTATTATTTGAAGCGTAATTTTGAATTGCTGTCGAAAGCAGAGATAGATCATTCTTCCTCTGAGTATCTCGTTGGCTTCTTTGTAAAGCAGGAAGAGCTATAAATACCATTAGGAAAATCAAACCAGAAATTGTTAAAACCAGAACAACCTCGATGATTGTGAAGGCTAGTTTAAATTTAGTTTGATGATCATTTTTAAGCTTAAGTCTATTCATAGTTTAATTTTACTAAAAAAAAAAAAAACGAAGTCAAGAGAAATTAAAAAACCGAGTGGACAATACTCGGTTTTTTCATAGTGCTATAATTACATCTTGATTTCTGCGTCAACACCAGCTGGTAGGCTTAGGTTTTGCAGTG
>JAGOOS010000023.1 GCA_017992395.1 Candidatus Saccharimonadota bacterium
TATTTGCTTGTTAGGTCTTCATAAAAAGCGATCATCTCTTCACTTGATAGAACTTTGTTGTTAGCTTTTAGATCGTATTTACCGTCTTTATAAAATTCACTTGAAGCTGGGTCAGATGCAAATGCAATATCTTCGCCAAGTTTATAGCCAGCATCTTCAATTGCTTGAGAGATTAGTTGTAATGGCTCTTCGTTTCCATTTTGAACTTTTGGCGCATATCCACCTTCATCACCAACAGTTGTTGGGTAGCCTTTTGCTTTAAGGACTTTAGCTAGAGCGTGAAATGTTTCTGCACCCATTTGTACGGCTTCAAAAATATTATTAGCACCAACTGGCATAATCATATATTCTTGGATATCAGTTGCCCAACCGGCGTGTGCGCCACCATTCATGACGTTCATCATTGGCAGTGGTAGAACTGGCTTGCTGTTTGTTTTTTCAGCAATATATTGCCAAAGTTCAATACCTTTTTCATTTGCAACAGCTTTTGCTGCGGCTAAAGATACTGCTAAGATTGCGTTTGCACCTAGGTTTGATTTGTTTTCAGTTCCGTCAAGATCGAGCATAATTTTGTCGATATTTGTCTGATCTTCTGCGTCTTCGCCAATTAAGGTTTGTTTGATTGACTCGTTTACATTTGTAACAGCTTTTGTTACGGCTTTACCGCCGAAAGCGCTGCCACCATCGCGTAGCTCAAGTGCTTCACCCGATCCGGTTGATGCGCCACTTGGTACGGCTGCACGGCCTAAAACGCCACTTTCTAAAATTACATCCGCTTCAACAGTTGGGTTGCCGCGGGAGTCTAATATTTGTCTTCCTTTGATTTCTTTAATTATATATCCCATAGTTCCATTTTAACACAATTTCAATAAAATGATTAATTGACGAGTGAATTTCAGCAGAGTATTATCAGCTACAGATGTTTTATGAGATTATCTTTTTATGATATAATTATAAGTATAAATAGAACCTTAAGGTGGTGATTTTAATGAAAAATCCTAAACCAAAAGAATGGTTGGCAAAAGACTTAAGCAAAGGTAATATTGCGGATTACAAACCATATAATTTTGTTGACGGCGAAGGTATCCGGTGTAGCATATACGTTAGCGGATGTTTGTTTGCGTGCGAAGGTTGTTATAATCGAGTTGCGCAAAACTTCAGGTACGGTAAACCATATACAAAAGAACTCGAGAATCAAATTCTTAAAGACTTAGAAGCGAGCTACTGTCAAGGGTTGACGCTACTTGGTGGAGAGCCATTCTTAAATACTAACATTTTGATTCCACTTTGTAAGGCAATTCGAGACAAATTTGGCGACAGCAAAGATATTTGGTCTTGGACTGGCTATACTTGGGACGAGATGATGCTTGAAAGTGATGATAAGCTTGAGCTGCTGAATCTTATCGACATTCTGGTTGATGGACGTTTCGAAATCGCTAAAAAAGATTTAACGCTTCAATTTAGGGGTTCTAGCAATCAAAGAATAATCGATGTAAAAAAATCTTTAGCTCAAGACAGAGTAGTTATTTGGGAGCGGTTAAACGACCCCAAAAAATAGCACCTTTAAAACGGTCCATTTCGGGTCGTTTTTTATTTATAATTAGTTAATTTTGATGGTTTATAGTCCTTATGGTGTAATTATAAGCATTAAGCGAGGGGAAACATGGATAATAAAAATTTACAAAGTAGCAAGCTCAAGAAAACTCCGATATTAAACATAATAAATATTGTTTTAGGAGGGCTTTTAATTGTGAGCGTTATAGCTAATATAGTATTAGTTTTAGATGATGAAAAACCAAGTAAGGTATCGGTATGTAATCCCTCAGACATAACTAAGTTTAATGAGATTATTAGTGCTACGACTGTAAGTAGCGATAATCTTAGCGATCTTGCATCTGAGATTGAAAGTAGGGGCAACTGGTCAGAGGATGTTAACTGTAATTATATAGTTTTTAATAACGCTAGCTCTAAATCTGACTCGGATAAAATGAAGAGTATTTCATCAAAAATCGAGGAGCTAAATAGCGAAGGTTACTCGATCGATGGACGATTCGACATCGTTAAAAATATCAATACTATCAAATCCGAAGCAGAAGTGACTTCAGAAACAAACGGAGGCCGAGGCTAAATGAAAAGAGCACGGATTGTTATTTTTGGTATTTTCATATCTTTAGACGTAGCTTTTTCCTTAGTTAGTAATATTTATGCGGCTGATGTTTGGCATAATGATGCAGAAAAAGAAACTTATGATAACGCCCATAGTGGCTATGGGGTCCCGAGCGAAGCATGTCAGGGGTCATTTGGTGCTATTTGGGCAACTGGTTCGGTCAATGATAGATACACCATGTCTCTTTCAGTGAGCTCCGATACTAGCAGCGTGCCAATCTATATTAGAGGATCTTCTTACTTATGCTCAGGCGCATCTGGCATGCAAATATATGCAATTAGAATATCTAGTAATGGTGGTTTGCCTTTTTCAAATTTAAGTAAAACTACACTTGATCGTGGCACTCCTGTTTCTGGAGCTTTTTCTAACCGTGGTGGACTTGACTATATAACTGCAACTTTAGACATCTCAAGCGTGCCAAAAACGCCTGGATCATACAACCGTGAAATCAAAATTTATCGCTGCGCTAGTAATGACGGCATTACTCTAACTGGTAATGGTGCTAATGTTTGTGGTACACAAACTGTCAAGATAACAATTATCAGAAATTATGATTATGAACTTGTGCCAAAAGTGACGACTGATGTTGGTGGTAATAGCTCAATTATTAGAAAAGAGCCTGGTGAAAAAATTGTTGTCTCGCCAGCAGTTACAAATTCTAAGGGTGCCTATACACAAGATACGAAGTGGAAATTAAGCTATTTTGAAGTCGCCTCAGAAAATTCTTCAATTTCAACGAGTCGAATAGATAATACCAATAGCGATACTTGCGCTACTTATAATAGCGCAGTGTCTGGCGAGAGTATTAGTTCGTCTTGTTAGGTTAAAGCCGAAGGCTCTGGTAGAAAGTTTAATAATAGTGGAGACAATCAATTCACTTCTAGCGAAGTGAGTGACGCCATCAAAAACTTTGTTATCCCGCAAGACGCAGAGTTAGGTACGAGGTTTTGCTTTGCTTTATCAATAAGTCCGTATAAAGTACCAAAGAGTGAAAGCTGGAATGATCAGAATAATAAAGGTAACCAGTGGCGACACAGTTCGGCGGTTTGTATACAAGTAGTTAGAAAACCAAAAATGCAAGTATGGGGGCTGGAGTTTGGTCAAATGGTGGTATCCAAACTAGCACCAGTAGGTTGGCTGAAAATACTTTTGGCAGCTGGGCAGAGTATGAGTTAATTAGTAATCAAACCATTAATTCTATGGCCTCGGCTTCTGGATATAATCAAGGCAGTAGTTCAAATTCTTATGATAAAATTGCTAAACTTACACCTAGAACCGATTCGCAGCTGGGCAATTATTCTGGTGGTTGGAGTGGTTCAGCGGGTGAGCTAATAGATAACTTTAAAGCACGCTATGAAGGTAGCGCTACTACTGGCTGGGATTACTCAAAAGTTTCTTCAGACGGCAAAATAACTGCTTTTAGGGCTGCTTCAGGTATAAATTTTGGCGGGATTACATTGAATAATGGCCAAAGTGTAGTAGTGTTTATTGATGGCGATGTGACCATTACAGATAACATCATTAGTGATTTAGGTAATGCGACCTCAGCGATGAACATACCTCAGATGGTTATCGTTGCTAGCGGTAATATAAATGTCAAAAATAATGTCACTCAAATCGATGCCTGGTTATTAACCCAAAAAGACCTTAAAACCTGTGATATCGTTAAGGATTCTGTCAATCAGAATAGTTGCGGTAATTCGCTTAAAATAAATGGTCCGATAGTTGCAAATAATATCAAGAGTTGGCGAACTTCAGGGTCGGGGTCTGATTATTCTCAGCCAGCTGAAATATACAATCTACGTTCAGACGCTTATTTATGGGCAGACGCTCATTCTAGCGGAGAAGGCAAAATAATCACCACTCGCACGAATGAGCTACCCGTAAGGTTCTAGAACTTTATCAGCTAAATTAATCTTCCTTGTAACGTGTGATATAATAAGTATATGGATAAAAATACAACAAAATTAGTCATTTCACGACACTCAGAGAGTGAGTGGAACTTAACTGGTCAATGGACTGGTTTTACGGATGTAAACTTAACACCAAAGGGTCATGCTGATGCACAAGTTATTGGACGAATGCTAGCTGGATATAGATTTGAGAACGGTTACGTGTCTCTTCTAAAGCGCGCACAGCAGACTATGTTTTCAATTTTGGGTGAAAACAATAGCACTAACGCCCCAGAAATAACTTTTGCGGGCGAAATTAACGAACGAGATTATGGTGATCTAACTGGAAAAAACAAATGGGAAGTAAAAGAAGAGATAGGTGAGGAAGCATTTAATGGTATTCGCCGCGGCTGGGATTATCCAGTTCCTGGTGGGGAAACTCTTAAAGATGTGAGTTCGCGAGTTGTGCCATATTTTGAAAACGAGATGCTTCCAAAGCTAAAACAAGGTCAAAATATTTTGATGGCAGCTCACGGAAACTCAATTCGCGCGCTTATGAAATATCTTGATAATGTTGCAGATGAAGATGTTGCTAAGGTAGAGATGGGGTTTGGCCAAGTTCTTGTTTATGAATTTAACAATGACGGCGAGATTATCTCACGCGAGGTATTGCAGGCTGAGGTAGAGCCAACTCACGCTTAGGGCCTATCTATGTCGATGCCACGCAGAATAGTTTTTGTCAGACATGGTCAGAGTGAATCTAATATTGTTCAAAGCGCCCAGAAAAAAGGTGAGAGATTTGAGCATGAACAACTCGTCGGTAGTAGAGTTGATTGGAAGCAGCGCTTGAGCAAAGAAGGCCGTAAGCAGGCTGAAGATGCAGCCATTAATCTTAAAAATATATATGGTGAAATGAATTTCTTTGATTCATTGTATCTTTCGCCGTTTATTCGAGCTCGTGAAACAGCCCTAATAATTGGGGGTGATGACAATAGTCTGAACTGGAATATTGATGATCGTTTAAGTGAAAGAATATGGGGAATCTATGGCGTCGTATCTAGGCAAGAGCAGCGGAGTCATTTTCCATTAACTTCTAAACTAGCTAATGACGACCCTTGGTATATTCGATATGACGGAGGTGAAAGCTTGTTTGATGTTTATAATCGATTTAAGACGTTTAAGAATAAATTGTGGCGCGACAACTCTGAACAGAACGTTTTAATTGTTGCTCATAAGCAACTAATACAAGTGGCTTGTTATGATATCGAAAAGCTCTTACCAGAAGAATGGGATGATATTTGGAAGAATAAAGTTTATGATATTCCAAATCTTGGCTCGGTAGAATACTCCAGAACTAATCCTAATGATGAGTCTGACGTTAGAGAAAAATATACTTGGCGACGAGTTATAAGTCTTGCTTCTCCAGAGAACTCACCGCTTAGTGGAGGATGGGTAGAGTTCTCTCATGGCAAAGAATTTACGCCCGAACAGATACAGCAGCAGATTTCTAAATACCCGCCTCTGCTTGGTTGATTGTTGACATTATAAAATCTTTATGCTAATATCATAAAGAGTTGATGCGCTATTAGGGCGGATGATTTTCAGTTTAATCCGAAAAAGCCGTAAAAAACTAATAGCGCTAAAAATAAAAACCAAAACCAAACCGCCCAGGGTGGGCGCGCATCAGCTACGAATCGTCACTTGAAAAGGTGATGATTTTATCGTACAATATATAGTAATTATGTTTAAAAAAAGAATTACCAATAAACTTGAAAAATATGTTCGAGCGTATTTTATCGCTCATCCAGATATTAAATTAGTAGTAGTAGCTGGATCCGTAGGTAAAACCAGCACTAAAATAGCAACCGCAACTTTATTAAATGAAAAGTATAGAGTACGCTTACATAAAGGCAACCATAACACTCACTTAAGCGCCCCTTTAGCAATTTTAGGTATAGATTACCCAGGCAACATCCGTAGTTTCTGGCAGTGGCATAAAATTTTTAAAGCCGCACGACATAAAATTAAGGCTTCATCTGAGTCTGAGCCTCAGGTTATTGTCCAGGAGCTAGGAACTGACCGGCCTGGAGATATGGCGGAGTTTGCCGACTATTTACTACCCGATATAGCCGCAATTACTGCTGTTACTCCTGAGCATATGGAATTTTTTGGTAGTATTAGTGCAGTTGCACGTGAAGAATTGGCGGCTGCAAACTTTTCTAAATACGCAATCATAAATCGTGACGATATTGATAGTGAGTTTTCAAACTATATAACTAATTCTGAGATTTCAACTTACGGCACATCCGCAGTCGCAGAATATAACTTTGAGGTTGACGGATTCTCGCTTAATGACGGCTATTTAGGAAGTTTTAACACATCTGAATATGGTAAAATTCCAGCTAAACTTCATGTGTTTGGAGAACATTCATTGCGACCAGTTATTGCGGCTGTAACAATTGCATCCAAGCTCGGTCTTAATGCAGAAGAAATCTCTCGTGGTGTTGAAAAAATTCGCCCGGTAGCCGGTCGAATGAACATTTTAAGAGGTATAAATGATAGTGTAATTATCGATGACACATATAACTCCAGCCCAGCTGCTGCTGCTGCCGCATTAAAAGCCTTATATAGCTTTCCTGATTTTGTGCCAGGGCCAGAAGCTGCAAAAATCGCCGTCCTTGGTAGTATGAATGAACTTGGAGACTCTTCGGCGGAAGAGCATAGAAAGCTTGGTGAGCTCTGTGACGGTGTTGAATTATCGTGGGTGATTACAGTTGGTGATGAAGCAAATAAATACTTAGCGCCCGCCGCTAAAGCGAGAGGTTGCCAAGTGAAGACTTGTAAAAATGCGCTTGAAGCCGGGGCTTTTGCTCATAAAGTATTGCTAAATGGTGGGGTGGTTTTGTTCAAAGGTTCTCAAGGTGACGTATATCTAGAGGAAGCTGTTAAAATCGTGCTGCGCTCAACTTCGGACGAAGACAAATTAGTTCGCCAAGATGCTAATTGGATGAAAATTAAAAACGATTTTTTCAACAACTTTAACACTTTTGCAGATGAAGAAGTTTAGTGCTATAATATACTATAATTATGAGAAGATATAACCCAAGCGAAATTGAACCCAAATGGCAGCAAATTTGGGACGGCACTAAACTATATGAAGTTAATGTTGATAAAAATAAACAAAAAATGTATGTTTCAGGTATGTTTCCATATCCTTCTGGCGCTGGTTTACACACAGGTCATGCCAGAAGCTACACGATTGTTGACTCATTAGCTCGTTTTTATCGCCAGCACGGCAAAAACGTATTAAGCCCAATTGGTTGGGACACTTTTGGTCTACCTGCAGAGAATTATGCGATTAAAACCGGTACTGCACCACAAAAAGCCACTGCCGATAACATCGCAAACTTTAAACGTCAGTTTAAGCGTCTTGGTATGTCTATTGATTGGTCGCGTGAAATTAATACGTCAGACCCGGAATACTACAAATGGACGCAGTGGGTTTTTGCCGAGATGTATAAAAAAGGTCTTGCTTATCGTAAAGAAAGTTATCAGTGGTGGTGTCCAGTTGATAAGACCGTTCTTGCAAACGAGCAAGTTGAAAACGGTCATTGTTGGCGTTGTGGATCAGAAGTTGAAAAGAAGAATTTAAAACAATGGTTCTTCAAGATTACTGAATATGCAGATGAACTTTTAGCTGATATCGATGAACTTGATTGGCCAGACAAAATTAAAACTATGCAGCGCAATTGGATTGGTAAAAGTCAAGGTGCTGAAATCGAGTTTGAAGTTGCTGATGGTGAGGCTAAGGGTGAAAAAATTAAAGTTTTTACGACTCGCCCAGATACTATCTTTGGCGCGACATTCTTAACGATAGCTCCAGAGCATAGATTAATTAATAAATTAGCTACCGATTTATCTCGATGTGAAATAGATAAATACCGCAATTTTGCACTAAAAAAGAGTGAAATCGAGCGTCAAGAAAATAAAGAAAAAACAGGTGCCTTTACTGGCTCTCATGCAATAAACCCAGCTACTGGCGAAAAAATCCAGATCTGGACAAGTGATTATGTATTGGCTGGTTATGGTGAGGCAGCCGTTATGGCGGTGCCAGCGCACGACGAGCGTGATTTTGAATTTGCTGAAAAATTTGATTTACCAATTGTAAAAGTTATCGAAAAACCAGAAGGCTCAACTGATGATAATGCTTGTTATCATGGCGAAGGCGAACTAGTTAATAGCGGTGTATTTAATGGCCAAGATTCACACGATGCGCGTGAAGAGGTTGTGGCTTGGCTAGAAGAACAGGGTATAGGCAACAAAAAAACTACTTATAAAATGCGCGATTGGTTGATCTCTCGCCAGCGTTACTGGGGCTGCCCAATTCCAATTGCTTATGATGAAGATGGCAAAGAATACCTTATCCCTGAAGATAAACTACCCGTGGTATTACCTGAAATAAGCGATTATAAGCCTGATGATAGCGGTAAGTCTGCGCTTGCTAAAAATGAAGATTTCTTACACTTTGAGATGGACGGCAAAAAAATGACACGCGAAACCGACACTATGGATGGATATGCGTGTTCTAGTTGGTACTTGCTAAGATTTACTGACCCGAAAAATTCACAAGCTGCTTGGGACCCTGAAGTTGCAAATTATTGGGCGCCACTTGATTTTTATGTTGGCGGTGACCATGCCGTAGCACACTTGCTATATGTACGATTTTGGACGCATGTTTTTCGTGATTTAGGCTTAACTGATTTTGCCGAACCTGTTAAAAAACTGATTTACCACGGCTATATCAATGCTGAAGATGGCTCAAAGATGAGTAAAAGTAAAGGTAATACGATTGATCCGATTGAAGTTATCGACCAGGGTTATGGCGCTGATGCGCTAAGGACTTATGAGATGTTTATTGCTCCATATGAGCTAGATGCCGCTTGGGACCCGCGCGGAATTGCCGGAGTCTATCGCTTTTTGAATCGTGTTTGGGTTTTAGTTCAAGAATACCTTGAAAGCGATCAAGCAAACCAGATCACTGAGGAGAATTTAGCTGCACTAAGAAAAGCTCAGCACAAAACAATTAAGAAAGTTTCAGACGATTTTTATCGAGAGAGCCTAAATACGGCCGTAGCTTCTTTGATGGAGCTTACAAACGATCTTTATAAGCTTAAATTAAACGGTTTTTCAGCTGAATGGCGTGATGTACTAGAGAGTTTATTACAGATGTTAGCTCCGTTTGCGCCACATATTGCTAGCGAACTGTGGCAGCAATTAGGAAACAGCAATTATATTGAAGAAGCTCATTGGCCAAGTTGGAACAATGATTTTCTAAAGGAAGATAATATTGTTGTGATAATCCAAGTTAATGGTAAACTTCGTGGCAAGATTACAGTGCCAGCTGGAACTGATCAAAACCTAGTCTTAGCAGAGGCTAAGGCAGAAGAGAACGTATCTAAACACCTTGAAGATAAAGAAATCATTAAAGAAATCTTCATTAAAGGTAAATTAATTAACTTTGTAGTTAAATAATAAGTTATTCTTGATCATTATCGATTCGGTTGGGTGTATCAACGAATACCCAACCGTCTTTATCAACGTCTGTTTTGAGTCCAGTTTCTAGACCGTCGGCAGTCTGTGTGAAATTATCAATTTTGGCCACAATCTGACCGTCTTTATTTTGATAAATTGTTTCACCATCACTAAGAGTGAAATTTATATCTTCTTTTGCGATAAAGACTGAAGAATGACTAGGCCCAAGGTCATCGGGTGTTCTACCGGCGTGGCTTACGTCTGTAGCTCGAACAGGGTCACCTTCATTAAGCGTGATTTCGACTTCGTCATCGAGAATAATTTTTGTATAATTATCAAAATCAATTTCTTTATTATCTAAGCCATTAATTGAGCGAGCCTCTATTGGTGCTTCATTAGTGTTTTGATCGAGTGTTTGGAAGTTACTCTTAATTGAATTCTTCGTCTGTTCGACGCTATCAATAATATTTTCTTTATTACTACCAAGCATGAAACCGCCTGTAGCGATAACAGCAGCTAGCGCACCGGCACCAAATTTTCGGTGTCGTTTAATTTGTTCTTTGGTATATTTTTTCTGTTCTGGTTTTTTAACCCTATTAAAGTTCATATTTGTTTGATCGATTTTGTTTATTTTGTTTAGTGTATCCATAACTTCTTTATTATAACATAATAATGTTAAAAAGTCAATAGATATATAATTTACCCCCTTGCGTTTTTTTTTTTTAGCTAAAATAGAACCATGAATATACATAAGCATAAATCACAGCCAAACATCAA
The DNA here is from genome assembly GCA_017992395.1 of Candidatus Saccharimonadota bacterium. Taxonomy (GTDB): domain Bacteria; phylum Patescibacteriota; class Saccharimonadia; order Saccharimonadales; family Saccharimonadaceae; genus Nanogingivalis. Next base: position 10,369 of record JAGOOS010000023.1, read on the forward strand.
CTCTAACAATAAAAAAGTCACTCCAGAACTAAACCACCGTTCTTTCTCCAGCCAGTACTCAAGGTCACTAGCCCAAGCTTTACCAACTAAAAATAAAAGGTGGAATAGTTCTTCACAAACCGAAACCAACCCCCAAACCACCCCAGCCTTCACCATAATAGAGGTAGTCCTAGTCCTAGCAATAGCAGGTCTAATATTCCTAATGGTATTCATAGCACTACCAGCACTACAAAGAAACCAACGAGATACTCAACGTAAGAATGATATGGCTAGACTAAAGACTGCTATTGATAGTTATAAGAGTAATAATCGGGGTAATTTACCATGGGGCACAGACCGATATGGGGTTTGGTCACAATCGGATAATTTTGGTATAAATTATCTGAAGGCTGATCAGGGGGAATTTGGCGA
>JAGOOS010000052.1 GCA_017992395.1 Candidatus Saccharimonadota bacterium
CCATATTACTAATAAAGAGCATTCTATTATCAGCCTTTTCTATGTCTACAACGTCACCCTCTTTGTAAAACCAATAAGTATCAAACATCCAATAATCTAGTGATGCCAGTATGTGACTAAGCCGCATAGCTGTATCTGTTTCTTTAAACTTAATAGTGTCAGAACAAATTAAAGCCTGTTGGCACCCAGCCTTATTAATGTTTGTTTTTCGTCCTCCGTTCTTTTTTTTACTCTCTTTGTTTCTTCTCAAGTTATTAAGATCATGCAATTTATTCATATATTGATATATATGGTTTATTTTAACGCTACTGTTGCTCTTACTAGTCAGCCATTTAATATCTTTCGAATTTACTTGGCTGAGAAGGTAAGCATCTTTTAGTGATTTTAAAGTTATTTTTTTTAATTTAACTTGCGAATTGCTATTTTCCTCAACAATTTTTTTATCCAAGATTAGGAGTTTTTTATTAAAAATAACATCATGAATAAAAATCGATATATCAGATTTTGAGATGATTGGTTCACTTGAGTTGATAGTATTTTCTAAAACCATCTTTAGCCATAGTGCGGCTCTTGCATCCTCGTAAAACCATTTGACATATGGCAACGGAATGCTGTTTTCAGCACTTACTTCTAAAAATATATTTAAACTTCTAACGCTGTATCGTTGCTCTTTTAAAATTCTTATTAATTGTAATTTACAAAATGAGTCGTTTTTCAATACAGTTTCTGTCGGTAGTTGACGCCGCCATCCCAGCTCATAAAGACACCAATACACGTTATAGATGCTAAGAGCGTTGACCTTTTTTTCGATGTATTTTTCATTTTCCATCAAACCCTTTATACGATTAACAGATTCGTTTTTCATTATTCATCTCAATATAATAATTAAAAGTAAATTGTTTTTTACTAATCCCCTATTGTTAAAATACCATTATTTACGTCATTAAAATATCGTTAAAACGTCATTAAAACGTCGGTATAAATATAGAATACTACATGTATTATATAGGATTGAACTATAAAATCCTTATAAATTAACGTCAATGACGATCAGCTAACTCCATCTTCACCCTCTTCCCTGAAATGTGGGTATTTGATGCATTGCGATTTTCATTTACTCAAGCACAGCTGGTATAAATCTGCTTTCCAGATACCACTAAAAGATTGGTAAGATAATATAAGTTATATTATGTACTACTTAACTAAAGCGGATGCTATCCGCACTTAGTAGTAAAAAAATATACAACCCTATGAATATATGTAGCACCCATTCAACTTTATATTCATAGGAAAACAAGCCATGATCTATTCCCCTGTTAATCACTCACAGCTTATCTCTAACGTCGACAGACTGGTTAGAGATGTACTATTTGGTACCATCAATTTTCAACAAATCAAAAGCCAATTAAATGAGTTCTATTACTCCTTCATGATTAGCCTTAATCCTGAAGACAGATACTCAAAACCTATCCAGGCATTTATAGAAAGCACCAGTATGATTATTGGTGACGCTTACGCTTATAACGTCTTTTGGGATGATGAAAAAACAGTGCAGTTTATTAATTTACTGTCAGGTTATGAGAAGGCGATAAAAAAAGACTACAGCGCGTGGCGTTATCAGAGTAATAAAAACTGCAGAAACTTAGAACCTAATATCAGAACCCTCATATCAGATCATTCAAGATTGTTGTTTGTGAGAGTGGATTTAAAATACATACCAGAGATCAGTCATCACATTACCATTCGTGATTTTGACTTTCATATGAGAAAATTAAGAGACGCCATTCATAATGGCGATACTTGTTTTAAGCATTTATTGCATTACGCTTTGTCATTAGAACAGGGTGAAGATAATGGTGGTTTTCATTGTCATTTGCTATTGATCTTTGATGGCTCAAAACATTACAAAGACAGTTATTTGGCTGATCAAGTTGGACAAAAATGGCAAGCGATTACTGAAGGCGTTGGCTATTGCTTTATATTAAATACTAAAGAATATAAAGAAAGTTTTGCACGCTACGGCAAGCTTGGTATTGGGATGATCCATCGTAATAACTTGCAAGAAGTTGAGAATGCGGTTGAAGCTGCCTTGTATTTAACCCGTCCTGATAAGCGTGATGGTAGTTATCAACGTCTTAAAGTGTCTTTACCGAATATGAAGGCCTTTGGGCAAAGCAGGCCCAAAAACTAGGTTAATGGTCAATATAGTTAGAACCTGTAAACGTATCTCATATCAAAATAATTTCAGATATACAGTATCGCCATGAGATGAGATAAGGAGCCATCGCTACCTTATCCATCTACCGCTGAACGTCTAATCAAGGTCTGCTTTATAGCAGGCCTTTTTTATGCGCCATTATTATCAAGGAGATGCTATGAAACCTATCTGTCCCAATTGTCATTCAGCACATGTTATAGAGAATATAGATACCAACATGCAAAGCATGTCAGAGCATCTGTGCTCACCCAAGCTCTTAGTCAGTCTTGGGGTGAGCGTCTGCAAGTATTACAAGATCAATCCCATGATCGGTATGGTTGCAGGTGGCGCTATTGCCACCGTGATCAATCTGGCACAACAACGGCTGATGCAGCCGCCATTACTGAAAGCAGCTATCCTGCCGCGCTATCTATGTAGTACCTGTCAGCATACCTTTAGTATCTGACGTCCTCATTTATTTACGTGTTTATCAAACCACTTATTTTATTGAACTTAAAAGGAAAATCATCATGGCACATTTAATCGAATCAATGGCATACGTCGGTGATACCCCCTGGCATGGACTAGGACAAGAGTTGTCCCCTAAGCAGCCTATAGAGGTATGGGCTAAAGAGGCAGGTATGGACTGGCGTATTGAATCATCAGACGTCAGCTACATGGCAACCAATGATAAAGGCCAAAACCTGATCATGCCGTTTGACAGCAATAAAGTGTTGTATCGCTCAGATAACCTAGAGGCATTATCAGTAGTCAGTCAGCGCTATCAAGAAGTACAACCGAGTGAGATCTTAGAGTTTTATCGAGATCTCACCGAGCAAGCAGACTTTGAGCTAGAAACCGCAGGCGTCCTAAAGGGTGGCCGTAAGTTCTGGGCCCTTGCTCGTACGGGACAATCGGCAACACTGCGTGGCGGTGATGTCAGTCACGGCTATTTGCTATTAGCCACCGCTTGTGATGGTACGCTTGCGACCACAGCGCAGTTCACCAATATCCGTGTAGTGTGTAATAACACTTTAGCAATCAGTCTGGCTGATGGTAGTGGCGGCGTGGTCAAAGTACCGCATAGCACTACCTTTGATGCCGACAAGGTAAAACAACAACTAGGCGTGTCT
>JAGOOS010000004.1 GCA_017992395.1 Candidatus Saccharimonadota bacterium
GCTAAAATCTTAGTATTTGTCGTGCCTGAATTTTTTAAATCTTCAAGAAGTTCTAATTTGTATGGCTGGTTATTATCCTTAGCCCATGCAATAGCATCTTCTATAGGTAGCTCGCTATAAACAAAATCTTGAGACTCAGAGATAATCCGCTTCATTACTTTTTCTATTTTATTAAAATTAAGCTCAGAAATTTTATCTTCACCTAAATCTATATCGTAATAAAATCCATCATCAATCGCCGGGCCTACGCCAAACTTAGCTTCTGGATATAGTCTTTGTATCGCTGCTGCCATAATATGAGCAAGGCTATGACGCATTTTTTGCATTTTCTCAGAATTTTCCATTTTTTCCTTTCACACCTGAAATATCTTTTCTAATTTTATCACTACTAGACTTTTTGCGCAAGTTTTGCTAAAATAATAAGCGATCAGGGCGATTAGCTCAGTTGGCTAGAGCATCACATTGACGTTGTGAGGGTCAGAGGTTCGAGTCCTCTATCGCCCACCAAATGATTTTATACTTAATAAATGACGCATTATAGCGTCATTTATTTTTTCTCGTTATCCACAAAGTGATCACGTTTTTCCACATAGTAAATTAAGCATCAGAAAAAATATTATGCGCCTGATGATATATAGTCTGTATAATCCGGTTTTGCTTTTCGCGTGAAATATTATATAAATATATCGTTGTTTTTGAACATGGTTTATTATTCTTCACTCTTGATTGTATTAGGGAATTTGAACATTCTACAAGACACTCCGAGTCAACTTAATAGATACGCCTATGGAGATAGCTCGAAAAGATTTTAGACTGTTTATCTGTATTACTTATCGATGTAGACTTTATCTATGTTATAAAATTGTACGACATAAGCTTTTTATAAAGACAAATTAAGACAGCCTCATAATGAGGCTGTCTTAATCCGATTATTCATCTTTAAATTAGCGATCTAGCCTAGCCTAGCCTAGATTCTTATTTTTGCGTCGCCGTTGCTTAGCTAAATCAACCTCTTGGATACTAGTTTTTGCGGTTACATCAAACTTATCTAGATACTTTCCAGCGGCCAATCTCGTTTGAGCGTAAAACGATGCTAGTGAACTATAGCAAATTGAAGTAATTGGCATCAATACCCACTGTAAAACCATAAAAATATTTTTGGATTTTTTATACCTGGCCGGACGAGGAGGAAGCATTTTTAGACTTAGGAAGATTGTAATAAATAAACCAACCATTGCAACCTGCTGAATATAGCTAATAACCATAGGTAGCTGATGAGCAACTAGGCTACGCGACGCAGCCGAATGAACGATCAAAGGCGCCCATCCACCGAAGCTAACCATAGGTGCCTGAAAGGCTTGAGTTATATGCCCGTCTAACAGTCTCAGGAACTTAAATAGACCATCAAAAAAAGGAACATTTCGCTTCTTGGTAAATACATGTTCTGCAACATATGGGACATCGCTAGCTCCATAAGACCAACGTCGCAATTGAATAAATTGTGCTTTTAAAGTTTTAGGTAAAGTATCGCTCAAGACGGCGTCCTGATAAATCGGAACACCTATAGAAAGGACTGAATAATTACCCCCAAAGTAGAAATAACTACGCCAAAATTGGTGACCGTCCTCGACAATAGTCCGAGTACTCCAGAAATTCATCTCTACTAACGCATCTAGACTTTGAGAATGCGAGGCAAAGTTCCTTAGTAGATGTGGGCGCATAGAGCTAATAATATTCCAAAATGAATTACCAGTAGCTAGAACACGCATTGGCGCAGGCACATCCCAAATGTTGTTTAAAAACAGCGACACCGGTTGATATGAGAGGTGTTTCCTGTCTTCGTGAACTATATATTCATAAGTGCTACATGAAAAATAACTCTTATGAGGTTTATTATCACTATCTAGGGTGGTCACTAAAACATTTTTATAGTCTAACTGATTGTCATCACAATATTCTTTTAATTTTTTACCAGCATAGGTTATATTTCCACCCTTGCCCACAACTTCATTAGGCAAATCTTTTGGATGTTTTACAATCTCAAAAGCTTTAAAGATATTTTTATATTCTCTCTGAAATCTTTTGGCGGTTTTTTCGATAGGTTCTCCACCTCTCTCTTCATAGGCTAGAAATACTATTAACTTTTTATTGTCATACGTAGTATTGACAATCGATTCAATTGTAGGCTTGATAGTTTCATACGATTCATTGTAAGCCGCTATAATGACAGCATTGTCAATTTCACTAGGTTTAGGGAAATATCCATCTTCTGCCGCAGACATTAGTCGCAAATTTTCCGAATGCTCAGAAAACCGATATCTCGAGATTGACTTAGGGTCACTTTTAAGGGCTGCGTACGATTTGCTAGGATTTTCGAGCTGTTCTAGCCAACGCTTCCAGTCTGTTTTCATAGCTCCTTCTAGGTTTCTATGCCCAGTTATTATCCTATAAGCCATATTTATAGCTTTAACCAAGAGTAAAACAACAATTGTAAGTAGATACACAGACGCAAGAAATGGCGAGAATACTGATAGCACCACCATAAGCAATAAGGCTCCGTAGCTTAAAGCAGCTGGTAAAATTTCAAAAAATCGATAGAACTTAGTCCTTTTACCCTGAGGTATTTCAATATCCATGATTAATTTGGTATTTCCCCTAAAACGTTTGTCATAATAGAAAATGCAATCACAACTACTATGACGCTAAAAATAGCTAAGGTAAATGAAGCTACTCTATTCTTCGGATTATAGATTTTAATTATAATTGCATTATGTAAGAATGCGATTATGAGGCCAAATAATGATACTATAATTCTATAAAACCACCTATCTCTGTAGTAGTGCTCTGTACCATAGATCGTGTAGCGTGAATACATAAGTTGATCAAATTGTTCGACATTAAATACCATATAGAGAAAGAAGCTCAAACCTGAGATAAATACTATCAACATAAAGACAATCATGAGCCTGTCTTTAGCGATGGGTTTGATATAATTATTAAAAATATTTTTCATAATAAATGGAGCCGATGAGCGGGATTGAACCGCTGACCTACGCTTTACGAAAGCGCCGCTCTACCAACTGAGCTACATCGGCGAATCCTTTACACTAATTATAGCATACAAAAAATAAAAAATAAACGCTCAAAAGCCTATTGAAATATCGTTTGTAATTTGGTAGAATATTATTAGTCTTGCATTTGGGCTCGTGGTATAGTTGGCCTAGTACGCCTCCCTGTCACGGAGGAGATCGCCGGTTCGAATCCGGTCGGGCCCGCCAAACTAGACTATAAACTTAAAACTCACTAGATTATTACGACCTAGTGAGTTTTTATTTTTGTCTATCTTATTCTACTGTTATATATTCAGAAATTTTATTAGCTTCTCTTAGCTCTGTGAGTCTGTGGTCAAACTCTTTAAACGGAATTTTAATATAAGAATAACTCACTTCATCATCTTTCTTGTCTAGAAGCTTAACTATATAGTATCCATCGCCACTCTTTGATATAAACGGTTTAGAAACTTCGTTCTTTTCGAGTGATAGCGCAACTTTAGTTCTTCCACCATCTATATTCGTAGATTTGACGAACCCAGGTGAGCTCACTTCAACATCCTGACCATATTCCTGTGAGATTTCCTCAAAATTGCCATCATTATTTGAGAGTTTTTTTGCTATATTATTTTTAGTCTTTTCGGCATCTGTATCTATTTTAGCCGAAACCTTTTGCTTCAATAAAGGTAGCTCGATAAACATTCTTCTATATTCTTTTGGCGATAATTTGTAATTATCCTCTATAATCTTATTAAACACACTCTCAGACACTTCCGCGTTGCTAGTTTTTCGATGCTCGTTAAACACTTCTTCAATCTCGTCATCTGTAACTGAAATATTATTTTCACGAGCTAATTTTATAGCGTATGTATTGGCAACAGTATTATCCATAGATTGCCTTTTATAATAATTAGATCGTCTAGTTTCATCTTCTTCGTTATTAAGTGAGCCTTCTTGTCTTTCGGTAACTGAGATATTACTACGATATTGGGCTAAGTAATCACTATATAATGCTTTCTCACCATCAACATCGGCTACCGGCAACGGCAGAAATAGCGATACTCTATATGAGAAAGTACTTGTACTCTGAGCTTTATAGAATTGAAACCATCCTGCAATACTCGTAATAATTGCTACAACAATAATAATTATAATCGTATTAATGACAAGTTTGTGTTTACTGTACTGAACTGGATACTTAAACTTCTTGCCTTTTTCCAAGACTTCTTGACGTTTCTTTTCAATAGTATTGTTTGTTACCTTCGAGGTAACTAGTGCCCCTTCAACATTCTCTTTTTTCTTTTTAGATAATATCTTCGCCATCATGAACCTCCCTTTTCTCAGCTATTTCTAGTGCGTTCTCTAAATCGTCGTATACTTTATCTGGGTTTTCAGTATTTGTAATTGTTAGATCACCGACAATTGTCTGAATATTTATAGTACCGAATTTGAATATTTCACCAGCCATACCTGGTATTACATAACTAATGCTTTGGATCTTATTTAAAGAAATATCAATCACATTTTTACCAAACATTCCCTTTCGAGTAATTTGTCGCAATCTTTGATCAGTTACTATGTATATCGTAAAGTACCACATTATGAAGTGATAGAAAAATACAACCAAACCAACAATAAATCCTGCAGCCGCTATCCAAAGCATATCCATTGTCATGAATATGAAAGTTGGCAAACAGCTAAGTGCAAATATTATAAGAAAACTATAAAAACCTTTACGCATCGCAATAATGTGACGCCTAAACATAAATAAAAAGCTTTCACCATCCCTCTGTCCAGGGAAAACTTTATTTGATTCTTGGTTATCTTTTTTCATAATAAGACTGGTACCCCGGATAGGAGTCGAACCTATAACCTTTTCCTTAGGACGGAACTGCTCTATCCAGTTGAGCTACCGAGGCATACTTATATTTTACCAGATTTAGCCCAAATTAGCGAGTAAATTTTTCACTCGCAGAAGGATAATCATATATTTCGCAATCCTTGAACCAGTGTGATATTTCTTCTTTAGCTTCTTCTTTATTGCCTGAAGCATGGATTAAATTAGGCACACCTACAGAATGTTCATCGGCGTAGCCAAAACTCATATGAGAGTAATCTCCTCTTATAGTGCCTGGATTTGCACTTTTTGGTTCGGTACCACCAACAAGCTTTCTAGCAAGTTCAACCGCCTCAACACCCTCAAAAACCATAGCAATAACTGGGCCTTGCGTCATAAAATCAAGAGTTACGTCAAACGCTTTCTCGCCGCGACGAGTGACCATTTTACCAATACCTTCATAGTGTTTATGATAGTGGCTCTTATCTGGAAAAATCATTTTAGTGCCGACAATTTTTAGACCAACTCTTTCGAACCTAGTTAAGATCTCACCAACTATACCTCGCTGAACCGCATCTGGCTTGAATAAAATTAGAGTTCGTTCAATTCGATCTTGTTTCATAATTCCTCCATAAAAACTTCTTATATATTGTAGATTATAGCACTTTTTATCTAAAACTGATATACTTATATTATGTACATATCTGAAGCAATTGAAGATTTTATTGAGTCATTGGAAGTTGAGGGCGGAAGGGCTAGATCAACAGCCTCGAGCTATCAACTATATCTAGAAAGGTTTGTCGAATTTGCAGGAGATATTCTAGTTAAAGATATTACCAGTGAATCTGTTAGAAAATATCGATTATGGCTTAACCGATATGAGAATAGTCAGGGACAAGAGTTAGGTATAACCACTCAAAGCTATCATTTAATTGCACTTAGAAGATTCTTAACTTACTTATCAAGAAGAGATGTTAAAAGCTTAGAGCCAAGTAAAATTGAGTTACCTAAAACCGTTCGCGCACAAGTAAGCTTTTTATATTATGACGAGGTTGAGCGGATGTTATCTATCATTCCAGATAAGAAAGAGAGCGATTTAAGAGATCGTGCAATCGTAGAACTTCTTTTCTCAAGCGGACTACGCGTCTCTGAATTATGCAATCTAAATATTGACGATATAAACACCAAACGAAGAGAGTTCACTGTGCGTGGTAAAGGGCGAAAAGACCGTCCAGTGTTTATTAGTAAAAATGCAGCTGATAGAATAGAAACTTATCTTGAAGCCAGAACAGATGATTTAAAACCCTTATTTATCAGTTATAGCCGAAGAACATCAAAACCTAAAACAGATGGTGAATATAGAAGAATTACACCTAGATCTATACAAAGATTAATTTCTAAATATGCCAAATTAGCTGGCATAACCAAACATGTGACACCCCACACAATGCGCCACAGTTTTGCAACAGATCTTCTCATGAACGGCGCAGACATACGCTCCGTCCAAACAATGCTTGGTCACGCCGATATCAGTACTACCCAAGTATATACTCATATTACAGACCAGCATCTAAAAGATGTTCATGAAAAGTTTCATAGCGATACTCAATAGCAGCATAAACCGTCAAGCAGTCTTATTCGCCAAGAGTTCTAACAGTTAGTTCGAATTTATTTATTGCACAATAGTCCTGCATACCTTGAGAATTTGTTGGGTCACATGACATTGAAGATGTGTTGATAACGCCATTATTGCCATCGTCCTTAGTACCTAAGATATACGATATATTAATAACTCGCTGATTTGTAGAGGCATCGTAAAGAGGTACTCCGTCAGTCGAAATAAACTTTATGTCGTAAAGCATGAGGCCTGATTCGCTTGAGGGTAACAGATTTGTTACCGTATCATCTTGAGGAATTTTAGCCCAATTAGACTTACTGCTGCAAAAACCTTTAGCCGGATCTTTAACTTTAACTAATCTAACTGAAGAATCTGAATTTGCTGCTCCATTAAAACGAATAGGCACAGTTTTATTTAAAGCCTTGTCGTTCAAAATTGTGTGACCATTCCATAAATAGCTATATTCTCCCGTACAAAATGCTCCAGCCGATCCGTCTAATAGGCTTACGTAGTCCGCACCAGATTTAACAGAAGTATATGATCCCTGCCAAGTTGGGGTGGTTGCCATAGAATTAAAAGTTCGAGTAAAATCATCGTTTATAGTTCGACTGGCAGCGTTTAGATCCTTCATAGTGTTGCCTTTTACATACATACTAGTCATTCTCATCGTCATAGTCGCAATCGCAAGTAATAATGCCGATATAAATGTCATTGATAGCATAAGTTCTACAATAGTAAAACCTCGTTTTTTAACCACGTGGATCATATAACCTCACAATCGTACCTAAAGTGGTATTAACATTACTGCCTGTAGCCTTCCAACACGCTCGGATATGAAAATCATAGTAGTTATTCTGGGTGGAAGATGACGATTTTATCGCTTCAATCCAAATGCCTTCTGCTCCTATATAGCTTGCCTTATTCATAATTACGTTAGTATCATTATTAGTTACTAAGCTAGGGCTAGCACCACTATATGTATAAAGAAGCCTTGGGTAAGTTGACGCTACTTTCAAGTTAGTTTTAGTTTTCTTGGCCGTCTGCGTATCAATAATAAATACATTTGATGGGCTAAAATCTGTGCGACAAGAGTTTAAATTGCTTGCTGCAGCGGTGGTATTCTGAGTAATTTTTTCCCACTCCTTAGCGACATCATTATTTATATTTGGGTACTGCGCAATGTACGCTCCATTTATATATCTTAGAGCCTCTGCCTGAGAATCAATATTATTACGCGCCATTGTGAGTTGAACTGTACCTTGAGCTTTAGCTAAACCATTATTCATGATAGTTAATCCACCAACCATCATCATAGCAAATATAGATATAGCTAGTGTAACTTCTATAATCGTGTCACCCTGTTTAAATCTAGTTTTCATATTAATTCCAGCTCACTCCTTCAAATCCATTTTGATTATCACAAGATACCGAGCCAGGACCGTCCAGTGGAGCAATCTCAACCGAGCTAGAAGTATTACCAATACGTAAAACTTTACCTCGACCAAAAATACTAACACCCGCCCTCGCCCAATAGCTATCAGCATTTGGCATAACACAAATATCAACTTTTTTATTATTATTTAATAGTAATCGACTATCTGTAAATGAATTTCTAAAAGAGGCTATAAGATTTTCATTATTATAAAATTGATTACCGGGACCCATCGTACCTATGGGTACACCGAACGCTAGAACTGACCCGTTTATTGGAGACCTAAGAATCATAATCCCGAAAATGGAGTCTCTTATAGACCAAGGAGACGTTAAATCTCCGGAAAACTTCCTGGAAGACCCACTAGTCGTACGATTATCAGTAATCGCCTTATAACGACCGTCCCACTCTAACGGCTGTTCATCCCACTTACCCGTGTCACTCCATTTAGTCGAGAGAGAATTTTTGCCAGTAGCCACAACATATTTCGTAGCTTTAAGAGCATCAATATCATTCTCACATGGCTTACCCCCACATGCCGTACTCGTATTTATATCAAGGCCAATTACATATCTAGATGTGTCATAATGAGTACTGAAAAGTCCAAACGGAGATGGGTTTGCAAAATTTATCATTTTACCTAGAATAATACAATCGGTAGTCCCTCTACTATTGCCCGAATCATCTAGGACTATTGATATATTAGTACCGTTGTCAGTGCAGCGTATTTTCTGCGTTAGATCGTTCTTGGGGTTTTCAACTTCAAAAAAAACTTGTTGCACTTCAGACTTAAATGTTGATACCATGTCATTATATCGTTGGCGGTTGATGCTGTTACTCCAACCAGCCATGAGGCCGACCGCCAAAAACCCAGATAGACCAAGAAACAAAGATATTTCAATAATCGTAAAACCGTTTATGAATTGTTTACTTTTTTTGTTCATCTTGTCTCCATTATAACATAAGCTCTTTATTTTTCTATATCAAAAACATTAGAATTTCATTAATCTGAGGATATGTTAGTGCTATTATTATAGTGGCCAGTATCAAAAAAGGGCCAAACGGTATTTTTAAGCCTTTTTTAATCTGGCTGTTTTTAAATACAGACATTATTAATATATATACCGTTCCAAGAAAGTTGGATAAAAACAATACGAGAGCGGCAAAAATTGGCTCATTAGGCAATAAAAATATTAAACCAATAGATAATATCCAATCACCTGATCCAACCCACTGGCCTTTTGAGATGGTGTTTAATATGAAATATGTACCAGGCAATATTATCATAGACAAAACTAAGTTTATTAAAATGGATACTTCAAAACCAACCTGAACGCATCTTAAAATCCAAAATACTAACGCAATTACTATAAATAAGATCATTTGTCGGGTTGGTAGTAACGACCATTTAGAATCATAAACGAATAAAACAGTAAGAGCAACTAGACTAACTAACCACAATACAAACTCAGCTAATATAAAAATGTCACCGTTGGCAGCTAAGGTGGATTGGGCTGGCCATAATATAAACGAAATTATAAATAGAATCGCTAGAGATACTTCTGCAATAAATTCTGTTAAACTAATTTTTTTATTGCACTTACGACACTTACCTCGTAAAAAAAGCCAAGAGAGTATCGGAATTAGGTCGTACCATTTCAACTGATACCCACAATCCAAACAATGAGATCTGTCTTTGGATTTTTTGACATTTGTGAGTGGCTTAAGCTTGCGCCATTCAGCTATATCAATTTCTTCGCCCCCACTCGCTAGGTCCTCTTTAAGCTGAAAAGCCCTAATTCTCCAAACTTGAGCCACAGCAAAACTACCAAACGCCGCCCCAAACAGTCCTAATGCTATATATAAAATTATATCCACAATCTATTACTCGTATTCTTGTGTTTAAACCTTATTAACAAGTCCGTAAATTGGAAATAGAATAGCTCCAACCATACCACCAGCAACAACCGCCATTACGACCATAAGTAGCGGTTCGATCATGGTCGAAATAGCTTTAATTTGCTCATCTAGCTCGTCTTCATAGACCTGAGCAGTCTTACCCATCATCTGATCGATCTTACCAGACTGTTCACCAATAGATATCATCTGCGGTACTAACGGTAAAATATAGTCTTTGCCTTTTAGAGAATCAGATAGGTTTTTACCGCCTTTAACCATCTCTGCTGCTTCATCGATACTCTTTTTAATAATTACGTTATTTACCGAATCACCACAAATACTTAACATATCCAACATTGCTACTCCAGTTGAAAGTAATACTTGTCCAGTACGAGTAAACCGTGCCATATATAATTTACGAAATAGAGCGTTAAACAGCGGTACATTTAACTTAAAATTGGCAGCAAACTTAATACCAGATTCGGTTCTTAAGAATTGAATAAAGAACCATACTGCAATCGCAACCACAATTATCATCAGCCACCAATATCCTAAGACAAAATTAGTTGCAGACACCATAACTTGCGTAATGAAAGGAAGAGTCTCCCCCATATCGTCATATAGTTGTTCAACTTGAGGCACAACCGTAAACATCATAAATGCAACAACAGCCAAAATAACCACAAGTACAATCACTGGATACGTAAGAGCACCTTTAATCTTACTCATCATAGCAGCATCCTTTTCCTGCTGAGCTGCAATTCTCTGTAGTGACTCGTCTAGAGTACCAGACAGTTCACCCGCCGCGATCAAAGATAAATAAACTTTATCGAAAACGTCAGGATGTTTAGAGAACGAATCCGACAGAGATGATCCACCTTCAACACTCGTCGTGATATCATCAATAACAGCTTTCATCTTTTTATTAGAAGTTTGTTCAGACACTGTATGAAGACTTTGCGCTAAAGGCAAGCCGGCACCAATCAATGTAGCAAACTGGCGCGTGAAAACAATTTTATCTTTTGTGGTTATTCTATTTGAAAGTCGACTAAATACACCGCCCTCATTTACTTCCTTTAGGTCTTTTACGGGAATAAATCCTTGATCAATTAAAGCCCTACCGGCCAAATATTCCGAATCAGCCTGAACTTCGCCTTTTTCAACTTTGTTTGTTACTTTATCTCTAGCCTCGTAAGCATATTTTCTCATAATTTATCCTCTCATTAACCTTTCAAATTCAGATAAGTCAACTGCATATTCTCTAGCACTATCGTAAGTAATTACGCCAGTTTGTACTAGCTTAACTAGAGTTCTATCCATCGTCTGCATACCTTGGTCTGCTCCAGTTTGAATGACAGCGTCTAGCTGATGACTCTTTCCTTCGCGGATGATGTTTCGCACAGCCGGATTTGCAATTAAAACTTCAGCTGCAACTACACGACCACCACCAATAGCTGGTACTAACCGCTGAGAACAGATCCCTTGCAAAATGTTAGCCAGCTGAGATCTAATTTGTGGCTGCTGATGCGGCGGGAAAACGTCAATCATACGGTCGATCGACTGGCTGGCGCTGTTTGTGTGGAGCGTTGCAAACACTAAGTGCCCCGTTTCTGCAATTGTAATCGCCGCAGAAATTGTCTCAAGATCGCGCATCTCACCAATCAACACAACATCAGGGTCTTGACGAAGGCTTGATCGAAGTGCAGCGCTAAATGAATATGTATCGTAGTGAACTTCCCTCTGTACAATGACCGAACGTTTGCTTTTGTGAGTAAACTCAATCGGATCTTCGATTGTGATAATATGTTGAGCCTTTTCAGTATTAATTTTATCAATTAAGGCAGCTAGAGTAGTAGACTTACCCGAACCAGTTGGTCCAGTCACAAGCACTAATCCTCGTGGATATTCAGAGAAAGTCTGAACGACTGGCGGCATACCTAATTCACTAACACTCTTAATTGTATTTGGAATTAAGCGAAGCGCCGCAGCTAGATTACCCCGTTCGTGAAAAGCGTTAACACGAAATCGTCCAAGTTCACCAAAAGCAAACGAGAAGTCAAATTCTTTGTCTTTTGCCAAAATCTGTTGCTGATCTTGATCTAAAATTGCGAAGATTAAAGTTTCGACCTGTTCTTCGTTAAGCGCTTTGTAACCAGATATTGGAGTAAGAGCTCCATCAAGCCTAAGCATAGGAGGTAAACCAACCTGCAAATGAAGGTCGCTGGCGTTTTTACGAACAACCTCTTCTAGTAAAATTTCTATTCTCAAATCTTGTTGATCCATATTCTTCCTTTCTTATGCAGTATCAGCTGCTACCCTATTAACTTCTTCTATTGTCGTAAGCCCATTTAAAGCTTTCAAATATCCATCTTGGCGCATCGTCACCATTCCTTCGGCGACCGCAACTTTTTGCACCTCGGATGCGGTTGCTCTTTTAATGATCAGTTGCTGGACGGCATCGCTCACATCCATAACTTCATAGATACCAGCTCGCCCAAGATATCCTCCCGGTGTTTGGGGAGTGTCGCGACCTTTCACTAGTGTGTATGATTTTTGACCAGCTAGTGGAAGATCTTTATATCCCAGGTCTGCAGATACACTTGCTACTTCTTCTTTGGTCTTTGGTAGCAAGTGACCAACCGTTTCCATTATGCTCTCTGTTTCTAACGGAGTTGATTGATATACGTTACGCTTGGGAGATACTCGCCTAATCAGTCGCTGGCCAATAATCGTATTAACCGTCGAAGCAATCAAGAAGGGCTCAATCCCCATGTCGATCAAACGCGGCAAAATACCTGCAGCAGAGTTTGTGTGAAGAGTCGAGAAAACTAAGTGTCCAGTAAGCGCCGCCTGAACAGCCAAGTTTGCTGTTTCTCCATCACGTATCTCACCTACCATTACAATATCTGGATCGAGACGCAAAATAGACCTTAGACCAGTCGCAAAAGTCAGACCAACATCAGCGTTAACTTGAATTTGGTTCACTCCATCCATCTTATACTCAACCGGGTCTTCAAGTGTAATAATATTAACCGAATCATCTTTAATTTCTTTGATGAGCGCATATAATGAGGTAGATTTACCCGAACCAGTAGGTCCTGACGTTAGGACCATACCATTTGGCGATAAAATACCCTTTCTAATAGCACGTAAAGCACGCCCTGCGTATCCCATCTGCTCTAAGTCAAAAGAGTTACCAGTTTTATCGAGCAAACGAATTACGACTTGCTCGCCCCAAACGACTGGACTAATTGCAATACGCAGGTCAACTTCTTTATTTGCAACATTAACGGCAAACTGACCGTCTTGTGGTATGCGGTGTTCATCAATTTTCAAATTCGAAAGGATTTTAATACGAGAAACAAGTGCCGGCTCGATACTCTTAGGCAGGTTCATAACTTCTCTTAAGACGCCATCGATTCGACAACGAATTTTCAATGATTTTTCTAACGGTTCAATGTGCACGTCAGATGCTTTAGCTCTTACGGCATATTCCAAAATAGTGCTTAAAGCTTTTGAAATCGGAGAGTCTTGGACGATCGTCTGAACACTCCTCTTCATATCCCTTTCTTCTTCTTGGATAGATTCAGCCCTCTCGGCCATCGCGTCCACTGTAGAAAGATCTGTTTTGTACTGATCTAATACATGACGAATTGATTCTTGACTGGCCATGAATACTTTTAGCGGTTTCTGAATCAAACTAGATAAATAGTCAACAGCCTGAACGTTCGTAGCATCTAACATAGCCACCGCTAAACGATTCTGCACTTCAGCAATCGGAACGGCCATATTTCTTTCAGCAATATCAATCGGTATAATCTCTAAAATATCCTGATTAATAGTGGCAGAAGTTAAATTAACATACGGTATCCCAGAAACGTGCGATATGGCGTGCACTAGAATCTCATTATCGACGATATTATGCTCTAGCAAATAAGCTATCAGAGATTCATTATTTTTCCCAGATTCAGATAGCGCTTGGTCAACGACTTCACGACTAACTAGGCCCTCTTCATAGAGGAGCCTAGATAATCTAGTCTGAATATCGTTAGTAATTAGCGCCATTCTTTATTCCTTAATTAGTGTCCGTATTGTCGTTATTTTGGTTTTGATCTGCCGAGACTGGAGTTACTCCATCTTCACCAATAACAATTTGAACTGTTGGGTTTATTGCCTCGTCATTGAAGATATCCGAACTAGGCTCGGTGAAACTATTTGATATAGTGTCAGTAACCTGTATGTCTCGAGTCTTCTCACTTGGATCGCCCAAAATACTATTTAAAGCAATCGACGAGACCAAAACACTGGCTCCAGCTATCAAAACAAGCATTGCTATATCAGTTTTTTTCATTATTCGCCTCCTGTTGTGGTACTACCAGAAGCCGCATCGCTTGAGGTGGTTGTTGATTTAGTGTCATCAGACTTAATCGCTTCAGTCTTTAACTCAATATTTGCTTGAGACAAATAATAAGCTTGAGCTGTGACAGATAACGTCATGCTATCTTTATTCTGTTCAATCCTAAATGTTTTTATATTGATAGTTCGTATGGATTTTTCCATATTTTGAATAACATTTAAGATGTTATTTGGGCTTGATGAAGTTACAGAGAAAGAAAACTCTATCGACTGCGGAGTAGCTCCCGTTGCTTGGTCTGTCGTCAACTCCGGTGATGTTTCCGTCGCAACAGCACTTGAGGTAGTCTCTCCAGTGTTAGTTGATGCGGCGGCCGTATTAACGGTGATGGAATCAATTTCAATACCAGGGACGTTAAGCAGCCTATCGCTCAAACTAGCCCCAAGAGCGGCAGTATTCTCTGATGCTGGTAACGCATCCAGAATCACTCTTAAAGCGTTATCTTCATTGTTAGCACGCGATGATAATAATGAAGAGTTGGTCTGTAGGCTTTTAAGCTTTGTTTCTAATTCTTGAGTGTTCGTAATGCTACTTTTTAGATTGCTGATACTTTTGTCTTGAGCGCCAATTACTTTCGCGTTAAACAGCATCTCTCGAACTAAAAATGTACCTAAAACAGAAGCAATTCCGACAATTGCTGCAGCAACAGCTACAGTAACGAACATAGTTCGGTTGGCTTTTGCTATTAATTGTCTTTTGCGTATTGTTGCGTCTTTTTTATCTTTAGCCATTTTATTCATCTCCTTCATCATCAGATCTAGCTTTGAAAATATCGTCTGGAATCTGAGTCTTTGAGTCGGTAACGTCTTTTCTACCCGGAGGAAGAACAGCAAAGTCTTTTGCAGCGAAACTTAATGCATTTTCATTTAATACAAAGCTCACTTTAAATCGTAGAACTCTAGCACCATCATCACCTTGACCAAGTGACTGTTCAAGAGTCAAAACATCTTGACTGGTCAAAGATTCAGAAATACAACCAGAATCTTCGCTGTTTAGGTCTGAAGCAGTACAATCTTTATCTTTATGTTCATCTCTATATACTATCTTAGTTTCAGCTATTGTCTTTCTGAAAGCTTCCAAGGCTGGAAATCCGCCCGAAGATTCTCCTTCAATTGATAGCGTTTTAGTTTCTGGGTCATAATCTATACCAGAATATGCAACCGAATTATCACCAGTTGGCTGAATCGCAACTAGAATTTGACCTAATATTCGGGAAGTATTCGGCGACTGTAAACGCAAACTATCAATTTGGTTTAATTGATTTTGCAGAGTTACCGTACTTTCGATATTTGGCTGATCTTTCAATTGAGCGAATGTTGTTTTAATTTCACTATCCTTAGCATTCATAAGTAGTGGCTGAGCGATAAATACCGTACCAGATATCAATACCACAATCGCAATAGCCCCAAGACTTACTACGGTAGATATAAATATAATAAAGTTTCGAAGCGACTGTGCTTTTAGTAGTTCGCTCTTAACATCAGGAATCAAATTAATTTCAATCATTTGTTGCTCCTTTCAGCTAATCCAACTGCAACTGCAAATTCTACAGCTACATTAGACAACTGTTGCTGGTACTTTGTGGGTACGTTTACATATTGGAACGGGTTTCCTGAGACTGTAGGAATTCCAGTTTTTGATGAAACATACTCATTAAGGTGCGGGATAACCCCTGCATATCCAGACAAAGTCACGCCTCCGACCGAAACTTCAGGATATCTAGTTGAGAAGAATTTGATAGATTTCACGATTTCTTGAACGAAACTCTCAAGTGTAGTTTCTATCGATCTAAAAACTTGACCTTCAAGCTTGTCTTGAGCTAAGCCAAATTTCAAAATGAACTGTCTAGCTTGATCATCTTTAATGTTCAAATTCTGAACAGCGGACTTGACTAAAGAAGATAGTCCAACAGGAATAGTTCGCACTAAGCGTGGTGCATTATCATAAACGATAGAAAGATCGGTTGCAGTTTCACCAAAATCTATAAGAAGTTGTGCACTTGTTGTATCTTTTGGCATTAATGACCGAGTCATAGCCAGAGAATCTGGTTCGGCTGCCACCACATTAAAGCCTAGACTTTCGATAAATTCAAGCCTATCTTCACTATAGGCTTTTGCGGTACTTGCCAAAAGAACTTCCTGGGAATCTTTTTTATGCAGAGACTGGCCTATTAACGCCCAGTCTACCTTCGCATCATCAATTGCCATAGGTATGTACTGATCGATTTGATATTTGATGGTTTTTTGAAGTTCCTTTGGATCTTGTGCAGGAACATCAATAATTGTTGTAAATGTCTTCTGGGACGATAAACTAATCGCTACATTCTTGGTCTTTATGTCGCTTTGACCTACTGCCGTCGCAATTACTTCGCCTAGCCTTCGACGACCCTCTTCGGAATCGTTTAAAGTTAAGCGAGAATCGATAGGAGTATAACCAAATCCGGCCAAAGTCCATGTACCTTCATTATTTTTCGTCAGTTGAACCACACGAATTGCATTCGTGCCAATATCTAACGAGAAGAATTCGCCCACGCCTTTAATGTTAATCATGTCAATATTTTACCATAATCACAATCAATTTTGCAAGAGTATTTTTAATGTGATAAAATGTTACGCATGAGTTTATCAATTGGAATTGTAGGATTACCTAATGTTGGCAAATCAACATTATTTAATGCCTTGACAAATAACGACATTTTAGCCGCAAACTACCCTTTTGCTACGATCGAGCCCAATACCGGTATCGTGCCTGTACCTGATCCAAGACTTAATAAATTGGCAGGCATATACGGTTCAAGTAAAATTTTACCCGCAACCGTAACCTTTGTTGATATTGCAGGACTTGTAGCTGGAGCGAGTAAGGGCGAGGGGCTTGGTAATAAGTTTCTAGCAAATATTCGACAATGTGATGCAATTATTCATATTGTTAGAGCATTCGAGAACAATGATATTGTTCACGTTGCTGACAAAGTAGACCCAAAGGATGATATCGAAGTTATAAACACTGAACTTATCTTAGCCGACCTTCAAACGATCGAAACGAGACTACCTAAAATTCAAAAAGAAGCAAAAGCTAAGCCTTCACTAAAGCCCGCAGCTGAATACTTGAGTAAATTAGTTATTCACTTACAAAGCGGCGAACCCCTATCTTCGCTAGCCAATTTGAATATTGATATGATTTCAGACTTGCATCTTCTAACCGCTAAACCCGTAATTTATGCGTTTAATGTTGATGAAGAAACTCTAGGTAATCCCCAAAAACAAGCCGAATTAGCTAGTATGGTTTTACCTGCTAAATCTGTTTTTGTGTGCGCTAAACTTGAAGAAGAGCTAAAAGGCCTTGAAGAAACCGACGCTAAAGAATTACTTGAAAGTTATGGCGTAAAAGAAACTGGATTAAATCAAATGATCCATTCTGCCTACAATACTTTAGGTCTACAAAGCTATATGACGGCTGGCCCTAAAGAAGTTCGGGCGTGGACAATTCATAAGGGCTGGACTGCCCCACAAGCAGCTGGCGTTATTCATACAGATTTTGAACGCGGCTTCATCGCGGCACAAGTTATTGATTATAATGATTTAGTAGAGTGCGGCAGCGAACAAGCAGCAAAACAAGCTGGTAAAGTTCGGACCGAGGGCCGAGACTATATAATGCAGCCAAATGATGTTGTTGAGTTTAGATTTAATGTCTAGACTTTATTAAACGAACTATCTCCTACCATCTATTGACAAAAATAATATATTTAATCCATGGCAATATAGAAATTCAATAAGATAATTATTAGTATAAAAAATTATATTTGTTTTTAAGCTTTGCATACATTTTTTATTCAATTATCTGGCGACTTTTAGTTTGTAAAACCTCTCCTGATTACCTTTTGCACCCTTAACTTCACTGTCTCTCTTTGACTGTATAAATAATTTATTCATAATACACCACTGTTCAAAATCTTTCATAATCTGTCTGCGAACAGAATTGTTTTTTACAATACCGCGAACAGTCCCATTTTTACCAGCCTCAAACTGGGGTTTGACCATGGCGACTATAGTTGTATTATTGTCGCATAATTCTTTTTTAATATACGGCAATATATCGCGCAAACTAATAAATGAAACATCGATAACAACCAAGTCGGGCTTATTGTTAAGTTTAAAATTACGAATATCTGTTTTTTCATGCAATTCAATTTTAGGATTTTGTCTTAAATTAGGATGGAGCTGGTTGGTTCCAACGTCCACGGCGTAAACTTTTTTTGCTCCGTGCTGTATTGCGTAATCAGAAAAACCACCCGTACTAGATCCAACATCCAAAACAGTAGCTTCCATGAAATTAATATTTAATGCGCTCGAAACACTAGCGAGTTTTAAGCCCGCCCTACTAACATACCTCTCGTTGCCTAAAATATTAATTTTTGACTTGTCGTCAACAAAAGAGCCAGGCTTAGTTATTTTATTCCCATCAACAAGCACCCTACCCAGCCTAATTAAGTTTTCGGCTTGAGATCGAGTCTCAGTTAAATCTCTGGAGTTAAGGAGAATATCTAGTCGTACTTTCATTATAAAATAACCGTTCTTAAGAACCTAAAATGCAGGATATTCAATCTCTTCAATTTCGCCATTCTCGCCAGCGGCCTTATTTGCTAAATATGAACTAAGAGTATTTATATCTTTCCTAAGATCATTGTCTAAAGTGAAACCTTCTGTTATAAAATCAGCATCCTTTCCAACATCTTCGCCGTTGGAAATTCTTATATATATGTTAATAATTTCTGTATATTCTTTATTAAATCCATCTAATTTATCAGAAATTTTTTCATACGACTGTTTTGCTTCCTTGTCGTTTTCGATAACGTTAGAAGTTTTCATATTATTTAATGCTTCATTGAGATTATCTTGGGCACTTTTCATTCGGTCTGCATCTTCCTTAGCTCTAGTTGTAAGCGTTTCTGACTTGTCGAAATAATAAGACTTTGGAGATCTGGAAGACTCAATCCTACTGTATGAGCTAACTACGTCATGTATCTGATTATTAGCTTCCGAAAAATCAGATTGTATTGGCATATTAGAGCTGAGAGCAAAAATAGCAACCCCTCCGATTATAGCTGTGATAAATCCAAAAGATACTAAAATTGCTATTATCTTTTTGTTCTTCTTTGACGTACTCTCATCTTTCATAATATCTTCCTATTTGTATGACTTTTATTTATTCAATTTATTATTATACACTATACCAGCTTATAATAATATAGTTAGGGGTACATTATATTTTCAACACCACGAGTAATTTCGGCAATTTTTGACCAACTTTCGCCTTCAGTCATAATTACTATCACGTAATTACCTTGAGGGTGGTATACAATTCCCGCATCGTTCAATACGTTATCTAAGAACCCTACCTTATCTGATACCGCAGCACTCGAACCAGTTGGTATACCCTGCCGATAAACTTGACTCATCATAAGATCTTTTAGTTTTTGAGCATTACCTGCTGAAAAATTATCGCCAAAATATAGATTGGTTAGAATGTTTTTTAGATCATTAGCTGTAGTTGAGGCGGCCGCACCCGAGCTAGAAAATACGTCTGAGTAGCCCAAAGATCTAAGATAATTATTAATTTCTGCTCTTCCATACGTCTTAAGCCAGTTCTCCGCACAATCATTAGCACTCCTAACTATCATATTATAAAAACACGTATCGACATTAGTACCTAAAGATGAGGATCCCCAGCTAAGTTGGCCACTGTCAATTTTACTCATAATGAATTGAGCCATAAATAATTTATAGGTGCTTGCTGACACCATTCTAGTATCACCACCAGAAGAGGCGCTCCAATAATTACCCGAAAGCTGTTGTACGGACACAGTTATTTTCTTACCTCTAGTTACTTCATCCAGATAGCTTTGAAGACCGTCGTTACTATTAGTAAATTCTCTTTCGTAACGTAAAGTCGGCTGAATAGTTTTAATCTTTAAATCAATCTGCTCGCCAGTGTCATCATTAAATAATTCATCATTAAGCTGGCTTTTGAAATCGTCGAAATTCAAACCTTGACCCGATATACCTTGAGTTCGACCTACTTCAGCTCCGTTTATAGTTTTTATGACTGTAATTCCTGGCTCTTTTTTGACTTTTTCTTCAAGAACGCTAAACATCTTTGACGACTCGTCGTCTTTTATAGTTAGTGAGTACTCCCCATTCTCGTCTTTTACAACATTGAGTAAATTTGCTCTCTCTTCGGCAGTAGTTGCAAACTTATCAATTTTATTGCCAATCGGTAGCATAAAGTAGATGTTCTTAGCAATCACTTTTTCGGCCAAACCTTTTAACTTTGAATAATCTTCGGTTAAAATTTCTGGGCTAATTTTCTTGCTATCAACAGTAATCTCTTTCTGGTCAATTAGAGAAAGCTCATTAGACTGTAAAGATTTTTTAACATCATCAGATTCTACCGAAACTCCATCTTGACTCGATTTAATACTTATCTTGTCGCCATCAACCACAAATAATGCGTTCTCTGGCTGTTTAGATAGGTCAGATGACTTCTCTTCAGCAAAATGCGTTAATTCCTCATCGTTATAGGCAACACTAACGCTATCAATATTAGAGCGAAAAGCGACGAAGAAGAACGGTACGAATCTCCACCAAAGTGGGTATTCAAATGCCTCTTTTATATTGTCCTCGTTTATTTTGGCGATTTTAAGAATTTGCTCGCCAGATAGCTCGGTTTTGGAGTTATTAGAACTCTTTAAAATATTTTTTGAATCTTTAAGTTTTTGTTCGACTTGTTCTTTGACTTTATCTTCGCTCATGAAACTAGAATTAGAATCACCAATTTTAGAAAACGGCAACATTATATTCTTTGGCCAAAAAATTTGTACAATAGTGACCAAAAAAAGAAAGCAAAGTACGCCCACTAGAATTTTTTTCTTGTGTTTTTTAAGAAAGTTAATTATCTTCTCAAAAACTTTACTTATCTTTTTCATCCACCACCCTACTTTCTTAATTATTTTTGTCGCTCTCTATATCCACCAGTTGATGTATCGACTGAGATAACGTCACCCTCTTTGATGAATGCGGGCACTTTAACAGTTATACCAGTTTCAAGTTCAGCATCTTTAAGCACACTCGACGTCGTATCGCCCTTAACTACGTTTTCAGCATATACTACCTTTAAGAAAATGTTTTTAGGAAGTTCAATGTTTATTACCCTACCGTCAAAGAATTGCAAGCTTAGCTCTTCGCCTTCTTTTAAAAATCCCGCGGCTTCTTCAATTATGTCTTTAGATAATTGAAACTGCTCAAAAGTCTCTGGATCCATAAAATGAAAATCATCTCCATCATTATATAGATATTGAACCTTCTGAAGATTTACTTCTGCTGGTTCAACTTTGTCTTGACCTTTAAATGTTTTAGGCAATAGTGAGCCAGTGATAAGATTCTTGATTTTTACATTTACAATACTGCCGCCTCGGCCAACCACTTTCTGGTTATATTCAACAACTTTATAAGGTTGTCCATCCATCTGGAAGACTACGCCCTTTTTTAAATCTGTTGGTTGATACATAATTTCTCCTTTTGAATATAATTAAAATTCGCAAGAATTTCTCGCCTATATAAAAAGCGAGAAAAACTTCCAAATTCTACTATGAATTTGATACGAAAGCGATTAGTCCAAGATGACGTGCTCGCTTGATAGCTGTTGCTAATTGACGCTGTTGTTTAGCGCTTAAACCAGTTTTTGTAGCTGGTTCAATCTGACCATAAATGTTTACAAATTTTTGCAAAGTTTTAGCATCTTTATAGTCAAAATACTCTGGAATATCTTTCTTAAATCTTTTTGCCATGGTTATGCTCCTTATTAAAATGGAATATCTGAGAGATCAATTGGATCGTCACTGATTTCATCAATTACTGGTTCGTTAGTTTTTGCAGAGGCCGATGAACTTGAGCTAGATCCGCCGCCACGACTACCGTCACTAACGAAACTAAATTCTTCAACGATGACATCAATCGCACTACGATTTTTGCCAGTGTCTTTGTCTTGCCAAGTTCGTTGTTGCAAGCGACCGCTTACTAATAGCTGACGACCTTTTTGGACGTATTTGGCAATAGTCTCACCAGTTCTGCCCCAAGCAGTACAGTTAATAAAACTTGTTTCTTCTTGTTTTTCGCCTTGAGCGTTGTTCCAGGTGCGACTTATTGCAATCGTAAAGCTCGCAACATTCTGACCACCTGTGGTTGTCCTTAGCTCTGGATCAGCTGTTAGGTTTCCTAGTAGAACTACTTTGTTAAATGCCATTTTTATACCTCTCGTTTATCCCAAAAATTATTATTTTTCTTCTGATTCTTTTTCTGCAGCAGCGGCTAGTTTTGCTCGCTCATCTGCTTTTACTAAAAGATAGCGCAAAACTTCATCAGTGATGTTTAGAGTATTGCTAATTTTTAGTGGCGCAGCGGCAGGAAGTTTAGTGTCGATTGACACGTAAACTGCAAAGTTTTCACCGTTAATTGGGTAAGCTGTTCGCTTTTTACCCCAGTTGTCTTCTTTTACGATCTCACCACCGTTTGCTTTAATAAGCCCACGGACCTTATCAAGTGGCTTTTCTAAATCGGCCTCAAGGTCTGGGTGGATAAGAACTGTTAATTCGTAATCCTTCATGTTACTCCTTTGGTTAAAGCTTGTGTTCATTCACAAACTGAGTCTAATATCACTATGATTATACCAGATTAACCTATAAAAATCAATTACATAAATCTATACTAGCCATCGATACAATATGTACCGCCCCCTTCAAGAGCATATTGAATAGCATAATTATTTGAAGCGTTCGTAATGACTAAAGATTCTCCACTACACTTAGCGCCTAATGATATATACACATAGTGGCTAGATATAGTCACGCCATAATCCGTCGGATTAAAGCCTGCCGAACGACCAACCGCTGCCCTAGCAATATAATTGTTTCCATCAGGATCTTTAAACGTATCAGACGAATAAGGAGCTAAATACGACTGGCCAAAATCTGAATTCACCAGCGCAGTAGAAGTATTACCACCTAGCGTAGCTGCGCTAGGTATACTTCCCTTATTATTGCTCTTGTAATTATCAATAGCAGTTTTTAATTGGTTTAAATCATTCTTACGCTGCGTATCTCTTTGGTTACGTTGAAGTGCAGGAAGAGCGATAAATACCATTAAGAAGATTAGACCAGCAATGGCTAGGACTAGGACTACTTCTATTATTGTGAAGGCTGGTTTAGTTTGAAGTCTAGCTTCGGTTTGTGAAGAACTATTACTCACTCTTTTTGGAGTGCGTAAGACTGGGCTAGCGCCCTTAGAGCGCCGGACTGGAGTAGAATGGTGGTTTGATTCTGGAGATAGTTCTTTATTGTTAGTGTTGTTATTATATTTAGATGTGGTTGGTTTAAGCTTAAGTATGTTCATACTATAATTTTACTAAAAAAAAAAAAGCGGAGTCAAGTAAAATAGAGCACAAAGGCTCTATTCAACGTCTTCTAAGCTAGAAATAAGAATATCGCGCGGCTTAGAGCCATTTGGAGGACCGACAATTCCCTTGTCCTCCATCTCATCAATCAATCTTGAAGCACGCCCATAACCGATCCTTAACCGTCGCTGTAGCAAGCTGGTTGAGGCCTTCTTAGCCTCCATTACAACCCTAACTGCGTCTTTAAAGGTCTCATCTGTGCTATCGCTCAGATCTCCACCGATCGCAAGACCGCCCTTACTACTGATAGTTACTGGCTGACTAATAATATCTTCATTATATTGTGGCGGACTCTGCAAGCGAAGATAATCAGTAATCTTATTAACTTCAGAATCAGTTACCCAGGCACCCTGCACACGCTTAGGCTTATTCATACCTCCCGTCATCATCAGCATATCACCCTGGCCAAGTAACTTCTCTGCACCAATTTGGTCTAAAATAGTTCTTGAATCTACTTGGCTAGCAACCGTAAAGGCGATTCTAGCTGGCACATTAGCTTTGATTAAGCCGGTAATAACGTCCACGCTTGGTCGCTGAGTGGCAAGTACTAAGTGAATTCCCACGGCGCGCGCTTTTTGAGCAAGTCGAACAATCAAAGCCTCAACATCTCGTGCAGCTACCATCATTAAGTCAGATAGCTCGTCGATAACTACCACGATATATGGCATAGTACCATCGTCGTGTTTTTGCAGATTTCCAGCTTCATCCATAATCTCAATCTTTTTGCCTTTAGCACGAATCATCCGGTTATAGCTTTTAATTTCACGAATTTTGTTTTCTGCGAGTAATTTGTAGCGCCGCTCCATCTCATTAACTGCCCATTTCAAGGCTGAAATAGTTTTCTCAGGATCGTTAATAATAGGGGTCAAAAGATGCGGAATGTCTTCATATGGCGCCATCTCAACTTGTTTTGGGTCAACCAAAATCAGCTTCATTTCACTTGGTGAATTTCTATATAATAAGCTAGTAAGTAGTGCATTAATCATGACGGATTTACCTGATCCAGTTTGACCAGCAATCAAAAGGTGAGGCATTTTATTTAGCTCACAAACCACAGAATCGCCAGAAATATCTTTACCCACAGCAAAGCTTAGCGGTTCACTGGCTTTTTTCCACTCCTTAGAATCGAGTACACCGTACAGCCTGACATCAGCAGCCCGAAGATTTGGCACTTCTATACCGACAGCTCGCTTGCCAGGAATCGGTGCTTCTATACGTAGGCTTTGAGCAGCAAGATTTAAAGCTATGTTGGTTTCAAGTGCAGTAATTCTAGTTAGTTTAACACCACTTGGCGGTCGAAGTGTATATTGAGTAACTTTTGGACCAATATTTGCGCCCTCCATCTCAACATCAATATTAAATTCATGCAATGTATCTTTAATTATCTTAGCATTTTGCTCAACATCACCCGCGTCCGCTGGAGATTGAGCCTTCTCTAATAAGTCTTGACTTGGCGCTTGCCAATTTGGATCATTAACAGATAACATAGCAGCTTGGTTCTCAGCCGTTTTATCTTGTTTTACACTACCGCGTAAACTACTCAAGCCGCCTTTTTTGGTTTTTGCCTCTTTAGCTTCTTTTTCTTCTTTTGATAATACTGCAACTCCAGCGTTTAGCTTGAACTCATTTTTAGCCGGTTTATCCTTTTTAGATTCAGATATTTCAGCTGCCTTACGCATAACTTTGATGTTTTTCTCATTGTCGCGCGCAAAGTCATCGGTTTTTAGAGCCTCTGCAACTCGTTTAATAACCACAATAGGTGAGATACGTAACACAAATAAAGTTGTTATAAATATTAGAACTGAATAAATTAGTGCTGCAACCGCCGAATCAACCATCGATAGCATAACTTTATTGGCCAGTTCTCCGATAAAGCCCCCAGCAAAATTGCCATTTGGCTGTTGCATTAGACCAAATAAGCCACTAAGCCATAGAATACTTAGCAACGAAGCTACTATAATTACATTTGGTAATTTATTTTCATCGTTACGAAATATTTCAACCGCCATGAATACTAAAAGTAGCGGCAAAAAGAAAGCCGTATAGCCAACAAAATCTAGAAGACTATGATGAACGAACCCAAGAGCCTTTCCACCAACATCAAACCAGCTTAACACTAGTAAGAAGCTAAAAACAATCATAAAGACTGCGCCAACTTGCGACCAAAAACCAGCTGGTAAGCTGTATGATGCTGCTTTTTTCGCAGACTTGGAAGTCTTTTTCGATTTACCTTTTTTAGCCATAATTATTTTAATTTTAGCATAATTTGTGGTTTTTTGCAAAAAACTTAACTCTAGTAATTAGACATTCGAGCAGATATTTTTAAAAGTAGACTTTCGATTAAATCCCAGGCCGATCCAAATGAGGATTTTAAGCTTTCGTCTGTTTCATTAAAGCTTCTAGCTATATATCTAAGATCATCTTGCGAGCACTTTCGTGCGAGTGGCTCCATTTTTGACATCGCCCAGGCATTTGCTCCAATATTTTTTGCTATTGTTGGTGTGGTTTTGCCCAACCAAAGACCCGTTTTAAGCGCCCATAAGTTGAAAAATTGAGACGTAATTAAACCAAAAAATTGATATGCCTCATCAGTACTATCACTTATGCTTAGTTTCTTGATGGATTTCACGATATCAATAGAGCGACCGTTCATAGCCGATTCAAAAATACCAAATACATTTTGCTCAATTGTTTGAGGGATATACTCTTCAATCGCCTGACGATTAACAGCGCCGATTAAAGCCAGTCGATCAATGGCCGACTTAACCTTCCACTCATTTACGCCCACCCACGAAACAAGGAATTTCGCATCTTTTAAGCTTAAATCCAGACCTTGTTTTTCGGCGAGAGATCTCGACCTCTCAGCTAGAACGCCTTCGTCTTTAATCGTAAGGCTTTTGAACTCCCTAATATCGGTAATTGCCGCGATATTTTTAAATAATTTCGTTCGTTTGTCTAGTTTATCTTCAATATCTACTAGTATAACTTCGCTTGATAATTGTAATAATAAATCTGGCAAACGCAGCCAAATCTCTTTATTCTCGCTTAAATTTTTAATTATTAGTACTCTTTTTTCAGATAGAATACTTAACCCACTGAATAAACTCGGGATGTCATTTAGGTTCAGTATTTCGCTATTAATCTTTTCAATCAAATAGTCTTCTCTCTCTGCTTGCTGAGTGATTTTCGCAAGCTCTAAAGAGCGCTCATAAGAATTATCGCCAAATATTATTATAGCCCTACCAGCATAATTATTCATGAATTGGCTCTTTTATTTTTTGGCAATGAGGACAAAGATGGGTTCCTCGACCAGCAACTCTGATTTTTATAATTTCAGTTCCGCATCGCGGACATAAGGTACCTTCTTTTCTAAAGACTGCCGCGTAATCTAAATAATTACCCTTACTACCATCGGCGTGAACATAATTTCGAGCAGTACTACCACCTTTTTGAATAGACAAGGTCATCACAAACCTAACGGCTTCGTATAAATTCGTAAAATCTTCACGATTAAGTGCCGCCACTCTAGTTTCTGGATGAATTTTTGCTCGCCATAAAGCTTCATCGGCATATATATTACCAACCCCAGCAATCACAGTCTGATCTAATAGAGCCGCCTTAATCACACTTCTTCGTTTGCGCACAAATCTACCTTCAAACTCAGTTTCCGTAAACGAATCTTCAAGTGGTTCAGGGCCGACTTTCTGGAAAAAAGGTAAATTTTCAACTTCAACTGTTGGTAGTAATTTCATCCAACCAAATTTTCTTTGATCATTAAAAAACAGCCGACTTTTATCAGCGAAATCTATTTCGACTCGTGTTGATCTGTTTGGAAGATCAGCTAGAAAA
The DNA here is from genome assembly GCA_017992395.1 of Candidatus Saccharimonadota bacterium. GTDB lineage: Bacteria > Patescibacteriota > Saccharimonadia > Saccharimonadales > Saccharimonadaceae > Nanogingivalis. The sequence continues at coordinate 27,604 of JAGOOS010000004.1, forward strand.
TCCTCACTCGGATGGCCGGCGCCCCAGTTCTCTTCTCCACGATAAACCATCTGACCAGTCATTTTTAAATGCACCACTAAAGAATAGTCGCTCGTAAGGTCGATTATGATAACTTTTGCGCGCCGGCGGACTTGTTTAATCTCGGAGCCTATCATAAAAACATCAACCGAACTTGGTGAGTTTGGAAAACTTTTTGGCCAATCGTGGCGAACGGCCGTAATTTTCTTTTTTACGATTAGACGGTTTAATCCTCGAACAACAGTTTCAACTTCTGGTAACTCTGGCATATACTTAAATTATATCATAAAACACAGCCCATAAATAGTAGTCTTAATAACCTAAAAACCGAGTTTTGAAAGGTCAGACTCGAGTTGATCAACATCTTTAAAAACAACCCCTTGCATACCAGAAGACTTAGCGCCAGTAATATTTTCTACCGCGTCGTCAATCATTACACATCGGCTTGGATCAACTCCGAGTTTATCAGCCATCAATAAATATATTTTCGGGTCAGGCTTAACTAAGTGAGTATCATAAGATAAAATCATTTCATCAAACATAGCATCGAGCTCATCTTTAGGAAATATCGTCTCTAAGGTATCTTGTGCGACATTACTTAAAAGTCCGATTTTCGACCCATTAGCCTTTTTTGATAATAAAAAATCAATTGTTTTTGGCATCTTTAAACGCCGTTGTTGCATAATTGCCCAAACCTCATCCGCCGGAATATCTAAAACCTGACTAAGATTTTCTAGTAAGGTTTGCCTAGAAATATAACCAAGGTCTGCTTGAAGATTAAAATCCGAAACTTGCTGAGACTGCTCTGTAGTTTCAGCAAGGCTCTTTAAATAGCCTAGACTTGGCTCAACAAGAACACCAAAACAATCAAAAATTAATGCTTTTGGCATCAACTAGATATTTGCCATTCCAAGGTCGTTAACGATTTGATTATTGTTTGGAATTTGAACAATAAATAGATTTTGCAATTGTCTTACATTTGCCTCAAGCGAGCCTTTTGACCCAGAACAAGTCGAAGTCCAAAGATGCTTTTCAACATTATTATCTTTTAAGATCGCAAAGTCGTAAAGATGACCCGTCGCACAGACGCCTAGCATGTTATCTTCTTCACCAGTTAACGCTGTACCCTTCATCATGTTTGCCTTATCAAGCGCATGAATAAATTCATCGTAAGATTTTGCATTATTATCTAGTTTAACTTGATCAATCACGTCACCAAGATAGCCTTTGTAAGTCGTAAGAGTTCTAGCCGAAGGTGTAACTTCAACAGTATACGATCTAAAATTCTCATCAGCCACGATCGGTCCACGAACAATCATTTTTACGCTTCGGCTAACATCATTTTTAAGTAAGTTGTCGCTAGCAGTCTCCGTTTCAGAAACTTGAGCCTTATTTTGATTATCTCCACCATTAAAGAACATTTGCCCAAGGCTAACAAGTGCGGCAATCGCAAGGACTGCAATAACTATTATTAGTAAAATTGGCGCAATTCTGATTAGTTTATTTTTCATAAGTATTTCCTCTCGCCCACTATTAGTCTAAATATTCGTGTAATTTTTTAGAATCTTTATGCTTACGTAACTTCATTAAAGCCTTCGCTTCGATTTGGCGGATACGCTCACGAGTAACTGCGAACTCTAGACCAACTTCTTCAAGTGTATGGCTTTTTGTGCCATCAAGACCAAAGCGCATTTTGATAATTTTTTGCTCGCGGTCGCTAAGACTAGATAGAACCTCGCGAACTTGCTCTTTAAGTAGTTGGTTTGAAGCTGAATCTTCTGGACTAGCAGTGTCTTCATCTTCGATAAAATCACCTAAGGTTGAATCTTCACCATCATCACCATCGCGTCCAACACCGGCATCTAGAGATGTAATGTCTTGTTTAATTTTCATCACATATTCGACTTTTTCAACTTCCATTTCAAGTTCTTTAGCAAGCTCTTCAACAGTCGGCTCACGGTTAAGTTCTTGGGTCATTCGACGCTGAGTTCGCATCAATTTATTAATTGTCTCCACCATATGAACTGGAATTCTAATCGTACGAGCTTGATCGGCAATCGCCCTAGTGATCGCCTGACGAATCCACCACGTAGCATAAGTTGAAAATTTAAAGCCTTTTTCTGGATCAAATTTGTCGACTGCCCGTAGCAAACCAGTGTTACCTTCTTGAATTAAATCAAGCAAATCTAAGCCGCGGCCAGAATATCTTTTAGCAATTGATACTACTAAACGCATATTTGCTTCAGCCATTTTATCTTTAGCTCTGCGATCGCCTTCAACGGATTTTTTTGCTAAACG
>JAGOOS010000053.1 GCA_017992395.1 Candidatus Saccharimonadota bacterium
GCCACATTCTCGCTTTTTGATTCACCATCAAGTAATGGTTTTAAGTTTTCTCAAGCGAAGAATTCAGATGATTTGGTAACGGCATATATAATGCGCTTTTTCCCACAGCGACAGCGTAGTACTATTTTAAATAGTGTAGAAATGGCAACGATATTCCATTTGCCTGATCAAAATAATATTCCAACATCTCGAGTTAAAAGACAAATGGCTAAACAGGTTGATGGTCCAACGCAAATTATGGATGAAGGCTTCTTAATAGGAGTGAATGAGTTTAGGGGCGTTAAGAAGCCGATTAGACTGGGAACAAATGATCGTAGGCGGCACACTTACTTTATTGGTCAGACCGGTGTTGGAAAGTCAGTGCTGCTAGAGAATCTAGCTTATCAAGATATGTTAGACGGTAAAGGTTTTGCCTTTATTGACCCTCACGGCGATTCAGCCGAGCATCTAATGGGAATGGTTCCTCGTGAAAGAGTAGAAGATGTTATTTACTTTAACCCAGGCGATATGGAAAACCCAATTGGACTTAATTTATTTGAATACGAAACAGAAGATCAGCGAGATTTCTTGATTCAAGAGACTATTGGTATGCTATATAAACTATATGATCCTACACACTCTGGTATTATTGGTCCAAGATACGAACATTGGTTTAGAAATGCCGCATTGACAATTATGAGCGATCCTGCAGGGACTACATTTATAGACGTGCCACAAGTTTTTAATGATCAATCTTTTACCGATTCTAAAATGCAATATATCAAAGATCAAACGGTTTTAGATTTTTGGAACAAAGAAATGGCTCAAACTAGCGAGGCCAACAAGTCTGAGGTGCTTGGCTGGTTTGTCAGTAAATTCGGCGCATTTTTATCTAACGAAATGATGCGTAATATTATTGGACAAACGAGAAGTGGTTTTAACATTCGTGAAATAATGGATAATAACAAAATTTTATTTGTTAACCTTTCTAAGGGTAAAACAGGCGAGCTTAACTCACAACTTCTAGGTATGATGTTTGTTATGAAGTTTCAGGTTGCCGCAATGGGTCGTGCTGACATGCCCGAAGCAGAGCGCAAAGATTTTGCTCTATATGTAGATGAGTTTCAGAATTTTGCAACAGATAGTTTTGAGTCTATTATGTCAGAGGCTAGAAAATATCGATTAAATCTTATATTAGCCAACCAGTTTATGACTCAGTTAACAGACACTATTCGAGAAGCCATTTTAGGAAACGTGGGTACAATCATTAGCGGGCGTATTGGCGTTACAGACGCAGAGCTGCTTGAGAAAAAATTTCAACCAACTTTTGACGCAGAAGATTTGACAAAGTTACCTAATTATCAGGCCATTACGTCTGTCATGATATCTGGAGTGCCTTCATCTGCATTTAGTATGACGCTGGTGCCTCCAATGGGCGAGTCGAGAGTAGAGGTAAGAGATGCCTTGAAAAAATTATCGGCGGTTAAATATGGACGCCCTCGTGCTGTCGTAGAGAAAGAGATATTTGCACGCCTTGGTGCCGGAGAAGAATTTAAACGGAAGCAAGCAGCTCAAAGGGGTGTGCCACCTGTCTCGAAATTTCAAGGTAGCATGGCAAGACCAAGCTCGCCAGGACCGGCTCCAACAGGTGCTTCAGCTAGTAGTGTACAACAATCGCCAGCAACGAATAAGACTTTTCTAGATGAATGGCTAGAGAGAAGAGAACATCTTAAAAAGAATGTAGCAACAGATGGTGTTCAAGCTAAGTCTGCTGTCCAGCCGCCGCTAAAGCCATCGCACCCTAAAGTAAATGAGCCAGAGCTAGTTAAGATGGAGCAACCGAAAAAAACTCCCGGTAAGCTCAACGTAAGAGACTCTGCCTCTAGTCAAGAAGATGGATTTTCTATTAGCTTACGCTAAGGTTTAAAGTAGATTAGCATTATTTATGAACTGCCACCGAAGATTATTCGAAGGTAATCAAATATAATCCCAATAAATAGACCGCCCAGCAGAAGAAGCGGTATTTCTGATCCATACATAGGATAGCCGTTATAAAGTGCAATTGAATATAAGCCTAGGCCTCCGATTAGCGATACTGCTCCTGATGTAATTAAGGGCACAGGTCTTAAGATAGTTTTATTTAGTAAATTGAAGGTCCATTCTATTGGGGGAAAATGAAGAATTGTGCTCCAAAGTTTGCTTAGTGGGTTCATATCTGCTCTAGCAGAGCGCATAACAGATTTATACTTATTATTTATGCTTTTTCTGTCGTTCATAAATCGCCCTCTGTTAATTTGTTTTTAATTATTCTAACTTCATAGCGAAGTTGAAGATTGCGTAAAAGTAGAATTATTGATGTAATTAAAGCAACGATTATTATAGTTAATGATAAAGTGTTTGAAAATTTTGGCAAAGCACTTAGCTCTGTTTCTAGGTATTTAACTGTTGAGCATCTTACAACACTATTTTGGATTGAGCCAAAAGCGGTAGTCATTTTGCAATCGTATGCAAGCTGATTCATGGGCGCCGTAGAAATGTCTCTAGCCATTTTAATTGTGAAGGTGCGAGATTGATTTTCGCCTGGCTCTATTGTTGTTTCTGGCCATTTTAAAACAGTATCGTAAAGGGCTGCCTCGTTATTTCCTAGAAGGCTAGCATAGTCAAATACATCTTGAAGATCTATAGCGAAATCCACAGCTTGAGGTTCTTTAGATACATTATGAGCGTTCAAAGTGAAGACTAATTGGTCTGCTGACTGAGCAGGGTTTGTTGTGGCATTTGCGTTGCCCTGAGAAATATTCCTTGCTTCTAAGGAATATTTTATATTCGTAGTGTTTTTGGTGACGATCATATCAGAAGGAGTCCGTTCATTTGGTGTACCGGTGGGAGGAGGAATGTTAATAATAGCAAATTCTAGTATTAGTACAAATGAGAACAAAAGAACTGCCACAATTCTGTAAATAGTGTGCTTTTTGAGTTCCTTGTAGTAATTAGACAAATCGCCAATAGCGGAAGGGCTTAAGGTTACTTTGGCGATTAATTTTTTAAACATAATCTTATTTTAGCTTATAGCGAGGTAAAAATAAACATGCTTGTATTATATTAAAAGTATGATATAATAAAAGCATTGGACATCGTGCTTGGCATGGTGCCAAGTACGT
>JAGOOS010000024.1 GCA_017992395.1 Candidatus Saccharimonadota bacterium
GTATAAGATAGCAGCGCAATGACCAAGCCAACCACAGCATAAACCAAAGCGTTTTTAGCTTTCTTAACGGTGTCGGCGTTACCGGCTGAGATAACATAGTATATACCAGATACGATAATTACGATAACTGATGCTACGCCAACTATCCATAATCCGACGTTTATAAGGTTCTTAGCAGTTAATTGTAAATCTTGACCCTCTTGATCGCTACAAATGGCGCCAGTAGCGGCATCTCCTTTAGCGTTTTTACATGCTTCAAAACCATCTACTGCATGCACATGATTAAATGAAGTCACAGCAGGCAACAGTAGTGATCCGAAAATTGCCAGTACGATAATGATTTTTTTCATTTTACACCTTTCCTATAACGAAGTTAGTTATTGTAAAAGCTAACAAGATTACTACAATACCCACAACGGCATATGTTATGGCATTTTTTGCAGTTTTAACTCGCGCAGAGTCGCCGGCAGAAGTCGTATATAGGATACCACTAACAATAATGATCGCCACACAAATTATACCTGCCCACAGATAGGCCGTATTGAATAGCTGAATTATTTGGTTGTCTCCAGCTGCGATTTGAGGAATATTGCCCTTGACTTCATCGCTAATTTTTATGTCGCTTTCCGCTATTACTTTTAAAAAAATCATTTTTCTCCTTATTTAGTAATTAGTCCCAGGACAAAGTTGGTAATTCCGACCGCCAACAAAATAACTATTAATCCAATTATAGCGTTAGTTAAAGTATTTTTGGCAGCAGCAACCTTGGCAGAATTTCCTTGTGATATCATATATTGAAAACCAGCCCAGACAATAAACCCAGTAGAGATTATACCCGCAATACGAAACAGCCCGTCCGCCACATTAAGTACAATCGTCCAAATAAATGATTGAAGTGTTACATAATCAGTACCTGTATCTTTATTGCTTATATTCTTAATACTACAATCGCTCTTAGTTAGGCCTCTATACCAAGCTGGCATACCAAAGAAAGTTGTATTACAGTCTGCAGCGTAAGCGTTACTTGGTATAATAGTAGTAAATACTCCGCCAGCAATCATAAAAAAGGCAACTAAACTACTCGCAAGCTTAAATTTTTTCATTAAATAACCCCTCCTGGAACTAACCAATTTATAAAGGCCCACATTAATAGGTAGGAAAGTAGACCTATAACAGTGTTTAAAATCATAGTTTTAGCTTTTTGAACTTGAGCCGCATTACCCGCAGCAGTCGAATACATGATTCCTGCCGCCACAAAAGCAACAGTTGCTGCAATTCCTACACCAGTCGTTAGAACCACAAGTACTATATTTAGTAATCCAGCGATATCAGTATCTGGGAGGATAGCAGTTTCGACTGCGTTTGCTTGTTTTGAAGATAATATAGACAAGGCAAAACTACTCACAACTATCGAAGGGATTAGAACTTGTTTGCGTATTTTATTCATCTTGATTATACAATATAACATTATAAACCAAAAAGCAAGTGTTTTAAAGTAAAAAACACGCTTATCGGGGTTGACAAAAGTACTGTTTTATGCTAAAATTAGGCTTATGCGAAATGGACTAAAAAGCTTTGGTCAAAATATATTTAGTAAGCCAAAAAGCATAGTTTTATTTTTACTAGCCGCGTTGATGATATCCGCGAGCCTTTTTGTTTATAGTCCAGTTTCAGCCGCAGGCGAAGCCCAGTGGTCTGATGATACCTACAGCGGTATTTATTATAATAGTAAAACCTTCAGAAAAGTCAGCGCTTCAGAAAAGAACAATCTTCCAAAAAGTGTACAATCAGATAATGTATATATTTACGAAGGGACTGCCAGTATATCTTCTGGGGCTACGCCAATTGAAATCATAGTAGTAAACAAAAAAGAGGACCCTGCAAGTGCCAAATTATCAAAATATACTATGGACACTTTGGGAAACTTTAAAGAACAGAACGGAAACGAAGATATTGAAATTAAAGGTGTTGCTGCCGGTAGTGGAAGCAGTTGTTCTGTGGAGGGTGGCGGAGGGTGGCTTGTTTGTATGATAGCCAACACTTTAGCGAGAGCTATGGACGGTCTATATAATATTTTGCAAAGTTTCTTGGATGTTCAGCCACTAAAAACAACCGATAAATCAGCTCTATTTCAGGTCTGGGATTATATGAGAAATATCGCAAATGTACTGTTTGTGATATTATTGATTATTGTTATTTACTCTCAAATTACTAGTGTTGGTATTAGTAATTATGGAGTCAAGAAAATGCTACCAAAAATCATTGTTGCAGCTATCTTAATAAACTTATCTTATTATATATGTTCTATATTAATTGATCTATCTAATATAGCCGGTCATCAACTCCAGAACTTATTTGTGTCAATTAGAACCGACATCTTTGAAAATCCAGCAAACGGAATTGAGATGTCCGGTAGCGGAGACTCAACAATAACCTGGACAAGCGTAACAACAGCCGTCTTAGGTGGAACGGGAGCACTCGTTTATGGTGCCTCTGTATTTAGTGGAGGGCTTGGGTCGGCTTTATGGTTGTTAGTCATAGGGTTGGTTGGCGTAGTATTCTCAGTTTTAGTTGCTGTCGTGATTTTAGCAGCAAGACAGGCTATAATAACCGTTTTGGTGTTTTTAGCACCTTTAGCGTTTGCGGCTAATATTCTGCCTAACACCGAAAAATGGTTCGAAAAATGGAAAGACTTATTTTCAACCATGCTATTTATGTATCCGTTATTCGCACTATTGTTTGGCGGCGCACAACTAGCTGGTACAACTATAATAGCTAATGCTAACGGGAACGCAATAACATTAGTCTTAGGTATGATAGTTCAGGTCGTACCTCTAGTGGTTACACCGTTCTTAATTAGCTTTAGTGGCGGACTACTTGGTAAATTTGCCGGCATGATCAATAATCCAAATAAAGGTCCTTTCGACAAAGCCAAAAACTTTGCCCGAGAACAATCTGATTTTAGTAAAAATAAAGCTATCGCAAAAAGCCTTGATCCGAGTAAGTTAAATGGTAAGGGCCGACCACGCTTCGGAAGTGCAGGCTGGGCAAATCAGATTAGCTATAATCGTCGCCAACGACATACTGCACAAAAAGGTGTTGCCGAAAATAGACAGCAAACTGCGTTCAATAATATAGACTCTGACTATATAGAAAAAGCAAATAATGCCGGCTCTGCCGAACTAAGAGATAAATATCTTAGTAAGAGTTACCAGTTTAAAGCTGGTCAAGCTAAACTTGATCTGGAATTATCTAACGAAAATACCAATGAAATTATCTCTGGACTAAAGGCTAGTTTATTCAAGGAAACTTTTGAGTTTGACGCTAAAGGTAAGATAGTTGGAATAGACAAAGATAGAGTTAATAATCTATCTAAAAACTTTGGTAAAACTTCAGCTGATTTGCTTAACACTATGAATAGTTTAAGCGCTACTAAATTAGCTGGAGTAAACAATCAAGCTATGTTTAATAATAGCCTAGCTACAACCTTAAAACACGACGACGAACTTTTGAAAAAATCAGCTGGTTCACGTGGTGAGGCTGGTAAAAACATCTCTCTTGCCGCGGCCTTAAGTAGTGCAGCTAAAACTACAAAAGAAGAGCGCGATTCGTTAAGTAAATTGGCTTTAGATGGTAAATTCAACAGAGACCAATCGTTAGAAATTATTGATGGCAAAAACGTCACCTTAGCAAATGGTATAACTTTAGATAGTTCAAGTGATACGGTTAGGTCGTTAGCTTTAGAGAAAGCCTTTCAAACTTTTGGCTACACAGACAAACATAATGGAAAGTTAGTAATACCTGATTTATATAACAGAATGGCTGCCGGTGGAGACTTACACGATATACGAATCGACGGCATTGATGCGTTCAAAAACGCCAAAAAAGACGACTATCAAACCCTAGGTGGAGCCTTCTTTGAGCAATCATCTAGCGGAAAGGTGACTGATTTCCAGTTAGAATATGTAAAATCATGGAAAAAAATGAATGCAGAAACTCTTCTAAAAACCGACCCGGATATCTTAGCCGATATATCCAAACAACTTAAAACTTATGGCAGGTTTACAATTCCTGGTTTAACAGTCGAGCAAAATAAAGCTTCAATGGATGCAATCAAAGCTTCTATTGAAAATATCCATAGCTCACAAGAAATGAAAAACCGAATCAAAGGTGTACAAAAAGACTCCTACGACGACTTAGTTAAACATTTCAAACTATAAGATAAAAGCCCCCATCTGTAAAGACGGAGGCTTTTATCTACTCTTAAAAAATGTTATACTATCTTTAAGAATGGAAGAAGTGGGCAAATAGATGAATGATTATAAAGTTCCGCAAGATGTCGAGGCGGAAGATAAACTATTGGGGCCGTTTAGTTTTCGGCAATTTATATATCTTATAATTGTAGCTTTAGCGGGGCTAGGCGCTTTTGCTTTGTTTCAACTCTTTCCACCGTTAGTTATAATACCAGTACCGATAATACTATTCTTTGGTGCTTTAGCTTTACCAATCAGAAAAGATCAGCCGATGGAGATTTACTTAGCTGCAGTCTTGTCTTTCTATCTTAAACCTCGCAAGCGTTTGTGGCAACCAGATGGTGTTGAGCATTTAATAGAAATAACCGCTCCAAAAGTTGCTGAACCTACTAGGACTAAAGGTTTAAGCCAAGATGAGGCAGTGCGCCGATTGAGCTATCTTTCAGATGTCGTGGATACTGGCGGTTGGGCTATTAAAAATGCCGTATCTCAAAATTCATCGATCCATGATGACTTTGTACATGAAGCCCAAACAGCTGAAGATATTTTTGAAGATAATCGCGTCGCGAATAACATTGATAATATGATTGAACTAAACGATCGTCGACGCAAAAAACAAATCCTACAAAATATGGATACTGCTAAAAGCCTGGCTGACTATACGTCAAATACATCTGACGAAATTCAGGATAAAGCCTACAAGCCTCAAGACCCTAGAGATTATTATCAACAGGCAATGAAGGCAGCTCAAGCCCTACCATCAAATGAGCCATTAAATCAGCCATCTGATATTGGGGAGGATATTCATTTAGACTACAACCCTTATCCAGACTCAATCAGGCAATCGGTTATCCAGCCTATTTTATCCAAAAACCAGCCATCACAAACAGACATGAAAACAGCATCAAGAGCTTCTAACCAAAATCAAACACCAGCACCACAAAACCTCAATCAACCAACAGTAGAAGCAAAAACCACTAGCATAAACCGACCAAATGATGATATAATGAGACTAGTTTCAGAAGGAAAAGATTTATCAGTGGAAACTTTGGCTCGACAAGCTAACAAACTTCACGATAAAGAAGTTAATGCCAAAAAACAGAGCGAGGGAGATTTAGACGAAGAAGTAGTTATTTCGTTAAGGTAAAATATGGATGGTCAAAATACAAATAATCAAGTAGCCGCAAACCCTGCCGCAGGGCAAGTTAATAGTGCTTCAGCACAGACTTCAACATCTTCACCAGCCAACCCAAACTCAACTCAAAATACTCTAGAAATAGCCGAACTACGCGAGGGAATGGCAATTATGCGTGATGGTAGTTTTCGAGCCGTCATAGCATGTAAATCTATCAATTACGATCTTATGAGTAGCCGTGAAAGAGAGGGTGTTGAATATTCATATCAAAATTTCTTGAACTCTCTTAATTTCCCAGTTCAGATTTTAATCCGGTCTCAACGCGTTGATATTGCACCGTATCTTGATAAGCTCGATAGGATCCGTCGTAATCAAGACAATATGTTACTCGGTGTTTTAATGGATGACTATATTAATTTCGTAGATATTTTAAGTCAAGAAGCTAATATTATGGATAAATCATTCTTTATAGTTGTACCATTTTATCCTGCCGGAGATTTAAACACTTTAAAGGATCAGACTAAAGGCTTCTTTGGTCGAGTCTTCTCAAAACCGGCTGCTCAAACAACAAAGATTGATCGAGTGACCTGGGATAAAGCCCGTGACGAGATTAAACACCGAGTAGACTCAGTAACTGGTGGCTTATTTCAGATGGGAATTAAGAGCGTACAGCTAAATACTAAGGAGCTTGGCGAGCTTTATTATAACGCATATAACCCAGATACCGCCGTTAGAGAGCCATTAGGTGATTTTGAAAATATTACAACTACTTTTGTGAGAAAAGGCGACAAATCAGATGCCGCCCCACAGGATTTGCAAGGAGGATTGAATGGCTAAAAAGAAAAAAGACGCAATTGACATTGCCGCCCAACAAAGAGCTCAAGAACAAGCCGAAGTCGAACAAGCTTTTTTGACTGGTATAACAACCTTGCGCGATTTGATCGCTCCAAGTTCACTCGAAATTCATTCAAGTCACTTTAGGCTTGGCACAAAATATGGCCAAACTATGTATATTTATGGCTACCCACGTCGTGTTTATACCGGCTGGTTATCACCATTTATTAATATCGATGAAGTTCTAGACATATCAATGTTTATCTACCCGGTTGACACTCAAATAATTATGAATAACTTGCGTAAAAAAGTTACTCAGCTTGAAGCTAGTTTATCTATCAACAATGAAAAGGGACGAACGCGTGATCCAGCACTTGAAGCCGCCATTCAAGATGCCGAAGAACTCCGCGATCAACTTCAGCTTGGGGCTGAAAAGTTCTTCCGCTTTGGTTTATATGTGACACTTTATGCTGATAGTTTAGATGAATTAAATTTTGTGCGCAACAAAATTGAGAACATGTTTGGACAACAAATGATCTTCTCTAAAGTTGCTTCAAGCCAACAAGAGCAGGGATTAAATAGCACAATCCCTCAACTTTCTGACCAATTGCAAATTAGGCGCAATATGAATACTGGCGCAATTTCGACTAGCTTTCCATTTACTTCTGCTGACTTAACTCAAGAGAGTGGCGTGCTTTATGGTATTAATATGCACAACAATGGCTTGGTTATTTTTGATCGATATACACTAGAAAACGCTAATATGGTTGTATTTGCTAAATCTGGTGCAGGTAAGTCTTTTACCGTTAAGCTCGAAGCTCTTCGAACTATGATGATGGGCGCAGATGTGTTGATTATCGATCCGGAAAATGAGTACCAAAAATTAAGTGATGCTGTCGGTGGTAGCTATATACGACTGAGCCTAAATAGCGACACTAGAATAAATCCGTTTGATCTACCACGAGTAATCGACAATGAAGAAGCTGACGATGCGTTAAGGGCTAATTTGGTAACTCTTCATGGGCTGTTCAGATTAATGCTTGGTGGGACTTCTGTTGGACCGCACATGGGGCTCTCACCAGCCGAAGAGGCCGACCTTGATCAGGCACTTATCGATACGTACGCCAGAGCTGGCATCACAAGTGATCCGCTAACTCATAACTCAACCCCACCAACAATAATCAACCTTTACGACACTTTGGTTCATATGGGCGGAACTGGACCGCAGCTAGCTCAACGACTACGAAAATACACGACTGGAACTTTTGCTGGAATTTTCTCTCAGCAGAGCAATGTAGACATAAACAATTCAATGATTGTATTTAATATTCGCGATCTTGAAGATGAGCTTCGACCAGTTGCTATGTATATTGTGCTTTCCCATATCTGGAATGTCGTACGAACCGAACAAAAAAAGCGCATGCTAATCGTCGATGAGGCGTGGCAATTAATGAAATATGATGATAGTGCAAACTTTTTATTCAGTCTTGCTAAACGCGCTCGAAAATATTATCTAGGGCTCACAACAATCACTCAGGATGTAGAAGATTTCATGGGAAGTAAAATGGGTCGCGCAATTGTGGCCAACAGCTCAATGCAGCTTCTTTTAAAGCAGTCCTCTAGCGCCGTTGACGTACTTAGTGATGTGTTTAAACTAACCGAGGAAGAGCGTAAACGTCTAGCCAACTTCCCAGTGGGACAAGGATTATTCTTCGCTGGTCAAAACCATGTTCATATTCAAATTATTGCTAGCCAAACTGAGCAGAGTTTAATCACAACTAACCCCATTCAAACAACCAAACGACAGAATGATACATTATCAACTAATGGGTATGTGGACCCTAATGAGAAGTTCTAGTCACTTTGTTTTTTGATTAGAATTATGTTAAAATATTATCAGTTATGGAGCAGGAAAATTGGGACTACGATCCAAACAACGACGATCGCGATTTTAGTGATTTAAGCGACGATAACCAAAGCTCGCTTGATCGTGCACGCTCAAGATGGGGAAGTGCTGACGTCATCAATAATGATGCGTATAATCCCAAAAAACTAGCCGATGTCGAAAACTCATCAAACTCATCTAATACAGATGACATATCTAAAGCAGAAAAATCAGGAACTGCTGAGTCGCCTTGGGACAATAAATTCACTGGAGGTTCTCATGCTAGCAGGGCTTCAGCAAAAGAAGCCTCTTCAACTTTAGGCAAAGCCAAGAAAATTGCCGGAAAGTTAAAGGGTAAAGGACCTTTAGTAGCTATTGGCGGTGGCCTCGGAGCAGGTGGATTAATCGTCGGCCTTTTTAGTGGTGCCTTAGTGTCACTCTTACCAATTCATATTGCCGAAGTAGTCAAAAATGGCTTCGCTAACTATAGAAATACTATGGTTGTATCTGGGACTAACACCGCTGTTGGAGATAAGCTTTCTTCAGGCGAATGTAGTAATGCCATTAGTATAAAGTGTAAGTTTAAATCTACTTCAGCAAAACAAATTAAAAATCTAGAAGCAAAAGGTATTAGCGTCGAAGTTTCTGGAGATTCTAAAATTACAGGAAGAAAGCTTATAAGTAGTTATAGTTATGAAGGGAAAACATATACAGACCCAACATCCTTGAAATCAGCTCTTTCTGGTGATGCAAAAATGAGATCTACTTTCGATGCCGCATTAAAAGCAAGATTTAAAACATTCGCAGATGCTAAATTTAAAAAATTGTATAATAGCTTAAAAGCAACAAAAAGCGGTAAAACTGCTGCAAGCGAAGAAGGAGGAGCAACCTCTGAAGAAATATTTGAAGATATTATCGACGACTCAACTAGTGAAAAACCAGGCGGAACCGCTAGTGAACCCAGTAGGGAAGATTATATTGAGGCCGATGGTACTTTTGATGAAAATGGCTTTAATGAAGCAAAAAATAATTATGAGTCCACAACAAAAGCCGAAGTTAGCCAAGTAACAGAAAGTAAAAAATCAATTAAAAGGGTTGCACGCGGAATTAGCGATTCGGCAGAATTCGTCTGCGCTGCATACGGTATTTCAAAAATAGTTTCAGTTAGCTCAAAAGTTATAAGGTTTGCTCAGCTTGGTAAGTTCGCATTAACAATTATGTCCATATCAGATAAAATTAAAGCTGGCGACGCACAGCCAGAAGAAGTTGAATCTGTTGCTAACATGTTAACAAGCTCCTCAACTCTAACAGATAGCTCCGGTGAAGTTATACCAGGCTCTGAAGGGTCTGCTACAGATTCTCAATTTTATAAATGGTACGCTTATGGTGATTCAGCACCAGCAGATAGTTCCACATCAAAATACATACTTGGAGGTGGAGTATTGAGTCTTATTGGCGGTTTTAACAGCCTAATAAGTAATATTCCTTTTAGTACGCGTACATGCAAGATAATGAATTCTACTGCTAAAGATATTGGCGATTTATTATTTGGTTTAACTCCCGGTATCGGTTGGACTAAAGTCGTGTTAGGGATTGCGTTTCAGATTGGTATGTCTGTTGCTATTCAGCAGCTTACAGCCCAAGCAATTAACGCAATCGCCGGACAAGTAATTGATGACGATATCGCCGGACAAGATGCTGGTAATGCTTTATTTGCGGGTATTGGTGGAGCCATGAGTCAAGGAGCACAATATGGCGGC
Source organism: Candidatus Saccharimonadota bacterium (assembly GCA_017992395.1). Classification (GTDB taxonomy): domain Bacteria; phylum Patescibacteriota; class Saccharimonadia; order Saccharimonadales; family Saccharimonadaceae; genus Nanogingivalis. The sequence goes on from JAGOOS010000024.1 coordinate 9,868, forward strand.
GCCACATTAATGTCGAAAGATGCAGCCATTGCTTATTATCAAGATACGAAAGTAACTATAGCCAAACAAGCAGAAGAGGACCGTGCTACACACAGTCCATTCGATATTACGAATAGCAATACATTTGTGGGGTCAATCTTCGCATCAGCAGTGC
>JAGOOS010000025.1 GCA_017992395.1 Candidatus Saccharimonadota bacterium
ATTCTAAACCACTTAAATTCGTCGATTATTGAACTTTTTTCTTCGTTTATTTTGCAAAATACGCAACCACGTTTTTTTGCCGCATTTTCTTCACGATATTTTTTATAATTACGTGATGACTGTTTCGGCTTTCTGAAATCCATACTATTCTCCTTGATTCCTAATCTTTTTTATTATAGCCGAAGATGAATAGGGTTGTCCAGTTACTGGATTTGATGCGTAAAAGACCGATTGCGGCACAACGATCGGGTCAAAACCTTTTTCTTTTGCAATATTAGCGCTCAGAGGATGCTCGCCAAAACAGATAAATTCATCGATCAAACCGAGTTCTTTTCCTTTTTGGGCGATTTCTGGCATCTTTTCAAGACTGGTACCACTATATTCCGGACCCTCTGGAATTACATAATCGACTATCGGTAGTCGCACTTCATCCTCTACGAAGGTTAACTCAGAAATTCGCCTAGCTCTATCATAAAAATTATAAATCGGCCGAATATCACCCATTTTTGTTTTTCTATTACTCACCTCCTCGTCTGTATCAACGGCCACAATTAGTTGAACTAAATTATCACTAATCGCATCACGAATATTTTCTTTTGTAGCTGGAATGCCATTCTCTACACAAAATTTTTGAGCCAAAAGTGCCTTACAGTGCCTCAAGTACCACGTATGGTTTTCATGAGGCACATCGAAGGACCCGCTAACAATACCGATTTTCGCATACTGGCCATACTCAGTATCCCGAATGGCGCTAAGTTTGCCTAATATCCAATCCTCTGCTTCTTGTGGTGAAGACTCTATATCCACCATATTTTCTAAAGTTCTATCACTTTGAAAAATATCAAATAGTTCTTTTGACCCAATATCGTAATAACCTCTACTACATTCTAGATCTTTCAATTTTTTTGTGATGTCAATAATCTCGGCGCCAACTTTTTTTGAGCCAAGATATACCTCATTACTCTCTACGTCTTTAAGCTGCCCGTTTCCACGGGTATTGAAATTTTTGTTTTCCATATTTTCCTCTCTATCTATTAACTATTTTCATTATATAGTGTTATAATTTAAAAATATAGATAATATATTTTGACTCAAAACATTTTGACTAAAAGCATAAGGATAATACCCATGATAGAAATAACTCACCACATCCAAAAAAGCATTTTGAAGTACTTAACGAAGCAACAAACGGCTAGATACTCACAGATGAGACCGCCAAAAGTTGACAGCAATCTTTATGCTTACCACTTAAAAAGCCTACTTAAAACTGGCTTTATAATTAAAAATAATAAAGATTATTCTCTATCGCCAAGTGGCCTGAATTATGTTGAAACGGTTAGCTTAGATAAATTTCAAATCCATTCACAGCCCAAAATCACAACCCGAATTTTACTCAAAAATCATCATAATCAGTTTTTATTGACAAAAAGAAACAAGCAGCCTCTGATCGGAATGTGGGGATTTATTAGTGGTAAAATTCAGGATATAGACAACCGAATTATAGATTCTGCACAAAGAGAAATATATGAAAAAACAAACCTAAATATAAAAAATATAGACCATATAGGTGATTATTACGCAAAAATATTATCAGAAAACGAAGTTATCTCAAACACGCTCTCGCACGTATTCACGGTTCAAATACCAAAGCAAATATCAGCCATAATCCCAACTTCCGAGTCACAGAACTGGTTTTCATATGAAGAGATGGTAGCGCTTAGCACTATGCCTGACACATTAGATCTTATATACTTAAGCTCTCATAGTGACGGTAAATTTTTCGCTGAGCTAGAATACGAGATATAATCGACTAATTAAATGTTGACATTTAATATATGTTTTGTTAAAATAATCTTATCGGGTGATTAGCTCAGTTGGCTAGAGCATCTCGTTTACACCGAGAGGGTCTGGGGTTCGAGTCCCTAATCACCCACCAGGTATTATTTTTTAAAAACTTCAGTTAATAAGCTGAAGTTTTTATTTTATCATGCACTCTTTTTAGTCTCGCTAATTGACAAAATTAGACTTTTATGTTATCGTTTTACTAACTTAGTACATTACAATACTTTTAATCGTAATTGCTAAAATCTATATTTTCAGGGGTGATATAATGTATTTTATTGGAATGTTTTTAGTAAAAATCTTGCGGCTATTGTCTGGTGGGTTAACTTTTATAACTTCACCATATGTAGTTACATCTGTCAATTTAGTTCTCGCATTATCTCTAGTAGTATTTTTAGAAAATAAATGGAGCATATTTTCTAAACGAATGACTCTTAGTACATGGTGGCAGATAGCTGGTGTAATTGGTCTACTTTTTACCTGTATGCCAAATATTCTACTCTTCATCATTGGGCTGGGGCTAATTGCACTAGTTATATTTAGATTAAAGACAGCTGGCTCAACCAAGAAGTCAAGGTTTAGCCAAGCGCTAGATGTGCTTCTTTCCAGAGAAACTAAGCAAGCAAAAGTTGAAACCGAACCTAAGGCAGAAGCTGCCAAAAAATCTACTAAATTAGTAGACCTCCAGGCGGATCTATCCAAAAACGATTGAAAGTGCCAAATTGAGGGCTAATTTTAGCCCTTTTTATTTTGCTTGTGTTTATTTAAAAATGTAGTATAGTTATTGACTTTTAAAGATAAATATGCTATAATCTAGGCAATCAGCGGAATTGGAGTTTTCGTTGAGGGAGTTTAACAAATTGAGTTATTAAATGGCATTAAGATTTATCGCAACATTAAGCTAGCTGACCTCAGTTAGTTTTGTGTTGCGATAAATCGCAACAATGTTTTATGCTAAAGGTGGTGGTCTCAGATCCAAAAAAATTATAGGGGTGATAATAATGGAAATTAAAGATCTATACCAAAAAGTGATTGACGCAAAGAAACAGGATCTAAAGGACGATCCAGATTTTGACGAAAAAATTCGAGAGTATGACAAGTACCTAAAGGAAGAAACTGCCGATATGACGGACGAAGAAACTATCAAGTTTCTTAAATCTGAAATCAGAGGCAGTGATCCAAAATCAAATCGAAAGATTTGGGCATGGGTCATTTCTGCTATCGCAGTAATTTTGATCGCTGTAGCTGGGTATAAGTTTTTTTATCCCGGCACAGAAAAAACCTTGTCCACAGTAGATTCGTCAGAACCAACTGTAGCTACTCAGGTTGCGGCTAAGAAAGCTTCTATCAATTTAGAAGACGAAAATTTCCTGCAATGGGATACCGCTAACCCTCAGAAGAAAGTCATGGCGAACAATAGCGATGACTATTCTCTGCCCGAAGAGGCAGATGAGGCGACCGAAACTGCTTTAGAGTATCTGCGACACAATGCAGAAACCCTAATTGGCGCTGCTACCGCTCGAGGAGTTACTAATATCCCCGAGTACGAAGACTTAGTTGTCGAAATCAACGGCAAAAAATATCTGAGCGAAAAAGGGCGCGAATTATACAGCTTCCTTGAAGCGCAGATAGTCGCCGATCCGACGACAACAACTAAGATTGATACGACCGCAGCGGGCTTTACGGCTCACAATTCGGGCATCGTAGATAATCAGTTTACTGTGAATTCTTCGGCAACCGACTTAAGCGGTCGTAAAGTATTGGTTATCCAGTATAGTGATGGTGTAGTAATGTACGCTTCGTTGTACTGTGGCAATTTCTTCTTCTCCGCACCGCCAAAAGGTGTGCCGACGGGAGAAGTTCCACAACCACCGGTGGATACAACTACACCACCAAAAGAAAGCCAAACACCGCCACCAACTATACCTACTACACCAGAAGGGCTTAAACCTAAAGATATTAATCAAGCTCCTCAGCGTAATCCCGAGGTAATTTCTAAAGACGAAAATAATGTTCGTCCTGGCGCCAACGGCCCAGAAAACGCAACGGTAAATACATCACCGGGCACTTCTTATCAAGGAAGCCAAGATGATGTGAAGGCAGCCCAAGAAAAGGCCGCAGCTGAAGCTGCTGCCCAAGAAAAGGCTCGCCAAGAAGCTGCTGCAAAAGCTGAAGCTGAACACAAAAAAGCTGAGGCTGAAGCCGCAGCTGAACTCGCTGCTCAAAAGGCCGCAGCTGAAGCTGCTGCCCAAGCTGCTAAAACCGCGGAAGAAAAAGCCGCAGCTGAAGCTGCTAAGAAGCGCGCAGAAGAAGAAGCGAAGGCTAAAGAAAACCAGAGTAAGACTGAAACGTCTAACCCTGGCTGGTAAAGCATAAAACGTTTAGTACTTTTTTGCCGGCAACCCACCTGTTGCCGGCATTCTCATGATATTGATGTTATTTAATAGCTCGATTTGTTGAAAAATTTAACAATTCAAAAAAACCAGATAAGATAAACGAATACACTTTTGACAAAATAATAAATATATGATATAATAAGAACATAACACTGGCTGTGAGGAGCCAGAGAGGAGAATATATGAGAAAATTACTCAAAAAAGTAAGTAATTTCGTAGCGAAACATCCGATGATTATTGCTACCTTACTTGCATCTGTGGTAGTTCCAGCGGCTGTCTGGGCTTGGGGGCCAAGTCGACCAACCTTTACAATGGAAAAGCCAGCGAGTTACAATACGTTTAACTCAATCACAAATAATCCTGATATTGGCGACGAACGAAATTTCGTAAGAGCCCGTGCAGTTAACGGTACACAATGGAGTGATGACATTAACGTCACTCAAAATGGAGAATATTTCATCCGCATGTACGTCCATAACGACGCAGCAGAAAATCTAAATCTTGTTGCTGAAAATGTTACTGCGCAATTTAATGTACCAACATATCAAGCTAAGAAAATCCAAATTGATGGTACATTAAGCTCAAGCAACGCTTCACCAAAAGCTGTGTATGACCAAGTTATTTTTAGCGGAGATAGAGATTTTAAACTTAGCTATGTTGCAGGATCTGCAACATACACAAACAACGTATTCACCGGGGGGACATCATTGTCTGACAACATAATTAATGGTAATGGTGCAACTCTTGGATATGATAAACTTGATGGTAAAATTCCTGGATGTTTACAATATTCTGGATGGGTTGTCTTTAAAGTTAAGGCTGAAGTCGTCCCACAAGGAGATTTCACAATCAATAAGACCGTCCGAAAAAGCGGAGACAAAACATGGTCAGAGAGCGTTAAGGTTAACCCTGGCGACAAAGTCGACTACCAAATCGAGTTCAAAAATACAGGCGAAACTCAATTGAAAGATGTCATCATCAAAGATACTCTTCCAACAGGAATTTCAATCGTACCAGGTAGCGTATATCTTGCTGACTCTGATGGTACTCATAACATTACCGACGGAATCGTTGGTGGTGGAACAAATATTGGTGGATATCTACCAAATGGTAATGCATATTTGAAATTTACAGCTCAAGTAGCTAAAAATGACAGCTTACCAGTTTGTGGTACAAACACACTTAAAAACATAGCTAAAGCTACTACTTCAATTGGCAATAAAGAAGACGGCGCAGACGTAGTCGTAAATAAAGATTGTCCAAAACCAAAACCAGCATATAGCTGTGATGCTCTAACAATTACAAAGATTACACGAACTAAATTCGAATTTAACACTAACTATACAGTTAACAATACCGAATTTACTGGTGTAAAATATATTGTTAAAGACTCTGATGGTAAGACTGTTACAGATAAAACTGTAAACAACGGAACCAAACTAACCTATGAAAATTCAAATGCTGGTAAATACACAGTAGAAGCAACCGTCCTAACTAAAGACGGTAATGCAACTAGTGCAAAATGTAAAGGCGTGTTTGAGATAGCTAAAGAAGACAAACCTGGCGTTTCGATCCAAAAAACAGTAAATGGCCAAGAGAAAATCACAATCGAAGCCAACAAGGATTTCACATACGAAATCGTCGTTCGAAACACTGGTAATGTTGATCTAAAAGATGTTGTTGTAAGCGACAGTGCACCAAACGATGTTAAATTTATTAGCACCGATAAGGGTACGATCACCGACAATAAACTTACCTACACTATCCCTACATTAAAGGTAGGCGCAAGTGAAACTATCAAGATTACTGCTCAGGCTACAAAAACTGGTATTTCGCAGAAGAATACGGCTTGTGTTGATACACCAACCATTCCTGGAAGCCCAGATGATTGTGACGATGCAAACATCGAGGTACCACCTGAAGAACCAGTTGTTCCAGTAACTCCTGAAACTCCAGAACAACCTACAACTCCAACAACTCCTTCGGAACTTCCACAAACTGGTCCTGCAGATATAATTAGTGCAGTTCTAGGTGTTGGTTCTGTAACCGCTGCGCTTGGCTACTATATCGCCAGCCGCAAACAATTCTAGCTTGACCGCTTCATCCGATTCTTAGCTTGAAGCATCAAGCATACAAAATAGACCTCGTATACCGGGGTCTATTTTATTTATATTATTTTTTAATCGGGATCCAAAAACCAAAGATACTGCCTTGACCTTCTTCACTTTCAAATATAACATCGCCTTTGTGATCAAGTACAACTTTTCTCGCGAGGAATAGACCAACTCCAGTACCATCTGGTCGCTGGCGTCTTGCATTAGACGTACGATAAAACTTACCGAACAGTCCGTCTTGCTCATCTTTAGGTACGCCAATTCCCTTATCTACAACTTTAAATATAATCCGATCTTCCGTATTTGTGAGTGAAATTTTAATAGTTTGATCTGGCTTTGAATAGTAAATTGCATTATCAATCATATTCATCACAACTTGGCGAAGCTTATCGAAATCAGCTTCAAATACTGGTGTCTTACCTTCACTAGTAAGTTTCAATTTTAACCCCCTAGAATTAGCTGAGCTTTCCAACCCTTCTATCTCCTCTTTGACTACACTCTCAAGGTTGCCAGTTGTTTTATCTAGTACGAATTTTCCAGTTTGAAGGCGTGAAACATTTAAGAAATCATTAATTATATGAACCATACGATCACTGCTAGCAAATGCTTCTGATAAAAATGTCTTTTGCATTTTAGTCACACTGCCTGCATCACCATCAAGAATCATCGATATGTAACCTTTAATCGAAGTAAGTGGCGTTCTAAGTTGATGGGAGGCCATAGATATAAATTCATCTTTGCTTTCGTCAGCTCGGCGCAAATGCTGATTAGCTCGACGCAAATCTTTAGTTGCATTTTTAATCCGTTGTTCTAGGGTGTTATTGATGTCTCGGACATTGTATGTAGATATTGCCGAGTTTATAGCAATCATGATGCTATTATAAACATTTTGTAAGATATTTAAATCACTATGCCTAAACCGGACACCTTTAGGGTAACCAACTAGCATAAATCCTACTATCTCAACATTAGTTCTAAGAGGTACGATCATCGACCAGCCGTGAGATTTAAACATCCTATAATCATCTTCTCTATCCTCGCCGATTAAAGATGCCGCTGTTATGAACATCTCATCATACTCCTTAGCTAGCCCGTCAAGAGCTTGAACATCTTTATGTGGCAAATTCGAAGATCGATCTTTTCCTACTAAGAAGAACTTATCTTTTTCTGCACCATATCTAACGTAAAAACTAACATTCCTGGCACTGATAACCCCACTAACGTCATATGATAATTTTTTTAATAACGTCTCCAGATCGGTATTTTGAGCTAATGTTGTGTTTAACTTTTTAAGAAATATATCGATGCTTTTACTTTTATCGAAAGTTTTTCTGAGTAGATAATTTAAAAAATCAGCAATCGGCGCAAACGCCATCACTAAAATCGCCGTCGAAAAAACTCCCACTGCCACACTAAACCTAGAAACTTCTTCAGGATTATTAGCTCCAATAATCTCTCTAAAAAGATAGTATGTTGTAATAATAGCAATTTCAGCCCCGGCATAAGAAAATGTTTTTAAAAGTGCCGAGCGACTATCATAAAAACTAAATTTCCATATTCCAATTGCATAAGCTATAAGCAGTAAACAGACCGAAAAATTTCCAAGCGTCGATGATAAATCATATCTATGCCAAAAAACGACTGCTATTAAGTTAAATATTGTACTTAAAATTACAGCCAAAAATATTGTTATTGTTATTGTGGTATAAATCGGGCTACCTTTTAGACGGTTCTTATATTTTTTTAAACGCAGTAAGCCAAACCAAGCTGAAATATTAATCCCGATCTGAATAAACACGGCAGAAAAGCCAATAAATTGGTCAATGATTGCTGGGTTGTTCTGACCATAAAAATCAAAATCTTCCAAAGATACAGAGCTTAAGATCACATTACTCCAGATTGCAAGAATTGCTGAAAATAAGCCTACAATAATATACAGAGCTATTGGCTGTTTTTTGTTTTTGATGGGGAAATTATTACCTAGCGCAATTAAAGCCAGCGGTGCTAATACTGTGGATATAATATAAACTCTAAATATCAGTATGCTTTCAGCTGGATTTTGACTCAAAATAAATAAATTTATAACTGACGTCCATACAAATAACATTATTGAGTTTACGAAGAATAAACGGTTTACATTGTTTTTTGGGTCTTGAAATAAAACCGCAAACGCCATCAAAGCAGATAATATTCCGATTGATAGCAAAATAAGTTGTTCCATAGCTTTATTTTAACATAAAAAAATTGAATTGTGAAAAGACTTATGCTAAAATTAGACTAATGACAAAAATTGCAATAATTGAAGATAATACCGTAATCAACCAGATGTATCGAATGAAGTTTGAGGTTGAAGGTTTTGATGTCCAAGTCGCCGCCAACGGCGCCGATGGTATAAAACTAGTCGAGAAATTCTCACCAGACATTATATTGCTCGACCTACAAATGCCCCAAATGAACGGAGACGAAGCGCTAAAGAAGATTCGTGAATCTAAAAAAGGCAAAAACATACCTGTAATAATCTTAACTAACACCGGCAAAGAAGAAGCCCCCGAAAATTTAAAAGATCTAAACATTGAAGGCTATATTGTTAAGGCCGAGATGACACCAAAACAAGTAGTTAATAGGGTAAAAGAAAGTTTAAACAAAACTGATTGATCTACAAACTAACTTTTATAAATCTTGCTGACCTTTTTGGTCGGCAATTTTTCTAGCTGCAATTATAACGTTATCCATCAGCGCCGCGATCGTTAGCGGACCAACTCCCCCAATCTTAGGTGTAATAGTAAGATCATTACGGCTCTCACGCACGCTGTCATCAACGTCACCTTTAATTTTGCCGCCTTCGCTAGCAGTCCCCGCATCAACTACAACAGCTTTTTGCTTTAGCATATCACTCTTAATTAAACCTGGCGAACCAGTTGCAGTAACCACGATATCAAAGTCAGATAATTTGCTCCTCATTTCGTCTGACGAATTTATATCAAACACTGTCACATCATAGCCAGAAGTTTGCCAAATTTTCGCAAGTGGCAGCCCAACCAAAATACCTTGCCCAATGATAGCAATTTTTTTGCCTTGCAGATTAACATTATAGCCAGCTAGTAGCCAGTTTATAGCAGTTGCGGTCGCAGAATTTAAACTTCCATTAGTTAAGCCGTCGACGTCTTTTTTAGGGTCGATTTGATCGATAATCGGTAAAATATCATCATTTGAGACAACATTACCGACTGAATCTTCAATCGGCAATTGAACGATAATTCCATGAATAAGTTCATCTTCATTTGCCTCTTTGATAGCCGCCTCAAGCCCGCTAAACGGAACATATTTTTTTTCAACATCAATTAAGATATCTTCACCATATTGCTGTTTAAGCCGCATATAAGTTTCGATTACTGGTGACTGGCTTAAATAAAGAATAATTAATTTTGGAAACACTTTCCAGCTTTGGCGTAAAGCTCGAACTTGTTTTGCTTGTCGTTCTTTTATGAAGTCTCTTAATTCTGAACCATTTAGTATTTTCATTCTTAATATTATAACTGAGTTGATTGCTTTTTTCAATTTTTAAAGTTATAATCATAAAAACAAATCAACAAGAAAGGATATCATGTTTTCACTATTAACAACCCTAGCAAGGACTCGATATTACTACGATTCA
>JAGOOS010000005.1 GCA_017992395.1 Candidatus Saccharimonadota bacterium
TGGCTCCTTTGAAGAGCGGGGAGTGCAATGAAAACCATCAAAAAGATTAGCCCAGCTATTGCCAATACTAGGACTACTTCTATTATCGTGAACCCTCTATTAATTGTTTTATTTTTATTTCTTAATTTTAGCTTAAACGTGTTCGTGAATTTATTTTACAACTTAGAAAATCATTAGTCAAGAAAACAGCCCGAACGGCTGTCTTCCTACGAACTACACCTAAGAGGTTTATGTATCAGCCCTGTCCAGAGCGCTTGGCCGACAAGTGGTTATCATCGATTGGGGCCGTGAAATCTTTATATTTCTCGTCGATGGCGGCGATAACTTTTTGGACTAGTCTTTCTGGGTTGTCGTCATAGATTATATCCTTAACTCCGGGGCTCTCAATGTTTTCTAATAACGTCGGTACATAATCGGCTAAACCTTTGCTACCCAAAAGCACTCCACAAACCTTACGGCTTTCAAGTGCCGTAGCAAGCTCATGTAGGCTTCCCATTCGTCCGCCAACCGTAATTACCGCGTCGCTACTTAAAACTAAATGCGTGTCGCGACCGACATAACTCATACCTGTAAAATTGATATAATCAAATTCTTTTACGGGTAACCGATACGTGTTGACGTGCTGGCGGAAACTACTTGCTGGCGAAAAACCAATGCTTAAACCAGTTCGCCCCTTGACGCTAACTGCACCCATAGCCGCATAATGCGGCAAGCCAACCGTTGCACCTGTGGTTAAGGTTTTGCCTTGGCGAGCAATTTCTTGGCCTAAACGAAAGGCTAGTTTATGTGAATAAACAACCGTCTCACCGGACGCTGCTCCTGATACGCAAATTTGATATCTCATATTTATTTCTCCTTATTTTTCTTTTAAATTTCTTCTTCGTGCATAGGCATTGGGTGTAGATCCGCGCCACGGTATAGTATGCCAGTTTTAGCACCAATATACTGAATAACCGATGTTGAATTGGCGCTCGCAAACAATAAGCTTTGTTTTAAATCTGCACCTTGAGACCATTGGCTCAAAAATCCAGAACCAAAAGCATCGCCTGCGCCCGTTCGATCAATTGAAGCTACATCTTCATACATGCCAGCTCGAACAATCGTTTTACCGTCACTGGCAAGAACACCGTTGGGGCCATCAGTAATTATGATTGTATTAACTAGATTTAACGCATGATAAACCAACTCTTTTAATGAATCCCCTTCAAAAATATGCTGAGCTTCTTCTTTATTAACTAAAAGTATATCGACGTCTTCAAGTAAAGCTTTCGTCTTTTGAACTTCAACAAGCTCTTTCTTGCCTGGATTCCAGGCAATTTTAGCGCCCGTTCGTTTGGCTTCAGTAAATATTTTATCTAAAGCATCCATTCTCCCAGATAAGTTTGATACATAAATCCAGTCGAATTCACCCCTAGCTAGTTTAAATGATGAAGTATCAATTTGTGACGATGCACCACGGTAAGTTAATATTGTTCTTTCACCATTAGGAGCAAGCAGCACCGTCGAGTAGTCAGTATTGTAATCACTAGAAGTAACCGCTCTTGAAGTGTCGATGCCTTCAAGATCCAAATTTTCTAAAACTGCATTCCCAGGAATGTCTTCGCCAATCACACCCATAAATGAAGCTTGTAGGCCTTGTCTTGCAAAAGTAACAGCCGCATTTGTAGCTCCGCCACCAGTCGAAAAGTCGACTTTGTTTACATCAATTTTAGCACCAAGCTCTAGTTCAGTAAAATCGTGTGTTGCTTCAACTCGTATAGATTCAAATGCTGGCGAATTACTTAAAAATACATCTTGAATCGCTGCGCCGACTGTTAATATTTTAGGTGCCTGATTGTTATCTATCGCCATTAAATAGTTCCTTTTCGGCTAATTTCAGTACACATTGCTTTATAAACTTCAGCTGGATCTGTGGCATTTGCAATTGCCCCACCCACGTTTATCACATCTACACCACCTTGACTTAATGAAAATACATTGCTTAGATTTGCCCCGCCATCCCAGCCAATTTCAACGTTGCTATTGATTGCTTTAATCAAGCGAATCTTTTCTAGTTGCATCATGCTGGCTTTTCCGCCATATTCACCTAAATTACCACTAAATACTAATACATGCTCAGCCGCTAAAATTGCTGGCTCGACTGTCTGGGGAACAGTCGATCTTAGTAAAGCAATTCCGGGTTTTATCATAGTTTCGCTCTTAAGTTTTTCGAAAATTGGCACTAAATCCTCTTCAACTTCACCGTGAAAAATAACCATATTTGGATTTAGCTTAATTATAGTTGCAAGATGTTCGCTTGGTCGAGCCACCATCATATGGATATCAACTTTCCATTCTTTAGGCCACCAAATTTGAGTTTCTGGTACGGTTAGATTTTCAGCAAATTCTCCATCAGTTACGTCAATATGAACTCTTTCAGCAAAGCCATGTAAGCGCTCTATCTGAGCCTTATAATCTTCTGGAGTATTAGCTAGTATTGCTGGTGCGATCATATTTTAAACCTCATCTATCTGTTTATTACGTCTAATAAATCTTGGCGCCGCAGCAAACGGCGTATTTAGCCAAGTCTCAACTATATCTTGCCACTCTTGAGTTTTGTCACGCTTTTCAAATATACGTGACGGTAAGCAAAGAACGTTACTGTCGTTATCGTTTCTAGTCCAGCGCGCCTCCTCAGCGTCCCAAATTACGGCTGCCCGAATGCCTTTAAAGCGATTAGCTGCCATACACATACCTTGGCCACCACCACAAATCAAAATTGCACGAGGATCGCTATCATCACTAGTTTTGATTTTAACTACTGCTCGGTGCGCAAACTCTGGAAAATCGTCACTGGGGTCTAAAGTTTCACCACTAACATCTTCGACGTCGTAGCCTAATTTATTTAGATAACTTAAAATATCGTTTTTAAGATAAAATCCGTTATGGTCTGTTCCTAGAAATATTTTCATCATTAACCTATAAACTATTAGCAACATCGGCCGTTAGTTCAACTAACCGATTACTGTATCCCCATTCATTGTCATACCACGCAACTATCTTGATCAAATTTCCACCAACAACATTAGTTAGTTTTAAGTCGATTACGCAGCTATGTGAATCGCCACGAAAGTCAGAAGATACAAGCTCTTCTTCGGTTACACCAAGAATACCCTGATAAAAAGGCTCGTCTGCGGCACGCTTAAATACTTCGTTTAATTCTTCTTTTGTGACATTACGGCGGATGAGCGCAGTTATATCACTAATTGAAACTACTGAAGTTGGTACTCTGATGCTTAGACCATCAAATTTACCAACTAAATTGGGTACAACTTTACTAGTCGCAATAGCAGCACCAGTAGTAGTAGGTACGATATTTTCAGCAGCGCTACGGGCTTCACGAATGTCTTTAGCCGGCGCATCAAGTAAGCGCTGGCTGGCAGTATAGCTATGAACTGTAGTCATCATTGATTTTTCAATCCCAAATTCACGGTCTAAAATTGCCATAATTGGTGCAATACAGTTGGTTGTACAACTAGCATTACTGATTATATCGTCTGACCCAGACACTGAGTTTTCATTTACGCCCAAGACCACAAATTTAGCATCTTCACCCTTAGCTGGGGCGCTAATTATAACCTTTTTTGCGCCGGCTGAAATATGCGCTCGCGCTTTAGCTGGATCAACAAAAAGACCAGTCGATTCTATAACCACCTCAACACCTAAGTCTGCCCAAGGCAAGCTATTTGGATCTTTTTCGGCTAGTACTTTTATTTTTTCGCCGTTTACAATGATAGCATTGTCGTCATAAGAAACTTCATGATGATAATTACCATAAGTTGAGTCATGTTTTAGTAAGTGAGCCAAAGTTTTTGTGTCTGTTAAGTCGTTAACGGCAACAATCTCGACATCATCTCGCTCGAATGCAATTTTAAATGCATTTCGACCAATTCGCCCAAACCCGTTGATTGCGATTTTCTTCGCCATTAGTTCTCCTTTTTTATTAAAAATTATGCTTTTGCTTATATTTTAACACTTTTTAATTGATAACGCCAGCTTTATTTCACTAAATAAACTTGAGAAAAACAGCACTTACCTATATAATCTTGATATGACGCAAACTAAAAAACGCAATCCATTCACACCAATAAAAACGACTTATAAACTAGAAAATACTTTTGAGTTTTGGCGAAATTCATTTTTGTTTTATTGGGTCTTCTCTTTTCTAGGTCACTTAATTGAATATGTTTGGGCGGTTTTTTTAATTATTATAAACGAACCGTCTCCACTTTATACGATTCCATTTTTTGTTGTTGCTGCACCATATGGCTTAGGTGCACTTGGCATTATATGGTTCATATACCCGATGGTGCAAAAAGGTAAAATATCGCCCATAAAAGTCTACATTGCTAGCGTGATTATCGCCACAATAATCGAATTTATCTGCGGTGCTTTAGTGGTAGCGGTTATGGGTTATAATCCATTTTGGGATTATAGTGATCAATTCGCTAACTTATTCGGTTTTGTTTGCTTACGCAACTCTTTAGCTTTTGGCTTAGCTTCGCTTTTGATGGTCTATTATATCTTTCCATTCATAAATAACCTGATGAAAAAATGCAGTCAAAAGTTTTTAAATGTCAGTTTCTGGGTAGTTTTTATCGGCTATATTGCAGCTCAGTTATTTAGATTTATTTAAGATTTTATTTCTCGGAAGCTTTTCGCGCTCGAATTGCCGCAGCGTTACTAACTGGTTTGATTAGACCAGCTTTTTTAAGGTGAGCTCGAACTTTACTTTTACCATGAGACGTCTTTACTAGCTCAAGCCAATCTTGTTTTGGCCGAGAAGTTTTACGAGTTAGAACTTCTACCACGTCACCCTCTTTAAGCGACTTATCAAAAGCATGAATCTTTTCATTTACTTTAAACGCATAGGCATGTTTGCCGATGTCGCTATGAACCATATAGGCAAAATCAAGTGGCAGAGAACCTTCAGGCAAATTATAGATATCTCCTTTTGGCGAATATACAAATATTCGATTGCCGAAAATATCAATCTGTAGCTGATCTGGCGATATTTCTTCACCCTCTCGCAGCCTCAATGCTACATCTTGCAACTGAGAGATCCATTGTAGTTCATTTGAAAGACCGCCATTACCCTTAACTTCCTGTCTAGAACCATTTTTCTTCGAAGTTTCGCCTTTTAAGTAGCTCTTATTTGACTTTTGCTCATGATAATGAAAACTAGCGGCTAGTCCACGCTCGGCATATTCATGCATCTCTTCAGTTCTAATCTGAAATTCAGCAATTAGCTTGCTTGGAGTGATGACGGTCGTATGCAGACTTTGATAACCATTTGGTTTTGGTAGCGATATGTAATCTTTAATTCTGGCAATCATTGGCAAGTACATGCTATGTAGGATTCCTAGCACTCTATAACAGTCTTCTTTATTTTTGACGATAATTCTTAATGCCATTAAATCATAAATTCGGTCAATATCACCACCAGTTTTTTGAAGTTTTTTATGTAGTGAGTAGATGCTTTTAACGCGACCAGAAATCTCAAATTCTACACCCGCCGCACGGAGTTCGCTTTCTACGCGTTCGCGAACTTTACCGAGGCGACGTGTGCTTTTACCTAGTCGTTTTCTCATTTCATTTTGTAAACGAGTGTATTCTTTGTGGTCTAAATAAGAAAATGACAATTCTTCAAGTTGCATTCGAACACGGCCCATACCTAAACGGTCGGCAATTGGTGCAAATACGTCCAAACTTTCGCGGGCAATCTTTTTCTGTTTTTCGGGGGGCATATATTGTAGTGTTTGCAAATTATGTAGACGATCAGCAAGCTTAATGATCACAACTCGTACATCCTGACCGACCGCAATTAGAAGTTTACTTAGATTATCTTTTGTTTGTGGTAGATACGACTCAAGGTTATCCATCCCAGCGCGCGCCCGTCCTACTTTCGTCACACCATCGACCAAAAAAGCTACGTTTATACCAAAGGCTTCCTCGAGCTCGTTGATAGTAGTGTCAGTATCTTCAACCGTATCGTGCAGCACTCCCGCTACAACACTATCGATGTCCATCCCCCATTCGACCAAAATTCCAGCGACTTTCAATGGGTGGCGAATGTATTTTTCGCCACTTTTTCTAAATTGACCTTCGTGTCTGTTTATTGCAAAATCAATCGCACGAGATAATCGCTCTAGCTCTTGCTCGTCGTAGAACTGTTTTGCGTAAGATATAAGTTCTGCCTTTTCCATGTATAGATTTTAGCAGAGTTCTTTAAAAAAATAAAGCGCTCAAGCTTGCATTCTAGCTGATTTATTGGGATAATATAGCATAAATCGAGAGATTAGAACGTTTAAAAGTTACTTTATTTTTTGATTCCTCGAAAATACTTTAGAAAGAAGTGGTGAAAATGAGTAAAAGCGGTACGCTAAAATCAATTCAACCAGTTACTAGAATTTATGGTATAAGTGAGAGAAAAAAGTTGAACCCAATTTTGGTCGAAGCAAAAACTAAACAAGGTTTTCTTGAATGGATTAAAAAAACTAGAAGGCCTTGTGTCTATAAACGCATCGAATCTGGTGAGATGTCTCGTAAAAATTTGTTAAAATATTTAAATCAATACGAAGAATATCGAACGGCGCTAGAAGAAAAAGAGTCCTTAACAAAAGAAATTTTTAGATTGGAAAAAGCAATTTCAGCAGTAAAAAATCGTTTATCTAAATCTAAAGTTAAAAATTCAGATTTAGAGCAGAAGATAAAAGATTTAGAGAATAAACTAGAACAAGTAGAAGGAAGTGATTAAAATCATTTATCACAAAATCAAAAAAGAAGTAACTAAAAATCCGCTTATTAAAAAGCGGATTTTCTTTTTTATTATTATATTATTTTTCGTTCCAGCGAGTAATACTCTCGGAAATAACTTCTTTAGCCTCTTTTAAGCCAGCAAACTTTTCAACTGTTGTTGTGCCAGGTTTTTTAAGGTCTTTATAATGGTTAAAATGGAATTCAATTTGATTAATTAATTGTTGTGGTAAATCTTCTAAAGTCTTATATGCATCATCCGTGTCGCGATCGTCAGCGGGTACGGCAATGATTTTATCATCAACTTCACCATCATCAACGAATTTCATCACACCTAGAATACGTGCTTCTAGGAAGATTCCAGTCGTAAGTGGGTCGTTTGTGATTAAAAGCACATCTAGCTCGTCACCGTCCTCATCTAAGGTCTGAGGGATGAAACCATAGTTAGTTGGTTTTGCAAAAACCTTAGGCTCAACTCGATCAAGTTGCATCACTGCAAGGTCACGGTTCCACTCAATTTTATGAGTCGATCCGGTTGGGATCTCAACCACAACATTTATTATTCCATTTTCATAATCACCAGGGGTTAGTATTTTATTAAAATCTGCCATATTTTCCTTTCGTTTCTTTCGTTAATTTTAGCAAACAATCACTAAAAATTCAATTTATATTATTTATTTGCTAGTGCAACCATTGAGTCTTCGGGTGTCTTTCGACGACGAGAGTTGCTTCTTGGTTGTCTTTTTGCGGGTTCCTTAACTTCTTTAGTCTCTTGGGGTTTGTCAGAGTTTGATAACTTCTGAGTGTTTGGTTTACTTATCCTTCTAGCGGCTGATTGCTTAGTGGGCTTGCCTTGGGCCGGCCGTCGACCGATAGTCTTTGGCTTTTCAATTTTTGGTGATTTTGTGCCAGATAGTTTTGCAAACATCATTTTACCGGCTGCAGTTTGTAGCATCCGAATAAACTCAACTTCAACAACAGCACCAATCATTTGTTCGCCATTTTCGACTACCACCATTGTACCATCAGGCAAGTGTCCGATGGCTTGCTTTTTCTCATTTCCCTTTTGCACAAGATCAAGCATTAATTTTTCACCAGGTAAATAGCTAGCTCGAACAGATTGCGCTAGCTCGTTAATATTTAAAACATTTATGCCTTCAACTTTGGCTACTTTATTTAGATTATAGTCAGCTGTACAAATTAAAGCTCCGCGCTCTTTTGCAAGCTTGATTAGTCGATTATCGACACCTTCACTAGCCGTAGCGCCATCTTGTAAGATTTCAACATCAAGCTCTTTTAAACTTTGAAGAGCCGAAATAATATCTAAACCATACCTTGCTCGAACTCGTTTTTCATCATTCCCGCCATCGGCAAGTAGTTGCAATTCGCCGACTACGCTGCGGGGGATTAATATTTTATAGGCAATGAAACCCGTTTTAGCAGCCGCTAAGAAACGGCCGTCAATCAAAATCGATGTATCAATTAGTAGTTCTTTTTCAGAATGCTTGCTAAAGTTTAAACTTTTACTCCCACTGTTTAGCGTGATGTTTATTAACATCGCAATTATTATAATTAGTAAAATTATTTCCATAATTTCCTTTCAAATTTTTATATAAATTTTATTGTGTTTTGATATATTATTGTAAATATTTAACCAAAGCTTCGCGCAGATCTTTCACTGGCGTGATAAACTTATCAGTTTTATTTGAGACTTTTGGGGCGATTGCATTTGTAAAGCCTAATTTCTTAGCTTCTGCAATTCGTCTATCAGCTTGAACGACGGAACGAATTTCGCCGCCCAGACCAACTTCACCAAATACTACTACGCCGTCACTTAGTTTACGTTTAGCCGCAGCGCTCGCAACCGCCATAGCAACTGCAAGGTCTGCTGCTTGGTCATTTAATTTTAAGCCGCCAACGACATTTATGAAGATGTCTTTATCCGATAAATCAAGCTTAGTGCGTCTTTGTAGAACTGCTACTAGTAGATTTAAACGGTTTAAATCAAAGCCACTTGATGTGCGTTTTGGATAACCAAAATTGCTTGGCGTAACTAGAGCCTGAATTTCAACCAAAATTGGTCGAGTGCCCTCTAATGTTGCCATAATTATTGAACCATCAGTGTTTTGCCTTTCCGCTAAAAGTGCGGCTGATGGATTTTCGACGATCGTTAACCCCTGGTCATTCATTTCAAATATTGCAGCCTCAGTAGTTGAACCATATCGATTTTTAATCGCTCGGACTACCTTAAAGCCGCCGTATCGATCACCTTCAAAATTCAAAACAACATCAACTAAGTGTTCTAGTGTTTTCGGCCCCGCAATCGAACCTTCTTTAGTAATGTGTCCGACCAAAATAACTGCTGCACCAGATTTTTTTGCGGCCTGAATAATTAAATTTGATGAATTTGTGATTTGGCTGACTGTGCCAGGTGCGCTTGAAATTTCATCCATGGCAAGCGTCTGAATTGAATCAACTATCACTAAATCATGCTTGCTGTCGCGAATAGTTGCGGCGATATCATCAGCACTTGTACTACTTGCAAACTGCATATTTGGCGCGTCGCTTGCGCCT
The DNA here is from genome assembly GCA_017992395.1 of Candidatus Saccharimonadota bacterium. Lineage (GTDB taxonomy): Bacteria > Patescibacteriota > Saccharimonadia > Saccharimonadales > Saccharimonadaceae > Nanogingivalis. Next base: position 9,370 of record JAGOOS010000005.1, read on the forward strand.
AATCTTGCTGCCCTTAGGGCAACTTGTTCGGCCGACTCTTCACCCGAAACGTATAATACTGTTTGGTTTTTAGCCACGTATCCTGAAATTTGCATTAGTAAAGTCGATTTACCAATTCCGGGCTGTCCAGCAATTAATAAAACTCCTGCTGGCAGTACCCCACCACCGAGCACTACATCTAAGTCTTTTATCCCAGTTGAGAATCTAACTTGTTTAGAGCTTGCGGATACGTCTTTTAAATTTTGTGGCGTTAATATTTTTCCAGAATTTGAACTACGACTAACTGCAGATTTACCAATAGACTCTTGAGTTTGTTCTAAGAGAGTATTCCACTGTCCACAATTATCACACCGGCCAGACCATTTTGGGTAGCTCGCACCGCAGTTCTGACAAATAAATTTAGTTTTTAATTTCGCCACAGCTTTATTTTACCACAGATATAGTGGTTTTTAAAGCTCCGCCGGCGCCGTCAACGTTGAATTTATACTTTCATTTAACTCATTAGTTCTAACTGAGATTTCTTCAAGTTGTGTGCGCAACTGATTATAGGTATCGATTTTAGAATTAATATCCGTATACTGCTGATTGATGGAATCGATTCTAGTTTGCAAAGCTTGCCGGTCGTAATAAAAGTCGCTTTCATCCGTATAATAACCACTGCGTGCATTTTGATTAAATGCTACGATGTCCGCATTTAATGAGTTTAAGTCTTGGCGATAAGCGTCACTGCCAGAGTCAATTTCTTCTTTTAGAGCCGCCATTTGGCTGGCAATAATAGCCGACTGGTTTTCCAACTCTTCAAATTTACTATTATAGCTCTCATAATATGCAACAACTTTTTTACGATCTTTAAAATACCTAGCATAATATTGTTCAAGTTCTGGCGATAAATCATTAAATTCAGTTGCTAATATCGAATGAAGTTCATTCTCGTGCTCACCGGGTTCAGAAACTTCATATTGACTCATCAATGATTCAAGGGCTGGAGTTTTGATTCTTTCATACTCTTGGTTGAGCTGTTGCTTTAAGTTTTCTCTATCTTCACTACTTAGTCGTGCCCACTCAGCGTGAAGCAACTCGTGAGCTGCGGTCGTTTCTTTAATCCCATCAAGCTCCTGATTAGTGACATTATAAATATAAATACGATCATTGACGTAACAGCCTAAAACCGCCGTCTGCTCGTGGCCCGAAGTGCAGCTATTGTTAAATTCATCGGCGTCGTCAATGCTTGGTCGAGTGGCGTAAAACACTCGGCGCGAATTATCTGTTAATTCTATCCTATCAGCCAGTTGAGAGATATCAGACGATGGCGTATAATTTATATTATAAAAATAATCTTTAATATTGTGAACGTTATTAAAAATAAAGAACGCTACGACTGCAAAGAAAGCTAAACTAAATAGACTTCTTAAAAATCTGCCCAAAAAAGACGATTTACTTTGCTTTTCATCCATGTAAATATTATAATAAACTTATGACAAAAAAGCAAAACCGCTTACGCGCAAGAAGAGCTGCTTTACTCGTAATTACAGCAATAGTGTCTATCACTATCACTTATTTTAGTGAAGATTCGTGGCAACAAACCAGTTCTTTGCCAATAGATAAGGCGGTTGCGATTAGTAATCTTGACAGTCTCGAGGTAAAAGGTCGAGCGCCAAAAACCGGTTATGAAAGAAGTCAATTTGGTAATGGCTGGTCAACACACACCGATGGTTGTGATACTAGAAATAAAATTCTTAAACGCGATTTGTCCGATACAACTCAAAACGACAAATGCCAAATTTTAACTGGAAATTTAAATGATCCCTACACCGGAATGCAAATAAATTTCTCAAGAACTGATAATTCAAGTGTTATTCAGATTGATCACGTTGTTGCGTTATCTGACGCTTGGCAAAAAGGTGCCCAGCAGCTATCGGCTGAAAAGCGGGTAGAATTTGCAAACGACCCTCTAAATTTATTGGCCGTAGATGGCCCAACCAACCAGCAAAAAGGCGATGGCGATGCTGCTACTTGGCTGCCGCCAAATAAGCCTTTTCGATGTCAATATATCAACCGGCAGATATCAGTCAAAAAATCATACGGACTTTGGGTTACTGAGACAGAAAAGTCAGCCATGAACCAAATCTTACAAAACTGCTAAAGTTCAAACCAATCTTTTATTGTAAAATCTTCACCCTCTACAATTGCCGCACATAGTTGCAGATTAGATCCATCATTAATATTTTTATGGGCAAAATATTCAGCCGCAAACTTCATTTGATTTAGCTTTTTATTAGAGATAGCCGCTTCACCGCCACCGAAATCATCATTTTTGCGATATTTTACCTCTGTAAAATAATACGTCTTATTATATTTAGTGATAATATCTACTTCACACCAGCGCGTCCGCCAATTTCTGGCTACAATTATATGTTTTTTACGTTCCAAAAAGTTCGCAACTTCATCTTCGGCTTTATCGCCGATAGATTTAGTTGATTGTTTTATAGCTATATCTTTATCAAGAATTACCGCAATCGGCTTAAAGCTTCTTCGGTGGTGTAAAGATGGGGCGTGGCCAACTAGAGCTTGTCGATGAGCGGCCGTTCCATAACCCACGTGTGAGCCAAATTTAAAGTCGCGCAGTTCGTCGTCTTCATCCAGTTCATACATATAGTGGTCGCGTGCAACTTTGGCACAAATTGCAGCCGCCGACACACTCGGTATTAGCAAATCGGCCTTTTTAAGCGTCGTCACATAAGCGCTCAATCTAGTGTCTTTTAAAAAATTAATCGTGCCGTCGATAATAATCTCATCGAAACATACTCCAGTTTCTTTACATTGAACTTGTACCTCTTTTACGGCTCTACTTGTAGCGAGCTTTAGTGAAGCGCTTAGTCCGATTTTATCAATTTCGTCCGCCCAGACCCAGCCCAAGCCAACAACAGCTGGGCTTTCTAAGATTTGCGCATTTAACTGTTCACGCATCTTTTTAGTCAATTTTTTACTATCAGTTAAGCCTTCGATGTGAGCATTGTTTAAAACGCACGCTCCAACTACCAACGGACCCGCCCAAGCGCCCCTGCCAACTTCGTCGATTCCTAATATCATATATAAATATTAACATTTTTTTAAAAAAATCTTAAATCAAATTTGTTTTTATTAAAATTTTGGTTTATAATAAAAGCATAAACTTTAACAAGGAGAGTATATATGAAGGTAGTAGAGATCATTGCCTTAATATTAAATATAATCGGTGGTATTAACTGGGGATTAGTTGGACTATTCGACTACAATCTAGTCGATTCTCTATTCGGAGAAGGCTCAGTTATTGCTAAAGTAATATACGTCCTAGTAGGTATTTCTGCACTATTTGCTATCACGACAGTAGTCAAGTTAGCAAAGAAAACTGACCAATAATTCTTAAGTCAATAAAAAAGAGAGGCTACATGCCTCTCTTTTTTATTGCTAATTTTTTTATAAATTAAGCAGCTTTTTCAGTAGTTTCAGCTGGCTTCTCAGCTTCGACGATCTCTTCTTTAGTTTCAGGTAGAGTATTTACACCTTCGCGGTCAAACTGAACGGCTTTAAGTCGAGCAGATTTACCACTTCGGTTTCGTAGGAATGAAAGGTAGTTACGTCGAACTTTACTTCGGCGAACAATTTCAACCTTCTCAACTAATGGACTGTGTAGCAAGAAGCTTTTTTCAACACCAATACCGCTAGTAATTTTTCTAACAGTGATGCGAGAAGTGTGAGATTGTTTACGGTCTGTTCGAATAACAACACCTTCAAAAACCTGAACACGCTCTTTATTTCCTTCTTTAATTTTTTGGTGAACACGAACTGTATCACCGCTTTTGACGTCAACAACAGCTGGTTTTTTCTGTGATTCATTGACTTTTTTGATTAATTCAAAGCTCATTTTTTCTCCTTAAATGCAAATTTTATGAAATCATCGGCGCGCTCAGGGGACGCAAAAACCGAAATTAAACCCCAGTTAATCTCTAAAATCGCAAACTTTTATTTAGATCCTTGGTATTATACCATAGTTTTACTGTTTTGAGAAGAGGTAAACTACGAGTTATATGTCTTGACAAAAATAGCCACCACCCTCAAGTTTTACTACGGCCGAAGCCACAGCGCCAGCCGTGTAGCGTGAACGACTATTTTCATTATCACATTTTGATTTTAGAATTAAACCAATAGTGCTATCAACTCGAGAATGACTATAACCTACCGACAATCCACCATCACTACCAGTGTGCGCTTGATCTATAATGCAGACCGTTACGGTTTGTGATGATAGGACATCTTCGTAATAAGGCTTAAATTCATTAGAATAATTATAATTTCTACAGCCAGTCGACCCCCAAGTGTTTCCACCCGGCGTGGTCGAATTGCCAGTTTTAACGGTTGGGAAGTTATTTCGATTATTTGAATGATAATTACTTAGCGCCGATAGAACATGGCCAACATCTTGGCGCCGAGCGGTATCACGCTGGTTTCGCTGTAGTGCCGGTAGAGCAATGAACACCATTAAAAAGATTAAACCAGCAATCGCAAGCACTAAAACAACTTCAATAATAGTAAAGCCAGCTTGATGATGATCGTATTTTGCTTTATCTATGTTAGGCTTAACCATTATAGTAATAATTGTATCTGGTTATACTTGAAATGTAAACAACCATATAAAACCCTAAAAACCTATTGCATTTATGTTTTTGGAGTGATATAATTATACACGGTTTAAGCTTAAGTAAAAGACTCAGTATATTTCTACCGAGTCTTTTCTTTTTTTGTCTTATTTCTTGTTGGAGTAAATTATATTACTCGGTTAACTTCATCTAAAGTTGTTTCACCACGAAGAGCCGCTATCACGCCCTGTTGTAATAGTGTAAGCATGCCGTCTTCCCTAGCTTGACGTTCAATCGATTCGGCATGCACATCTTGTATATCACCACGCAAAAACGCCTGAATATTCTCAGTTACAACTAGCTGTTCCATAATAACCATTCGGCCCTTATAGCCAAAAGGATTATCATCAGACGGCATCACTTGCCATAGGCTAAAATCACCGTAAATATCTTGAGGGATTTTATTTTCAGGTACACCTTGAAGAATATTTTGCACCCATTTTTTCGTGGCTTCATCGGGTTGATATTCAATTTTATTGTCATCTAAACGTCGGACTAGCCGTTGAGCAATCACCAAGCGAATCGCACTAGAGAAAATCGGATTAACACCAATTAAATCAATCATACGGCTAAAAGCTGCACTAGTTGAATTAGCATGGAAACTTGAAAGCACTAAGTGGCCTGTGATTGATGCTTGGATGGCAGTTTTAGCTGTATCCTGGTCACGGACCTCACCAACCATTACCACGTCAGGGTCAAGTCGAAGCACGCTTCTAAGCCCGTCAGCAAAGTTAGAGCCATGGTTAGTGTCAATCGGAATCTGAGTCACACCGCTAATTCCGTACTCAATTGGATCCTCGAGTGTGATAATTTTGCGATCAGTAGTATTAAGGGCATTTATCATCGAATAAAGTGTGGTGGATTTACCCGATCCGGTTGGTCCAACCATCAATACCATACCGCGTGGGTGTGAAATAATCTCATCAATCTCCGCGCGTTGCTGCTCTTCAATACCAAGAAGATCTAGCTGCAATAAACTTTCGTCGAAATTAAATAACCGCAAAACTGCATCCATGCCATACATCGTGGGTACCGTTTCGACACGTAAATTAAGCAGGTGCGTCGCACCTCCAGCCACAATGTCTTTTTGCATATGTCCAGATTGAGGTGAATTACTTGCACTAGATACACCAGCCCGGCTAGAAAGCTCGCCTACGATTACGCGGTATTTATCGCGATCAAGTTCTGCCACTGGGTGTAGCGCACCATCGACGCGCATCCGAATACGAATTGAATTTCGTTGGTTTTCGATGTGGATATCGCTAGCTCCTAGTTTATCCGCTTGGTCAATCAAAAAATCAAATATTCTATCACTCGCAACCGAATTTAAGGTTTGACTGACTTGCGATATAGTTTCGCTGTCACCTTCAGTTGATATTTTTATATCGTCATAAATAATTTGTTTCGGTGGGTCATATCGCTGCATGATTGCTCGCCAAGCCGAATTAGAGATGAGATAAAACTCAATATTCTCTCCTCTATCATTGTAGTCTCGCAGCAATTTTTGCGTTAGTGAGCTTGGCGTCTGACTCGTGATCATCACGCGCCAAGGTTGGCCTTCTGGGCCACCAAGTTGGAGCGGTGCTAAGAAACCAGCATACATTTGTTGAACACTAAACATGTCTTTTACGAGTGGGAAGTTATTTTCAATTTCGCGCGCGTCTAAATATCTTAAACCCAAGATCGCTGCGCGTTTGGCTGTAGCCTCTTCATCTTGTTGGCGCCGACGCGCTTGAATCTTTTCTTCATCCATTAGACTTATTTTAGCATAAGCACAGTTATTGGGCAAGCTAAATATTTTTGACCAATTGTTTAAAAACTGCTAAAATATAATGAATGAAGAACCCTAATTCAAAACAAAACTCAACCCGATACCAACCAAGAGACATCGTGGTCTTAGCCCATAATATTCGCTCAATTTATAATATTGGATCAATTTTTAGAACTAGCGAGGGGTTTGGTGTGAAGAAAATAATTCTAAGCGGTTATTCCCCTTTTCCAAAACTAGCCGGTGAAAAATTCTCAGATACTGGGCGTTTGCCGTACTTGGCCGATAAAATCACTGCCCAGATTCATAAAACTGCTCTTGGCGCCGAAGAGATTGTCACATTTAATACTTCTAAAAACATCAAAGATACAATTTTAAATCTTAAAAATCAAGGTTATAAAGTGGTTGCCCTAGAGCAGTCAGTTGATTCGATCAAGCTGCCCGAGTTTAACACCTCTAAAGATACTAAAATCGCATTATTACTTGGCGAAGAGGTCAATGGAATCGACGAAGAGCTCATCAGACTATGTGATTACACTTTAGAAATACCGATGTTTGGTCAAAAAGAAAGCTTCAATGTATCAGTCGCTGCTGGAATAGCACTATATAAAATTGCTTGCGAATAATAAGATTAATTATTAACGCAATATTTTCCGCCGCCCTCAAGCACCATCACAAAAGCTATGTTATTTGCACCAGTTGCCGCTTTGACGCTCTCGCCATCGCATTTCGCTTGACGGACAACATGAATTACTGTCGATCCAACTGGGTTTACTGAAGATTTCCTAGAGATGATACCATAGCTTATTGGAACTTCCCAGAAAAAGTATGCCGACCCATCAGGATCAGAAAACGTATCACCATTAGCAAGCAAGTACGAATCAATAAAGCTTCCACTTACGCCAGTTTAAATACTTGGCATGTTACCACGATTATTAGCCTGATATTTTTGAACCGCAGTAAGCACTCTACCTATATCATTCTTTCTCTGCGTATCTCTCTGATTTCTTTGTAATGCTGGTAGTGCTATGAATACCATTAGGAATATTAGACCGGCTATGGCTAGGACTAGGACTACTTCTATGATTGTGAAGGCTGGTTTTTATGAAGAACTATTCCACCTTTTATTTTTAGTTGGTAAAGCTTGGGCTAACGTCCTTGAGCGCGCACTTAAGGAAGAGTGAAGTTTTAGTTCTGGAGTGGGCTGGTTGTTATTGTTAGTTTTGTTGTTTGATTGTGATTTATGCTTATGTATATTCATAGTTCTATTTTAGCTAAAAAAAAAAAACGCAAGGGTGGTAGGCTTAGCATTTTTAGTTTGGTTCAAAAATGCAAGATTAAACTTAATGCATAACCATCAGACAATCTTAACACATTCTTCACCCAAAATCTGCACCAATTCAGCAGCTAACTTTGAGTTTGAATCAATCTTAAACGGCATTCTGATTGCCGACTTCTTCTCTTCGCCTAGCACTAGAATTATCTCTTCTAGGCCCGGGTACTTACTACAACTTTTCTTAACTTTCAATAGCGATTCATGATCATTTGGATTCTTAACATGAACAAAAAGTTTTTTAAGCTTCTCAGCTGCATAATTGCTGGCTGATTTAGTCTCAGATTTAGGCGGTTGATTTACGTTATTTTTTGGTTTTGGCGTGTAAGCTTTTTTAGGCTCATTAACGGAAGTCTTCTTACCGTCTGAAGACCAGCTTGAATTTGGTTTATTGCTAGCACGGTTTGCCATAACTTTTTGTTTTGGCTGAGGTTTCTTGCCAATTTTAAGGCCTTCCATCTTGCGGCCAGTCGACTCATAACTTTCCAGTTCTTCATCTGTAACAACCAAAATCTCTTCGGCTATCAGCTGAGCTTCTTGCTTTAGATTACCATCGCGATCACGCGCAGAGACTTTACCAGTGATCCTTAATACTGCATCGAGCTGTATTTTTGCGCCAACCTCAGCAAACAGATTCGGAAATACAATCACCTCGGCTTCATCGCTCTTATCTTCTAGTTTTACAAACGCCATTTTACTACCAGCTTTAGTAATAATCGTCCTTGCATCAATCACAATACCACCAATAGTCGCTTTCTGACCATCAAAGCTTGGCTGCACTTGGCTAAGTGGCAGAGTCTGTTCTTCAAAGTATGAAGCGTATTTATCTAGTGGATGAGCCGAGACATAAAGTCCGAGTAAGTCGCGCTCCCACATAAGCTGCTCTTTTTCTGTGTGTTGCTTCGGCGCAGTTTGTAGTTCAATTTCTGGTTCAATTTTCATATTTTGACCAGTTTCGCCAAGGCTAGAAAATAAATCTACTTGTCCGCTTAAAGCCTCTTTTTGTAGCTTAATGCCATAGCCTTGAATCTTTTCCAGATTAAACAATAAGTCTGAGCGAGTTCCAAACTCATCAAAGGCGCCTGTCATAATTAGAGAGTCCCAGGCGCGTTTATTAAACATTTTGCCGTTTACACGCTTAGCAAACTCTAAGACAGTCGTAAATTTACCATCGATTTTTCGAGCTTGCAAGACTGCATCTACGGCGCCAGCACCAACTGCCTTCACGGCTAATAAACCAAATCGAATTTTCTTCTCATTAGGAATGATGGCAAAGTTTTTATAACTTTCATTAACGTTTGGTCCAAGAACCTCAATCCCCATTTTCTTACATTCAGAAATCTCAATCGCTAGACGATCAGTATCATCGGCGTCGCTAGTCATTAAGGCCGCCATAAATGCATCAGGATAGTGAGCTTTAATGTAAGCCGTCCAATAAGCAATCAACGCGTAACACGCGGCGTGGCTCTTATTAAAACAGTAATTGGCGAATTCTTCGAGCTGGTCCCAGAATTTTTCAGCGACTTCTCTTTTTGCGCCACTAGTTTTAATCGCACCTTCAACGAAATCAACTTTAACTTTACGCATTAGGTCAATTTTCTTTTTACCAACCGCCTTACGCAAGGTGTCGGCCTGCCCACCAGTAAATCCACACCACTCTTTTGAAATCTGCATAAACTGCTCTTGGTAGACCAAAATACCATAGGTATTTTTTAGCGCGTTCTCCATCCCCGAGTCAAGATAGGTTATCTCTTCTTCGCCGTGCTTTCGACGAATAAAACTATCAATAAACTGCATCGGACCCGGACGATACAAAGCAACCATCGCGATAATGTCTTCAAAACTACTCGGTTTTAACTCACGCAAATATCTCTTCATTCCAGCCGACTCAAGCTGAAAGACACCAGTTGAATCACCATTCGAAAGTAGGTCATATGCCGCTTTATCATCAAGTGGCATTTTAGCTAGGTCTATTACTTCTCCATATGATTTCTCAATAATATTTTGTGCAGTAGAAATAATTGACAAGTTTTTTAGACCCAAAAAATCCATCTTCAAAAGCCCAAGATCTTCCACCTGGCCCATCGGCACCTGAGTCGCAACAACACCTTTTTGCGCCATTTCAAGTGGTAGATATTTGACTAAATCGTCCGGAGCGATCACTACACCACACGCATGCACACCGTGATTACGAATCGTGCCTTCTAGTTGAACTGCAAAATCAAAAACAGTCTTCGCAGTTGGATTAGCCTCATATTCATGTTTCAAATCGACATCCTGCTCTAATGAGATCTTTAGCGGAGTATGCCTACCTTGGCTTGGATCTGGCACTAATTTGGCGAATCTATCAGCCTCAGCATAGGGAACTTCCAAAACACGCGCTACGTCGCGCACGGCGTTTTTTGCCATCATCTTACCAAAAGTCGCGATGTTTGCCACACGATCGACACCGTATTTTTCTGTACAATATTGAATAACTTCATTACGGCGCGTATCTTGAATATCGACATCGATATCTGGCATCGATATACGGTCAGGGTTTAAGAAACGCTCAAACAGCAGGTCGTATTCTAATGGGTCGAGGTCGGTGATATGAAGCGCATATGCGATAATCGAACCAGCCGCACTACCGCGCCCCGGTCCAAAAACTATGCCCTGTCTTTTACCCCAGTTGATAAAGTCCTGAACAATCAAAAAATATCCGTTATAACCCATGGAGTCTAAAACCCCAAGCTCCATATCAACACGCTCGATTTGCTCGGGTTGCAGGTGTGACCTAATTTGTTCAATGGTCATCACATCAGCTTTAGCTCGCTCAATTCCAGCGTACCGCTCAGCTAAACCTCTAAAAACCAGCTTATCTAATAATGACTTTTCACTTACTTCACCCTCGGGTAGTGGGAATTTAGGAATTAGGATTTGGCCAAAGTTAAATTCAAAATTAACCTTATCGGCCACTTCTTTAGTGTTAAGAATTATTTGTGGGTCAATTTTACCCCATCGTTTGATGATATCTCGTGGATCAGTCACAAAAAGATCAAATTCTTTTAGGCTCATGCGTTTTTCATCACTTAGATAAGATCCAGTACCAACACATAGAAGGATTTCGTGCGCATCTTGGTTTTCGTGAGTTAAATAGTGACTATCACAAGTGACCACTAAAGGAATCCCGAGCTCTTTATTTATTTTAAATAGGCCTTTATTGATTTTTTCCTGAACATCCCAATGGTTAGGGCAATCTGGGTGACCGTGGTCTTGAAGTTCTAAATAAAAATCATCATTATATACGCTCTTATACCACTTTGCATGCCCTAAAGCTTTTTCGTAATCGTCATTTTTAAGCGCGTCAGATATTTCTGACCCCGCACAACCACTTAAACAGATGATACCTTCTGAGCATTCCTTCATCAAGTCATGATCAATACGCGGTTTATAGTACATCCCTTCAAGATTGGCTTTGGTTGAAAGCATAGATAGGTTTTTCCAGCCGGCTTCGTTTTTAGCCAGCAAAGTAAGGTGGTAGCGAGGTTTGTCGTGATTTGGGTCACGATCAAATCTAGTCCTAGCCGCAACGTATGTTTCCATGCCTAAAATTGGCTTAATACCATCTTTTTTTGCTTGAGTATAAAATTCGATCGTACCGCTCATGGTGCCGTGATCGGTAATAGCAACAGCTTCCATACCGTTTTCTTTGACGGATTTAGTTAAAGCATCAATTTTTGTCAGACCATCAAGTAATGAGTGGTAAGTGTGAGCGTGTAGATGGACGAAATCACTTGGCAATAAATCTTCAAATTTCTTTGTTTTCGTCGAAACATTGTCGCGTATTTTAGTCCTCTCCATAGATACTATTTTAGCATATTTTAATGAAGATTCCTACATGCTAATCGTTATTTTTATTTAGAAATTCTCGAATTTTGATCGCCGCATCCGCCCCACTAGCGGCCGCAATGATTAACTGTTTTTGCGCATCTTTTATAGCGTCTCCAGCCGCAAATACGCCTGGTAAATTAGTCATATAATTATTATCTACTATAATCTCTCCTGATTTAGTCAAATCAATTTGAGTAGATTCTAAAAATTCAGTATTCGGAATTAAACCGATAAATTCAAATATAGCTGGGATTTTAAGTTCAATTTTTTTACCGTTTTGGCGCACTATCACACCATCAACTTTACGAGTCTCGTCATCACTATTTTCAACAATCTGTTCAATTTCGGCATTTAGATAAACTTCAATCTTGCCGTCCGCTTCAGCTTGCTTTAACTTTTTTTGTAAAATTTCTTGAGCTCTGATTTTTGAACGAACGATTAATTTTACCTTCGAAAAACGGCTCAAGAATAAAGAGTCTTCTACGGCAGTATCTCCACCACCAACAGCCACAATCTCTTGCCCTTTATAAAACGGTCCATCGCAAGTAGCACAAAAATGAATGCCTCTACCTATAAAGTCAGCTTCTTTATTTATATTGAGCCGTCGATAAGAATTGCCCGGAGCTAATAACACCGAGCGAGCTTCTATTTGCTCACTATCAATTATTAGCACACTGTTGTCGGCCTGCCCTTGAATACTAGTCACTTCGCCATATCTAATTTCAGCCCCAAATCTCTCGGCTTGTTTTCTCATATTCTGCCCGAGTTCGTAGCCTGAAATGCCATCAGGAAAACCCGGATAATTCTCAATCAATTCAGATGTTATTACTAGCCCGCCAACAGCAGATTTTTCAAACAAAACAACTTTTAGCCCGTCTCGAGCCGCATAAATTGCGGCTGTCAATGCGGCAGGACCAGTCCCGATGATCGCAAGATCAATCACTGTCTATTCCTCTTCGTTGGCATAAGTTCCACAGATATACTGTTCGACTATTTCTTGGCCATATTGATCAATATACTCCTTGTATGATTGGATACATAGGTCAAAGGTGCCTTTAGGATAAGGGATTTCAGAAGAAATTGAGCTTTCAGTCACAATATCAGCTTTAGGAATAGCCATAACGATAAATTTTAGTGGTGTGTTTGGAGCGATATATCCATCTTCACCTTCAGTTCCAGTACCACTTTCGCTGTAAGCTTTGTCTGAGGGAATTGTGATCTCACGAATACCACCGACCTTCATGCCAATTACGCCTTCACTCCAGCCAGTAATATAACTACCGTCGCCTGCTAAAGGCGCTGTTAGCGCTTCGCCGTCAAAAGAAGAATCAAAGGTCGTACCATCTGGCTGCCAACCAATATAATACATACTATAATCAGTGAAACCACTCATAATCTCTGAGCCGTCACCCTCTTTAAGCTCATTGGTTGTAAGTTCTTTTACAGAGGCCGCATTGAATGATTTCGCACTATCCTTATAATTTGAAAACTCTGGATAATATTTATTTGATAATTCAGTCACTTTTGGTGTAATCTCTTCGGCTACTCGCGCGTCAACTTTGGCTTGCTGCGTCTTTACGTTTTCGTCAAACTTTGCTTGCGCTTGCGCAAGTTCGGCTGATTCTTTTGTTGTATTTTGCTGAGTTATAACAATTCCGGCATATAATGCTACTGTGCTAAAGACTGTTAAAATTAGTATCCCCCAGATTGCGACTCGTTGTTTAGTTGTAGTTTTTGACATTTTCCTCCTTAAATTATTTCCGCGTCTAATTGCTTAGCGACATCTTCTAATTCTGATACAATTTTATGAATATCATCACCAGTTAATGTTTTTTGCATTGGTGTAATCGTAAACCTTAGTGTAACATTTTTAAATTCTCCGTCTGGGCTGTATATATCAACCGGTGATAGACTAATTCGTAAATCTTCAAATTTAGTAATTTGCTGGTTAAATGCATCAGAAATCTGTTTATAGTTTGTGTTTTTTGATATTTTTAGACTAATGTCTCGCTTTATCGTCTGAAAATTCGATAGCGGCTCAAACGCAAATTTTGAATCTTGCTTAATATCCAAAATTTTATCTAAATCAATTTCAAAACCAGCCGTCGCTTCAGGCAATTTCAAACTCTTTTGAGTAGACTTTTTATATTCACCAACGTATCCAATGTTGCCAAACTTTGATGATTCAATAACAGCAGTCCTTTTTGGCTCAAATTCCGAACTAATCAGACTACCACCAGCTTCAGTAAAATTAAGTTTAATATCTAACTTTTTGAATAAAAATTCAGCGAAATATTTAGCTTCATAAAAAGCGTCGGCACCTTTCTTTTTAGCAAACACAAAACCAAGTTTCTTTTGCTCAATTGGCACATTTTCATGGTTTAAACCAAATGTTTTACCGGTCGTTTTATTTATTTCAAAGATGGCAAACTCTTCATGGCCGGCTCGAATGTTCTGGTTAACCTTCGAAAGTAAGCTTGGTGTTAAAGTCTGTCGATAATATTGAAGATCGGGTGAAATTGAATTGATTATTTTATAAGAATCAGTTGGGTTTTGGTTAGCCGCCTTTAATAAATCGCCGTGAATGAACGTATAACTTAGCACTTCGTTTGCTCCAGCTGAAACTAGAATGCTTCTAATTTGTTTCTGTAACTTGTCAATCGGCGATATTTTAACCGCTTCAAAAGTTCTTTCAGGCAGAGTAAGCGTGATGTTGTCATAACCGTTCAATCGACCAACTTCTTCAACCACATCTTCTTGGATATGAATGTCGGTTCGCCAATTTGGCGCAACAACAATAAAGCCGTAGTTGCTAATATTTTCAATCTTAAAACCAACATTTTCTAGAGTCTCAATAATCTGCTGACTAGAGTAGTTCGTACCTAAGATTTGGTTAATTTTATCAAAAGTGATTTCAATGTTATTTATCGATCCAGTTTTAGTTTCTTCTCCTACAAATTCACTCAAAAGTTCTGCTTGAGAGTTTAATAATTCATACGCAAACTTGCGCAAAACTGGTGTAGCAATAGCTGCTGGCTGACCTTTGGTGAATCTTGTGATCGCCTCAGAAAAGATTCCGTGGCGCATTTGAGTATTGCGTAGATTATATAGATTAAAAGTAGCACTTTCAACAAAAATTCGTTTTGTTTGACTATCGATTTCAGTCGACGCTCCGCCCATTGCGCCAGCTAGAGCGATAGTCACACCATCTCCTTCGCCTGCCGCAATCACAATATCGTTTTCAATCATTTCAATTTCACGACCATCAAGCAATTTTAGTTTCTCTTTATCTTTAGCATTTCGAACTACGATCTTAGCTTGATTAGAGTTCGACACATCAAGTAGTTTATCGTAATCAAAAGCGTGTAACGGCTGGCCAGTTAAAAGCATCAGATAATTAGTTAAATCTACAACCGTATCAATTGGTCGCATGCCACTACGTAACAGATATGTTTTTTCAATAGTTAGAGCTGAACTTTCAACGATATTTTCGATATCTAAAACTGCCGCTTGATAGCTAGCGCACAAATCACTATTTTTAATACTAATTCGAGGAATTATTTCAGCCATAGAATTAATCATTTTTGGCTTTTCAAACCAGTCAGGATTTTCAAACTTTCGGCCTAAAATCCCGGCAACTTCTCGGGCAAAGCCAATAATACCAAAGCAATCTGGCCTATGAGTTAAGCTTTTATTTTCAACTTCAAGTAAATAATCGTTTAATTCAAAAGTGGCGGCAAAACTATCACCAGGCGCTAATTCTTTAGAAAATACTGAAGGGTCTATTTCTAAGATGCCGTCATGCTCTTCACCTAGACCAAGTTCACGCAAGCTAGCGATCATACCATTGCTCATATTGCCCATTAGTTTTCTGGCGCTTAACTCAAACTCATCGCTACTGCCAAAAGTCTCTGGCACAATGCTTTCAGGCGGCAACCAGGCTACGAAAATTCCAGCTCGTACATTTGCAGCACCACAGACAACTTGAATAAATCCATTTTCATCTCGATCAACTCCTGGACGCACGCCACCATCATCAATTTTACACAAATTAAGGTGGTCACTACCTTCAACTTTTTGAACAGAGATAACTTTAGCCACAATAACATCTTTATATTTTCGCCCTAAATCTTCAATGTTCTCAATTTCGACCAATCGTGCGCCTATTAAAGTTGCAAATTCGCCAATCTCCGGCAAGTTTGGTACATATTTTTTTATCCAATTTACTGAAATTATCATCTTAACACCTTTCTATCCTTCTCATAAACCTCTAAGGCTTGGTTTAAAACTTCTGCGGCAAGATCTCTAAAAAGTTCGGGTGATTGTTCAATCATTCGTTTAACTTCATCAAGCGGTAGAAATTTTGCTTCCATTACCTCTTCAGGCTGGATTACGACGTCGTCTTCAGATGCGTCCATAACCGCCAAATAGGTCTGCATAAATCTTCGGTGGCCTTTTTGGCTTTCGTGGAAAAACTTTTTAAGCGGAATTATTTCCGTCACATCTAGCCCAACCTCTTCTTTTGCCTCTCTAATGGCTGATTCTTGATAGTTTTCGCCATAAAGAACATGTCCAGCAGCCGCGGCAATATCCCAAAGCCCAGGATATGTTTTATTAAGAGCGCGTTTTTGGATTAAGATTTCACCTTTTTTATTGATGACAACTAAAGAAACTGTGCGATAAATTTTGCCAGTTGATTTATCAAAAATTGCTCTGTCTATCCCCTCTAAAATCTCATCATGATTATCTACAATTGCTAAAATTTCACTCATCTAAAATTCCTTCAAAAAATCTAATTTTCCGCTCTCAAAGTAACGAATGTCATTTATACCGTATTTTAACATCACTAATCGTTCGATACCACCGCCCCAGGCGAAGCCGCGATATTCAGACGAGTCAATTCCAGCTGACTCTAGAACATTTGGGTGAATCATACCACAGCCCAGCATTTCAAGCCATTCACCATCTTTACCACCGAGTGCAGCCGGTTTTTCAATCAAAAACTCTAAGCTTGGTTCGGTAAATGGAAAATAACCTGGCTGAGTACGAATCTTTAATTTTTGGCCATAATATTCCTCAAAAAAAGCATGCAATGTGCCAAGCATCTGGCTTAATGTTGCGTCACGGCTAACAAATACACCTTCACATTGATAAAATGTGTGCTCATGAGTAGCGTCCAAATCTTCATTTCTAAATACACGACCATATGATACGTGTGCGATTTGGCCATTTTTTTTCAATTGGTTTTTGCCGTGTTTAAGTACTCGGTTCTGCATCGTACTAGTATGAGCTGGCGGAATGAAATTCTCTTCAGTTCTAAAAGTATCATAGCCATCTCTTGCTGGGTGATTTTCTGGGAAGTTAAGTGCGCCAAACATATTAAAATCGTCGTCGATCTGGCGGCTCTCGACAGCCTCAAACCCCATTCTAGTATAAATATCCACTACGTATTCTAACTCTTTTTGTAGAGGATGTGCACTGCCGTTATCGGCGGTTAATAGTCTGGGTTTTAGTGCGGTATTTTGAGGTGTACTCTCTGCAAATGGAGCAGTTACATCAATCGGCTCAACCATATCATTTTCTTTAGTGGCAAGTTTTTGTTCAACCGCTTCATTTATATCATTCTTTAATTGATTTACTTTTGCACCAAAAATAGCTTTATCTTCAGCGTTAAGTGATGGTATAATTTTATATAATTCTTTAATTTTAGGCGATTTCAAAACTGAAGATGGATCTTCGTTTGCTTCTATCTCACTTAAAAGTTCGTTTCTAATCTGTTGAATTTGTTCCATAGCTAAGTATAATTATATCATAGTTTGAGTTGAATAAAAAGCCAAAACCTAAGAACTAAGCAAACACCATAAAGAAGATAATCGCGATTGCAACCGCGATGAACACTAGTAGCCAAACAAAAGCTAAGTTAGAGGTGGTTTGAGTGCCTTCAATATATGCCGAATCCTCCACACCGTCAGCTTGATCAAGTTTTGGCGGATCTCCACCATCAAGCGAATTGCGGATTGCTTTTTCTCGTAAGTCTGCGGCAATTTTTTCCTGTAATTTAGTTCTGGTATCTTCTTGTTTTACGTATAATGACATATGTTAATATTTTACCATAAAAATTTTGAAATATCATTTTTTTATGCTAAAATTATGATATAAATTTTAAGGAGGAATATGGCTACAAAAAAAGCAGCTTCAAAAGCCAAGACCGCTAAAAAAACGGTAGTTAAGGCGCAAGAGAAGCTAACCAAAACAACAGAATCGACTGTAAAGTCTATTAAAAAGAAAGATAGCGAATCTTTTTCAGGCGCATTTACCAGCCCAGCTTTTCTAGCAACTCTAGTTGCCGAATTTATCGGTACTTTCTTGCTTGCTGCTGGCGTCGTTGCCGGTCAAGGACAACCAATTATCGTACTATTTCTATTGACAGCAATTGTCTTAGTTATCGGTAATATCAGTGGCGCACACGTAAACCCATTAATCACAGTTGGCGCATGGGCAACAAAAAAAATCTCATCAGTTAGAGCAGTTGGCTATATTATAGCTCAAGTGCTTGGTGCGATGCTTGCCTTCGTAGTATTAAACGCGTTTATCTCACAAGCTCCAGAAGTGTCAGCCGAACTACAAGCTTACGGACAAACCGCTCCAACATTATTTACTGCCAGTGCGTTGCCTGAAGGCAAGGAAATTGTAGTACTATTTGCTGAACTTATCGGCTCTCTAGTATTTGCTTTCACGGTTGCTAGCGTAACTGCAGACAAAAAGAAGCAAGAAATGGCCGTTGCAAGTGGTATCGGTGGTGGTCTATTTGTAGCTAGCTTAGTTGGCGGATCAGCCGCCTCAGTAGTATCAGCAACAGCTATTTTAAACCCTGCCGTTGCAATCTCATTACAGGCGTTCACAGTTACTGGAACTAACACGGTTTGGGCAATCGCAATTTATATAGGTGCTGCTCTTATCGGTGGTATCGGCGGTTTCGCACTTAGCTCAATTGTTGAAAAAGCACGAGAAAAATAATCAGTTTAGTATAACAGAACTAAAAAATAACCTTTCATAAAGAAAGGTTATTTTTATCAGTTGAATTTTAATTATTTACGCAGTAAATGCCGCCACCTTCAAGTAATGCAGCAAAGGCTACTTTATTAGCACCATCAGCTGCAACAATATTTTCCCCATCGCATTTAGAATTCAAATAATAAAAGATGA
>JAGOOS010000054.1 GCA_017992395.1 Candidatus Saccharimonadota bacterium
TGGTGATGCTAATCCTGCCATCCTTTGTATATTCTAAATTACTATTATTAGCCCAAATAATAAATGAACTGGTATCACTACCAAGCCGAATACAACCATAAGGGTCTACATGCAGTTTTCCACCAGCAAGTGATGCTCTTGCACCAGAATTAGCATGTTTAATAAAAACTATAGGTTCTACTGCTTCGATGGAGTTAGATACGGGTTGGAGCTTCGCCATACAGCCAGCAAGTAATGTAATAACTATAAGAATTTGAGCTAAATTTTTTATTCTCATATTGAACTCTTTGAAAGTCATGCAGTGCAGTACTTTGCTTAGCTTCTTTCAAACTTTCTCATATCGCAACTGGCGCAAAGTGGCTCGACTTTGAAACATGGCTAAAGCCATGTTTCAAAGCATCGAGCTTAATTTAATTAAATTAAGCTGTTTTTACTGCCATAAAGTGACGTATCACTTCATTGATATGCTGTTGTGTTGCTAAATCCTGTGTACTCAGCCATGTCACTACATCAGCATCAAGCACTTTTGCCTGTGCTTCTGCATGACGCTTTTGCAATTTTTTAATGATTTCAGGTTTAACTAACTTCGCTTGGCTGAAATCAAAATTTTTATAATGTTCAAGATCGTCTCTCATATTCATACCTCCGCTTATGAGTTAATGTTGGTTCAAAGGCGGTAATAATTCTAATAGTATCGCCACGTTCCACCCAGACTACAGTCAATAGTCTAGCATGATCACTCATACCTACAGTAATCATTCTAGGCTCATCATAGTGCCCAACATCACTGGCTGTAAGTGCATAGCTGTCCAAGAAAACACTACACACTTCTTCAAAAGTGATTTCACGCCCTCGATAAACAATTTCCATTTTTTTGTCATGCCATTCAAACAGCAGACCGTAATATTCAATCAATGGCATGTTTAAACACCTAAACGCATTAATTTTTCTTGAATTGCATCGCAGACAAAAGAGTTAAGAGAATTACTCGATGCTAAAACAGCTTTACGGTGCATTTCAGGGCTAATACGCACATTAAACGTGCCTTTGAATGGCTGATCAGGATTTTTACCTAGTTCAGTACAAGATTCTAAATAGCCATCTACCGATTCCTTAAAAGCTTGCTCAAGTGCTTTTAATGTTTCTGCTTCATAGGTGATGAGATCACGGATAAACGCAAGTTTTCCAAATAACTCACCAGTTTCAAGATCAGGTTCAATCGTACCGAGATAACCTTTGTATTTTAAATAGCTCATAAAAATCCCTCCTGCTTGAGTGCCTGTTTTACAGCTTTCAACGCCCCACCTTTAATTTCATTCTCAGGGTGCGGTCTATGCAGTAAAATCATGTGTTCAGTTTTTGTATTAAAAAAACGAACACGAGAGCCTGCCATTTCAAACTTTTCATAGCCTAGCTGATTCAGTAAAACGACTAAATCCTTATACGGAAATGTATTTTTTGAATTCCCGAATTTTTCCAGTAACTTTTCCGTTTTACCCATATTTTAGACCCAATACTACCGCAACTAATTATAGTTACTTTGAAGTGAAAAATGCAACTAATTATAGTTGCATTTTTCACTTCAAAGTAAGAAAGAATTTTATTGTAGTGCTGTTTTCAAAACATTACCGATTTCTGTTGAAGTTTGGCTAGTTGTAGAGTTTTCATCATTGATGTCTAGAATATCTTTCCTTTTTTCAGGCCCATAATATGAAATAAACTTATTAATAGATTTGTCCCACGTTAGATAACTTCCATTATATTTAGATGAAAAACGGTAACCTTCATTCGTTTTTTCAAGCCCTAAACTTTCCCGACCTAACCAATAATTTAATACATGATCGTATTCACCTGCTTTATTTTGAAAGTAAATATCTATGAAACCGTCACTATTTCCAGTGAACATAGAGTAAGCACCTTCGCAAGTAACCTCTGAAGATCGGATAATATAATCTTTTAACCCATCACCATTGAAATCGACATTTACTAAAAAACCTTTATCAAAAGTGATTTTAGGATTCTTAATAGCCATTTCTACATCTTCTGTCATGCCATCACATGCATCCACATAATCACTTTGGACTACTTCTTTAATCTGTGTAGGAAGCTTGTTGAAAGAAATACTATTATTTTTTACAGGAATTTCTGCTAAAGAATTTGTACAAATAAAAGCTATAGCTGTTAAACCTATTAACTTTTTCATAAATAAACCTATCTATTTCAATTATATTAATATTAGTAAGTGTATCTAAACCCTTGAGCCATCATACAATCTTGTATCATTTCAGTTTTTTCATTCTGATTTACTTTTGCTAGACCTACGTCATAGCGACATTTTGCCAAAGCATTATTTACATCGTGAGGAGCGATTCCAGCTTTTCGCCACATAGGTTGTGATGTACTACATGCAGAAATTAAAAGTGTTGAAACAGTTAAAACCCCAATGATTGTTTTTTTCATAAAAAACTCTATAAAATTTAATTAAATAAGTTTTATATTTTACCAAATAAATAATTTAATTTCTAAAATTATAAAAACCGAGCGAGTGTCTACGAGCGATTGAGCACCATAAAAATTTCGCCCTTGCCTTTTCCCTGATTACAAGCTCCCCTTTGCTTAATAACGAAAGATACAGAGCATCCCGAATGGGTGCGAACTTTGGAGCTTTTGCTTTTGAAAAGCCACGAGCGAAGCGAGTGCCATAGTTTTGCTTTTGATTTTAGAATTTACAGTTAAATTAATTTAAAACTGCCCCTCGAAGCGAGGTACGAGCTTCAATAAAGTACGAGCTTTAGCGAGTACCTAGGGCAGTTTTAATAGTTTTTTCCTTTTTAATAGTTTTAATAGTTTTAATAGTTTTAGACAGCATGAAAGCCTTATATAGCAATGGTCTTCAGGCTCATACAACGACAGATTTACCCTTATACAACGACAGATTTACCCTTATACAAC
>JAGOOS010000026.1 GCA_017992395.1 Candidatus Saccharimonadota bacterium
TATAAAACTGAGAAATCAGCCATAAAAAATTCCCGCCAAGCTGCACAAGAAATTAGAACAGCACACGCATCAGAGGTCCAAATTTTAGGGCCAACACCTGCTTTTTATGAAAGAGTTGGAGACACATACCGCTGGCAAATCATTATAAAAAGTAAAAAACGCGGCGAACTATTAAAGATAGCTAAAAAATTCCAAACACAAGCACACTGGCGCATAGATATCGACCCACCTAGTTTACTATAAAGAGACTCTACCTTTAGCTTCTGTTATACATGGCACTAACCTGCAGGGAATTTTCTCGACTTAACTGCCTCAATATGCTATAATGTACACCAATGAAAAAAGAAGATATAATAACTTTACCGAATAATCATCTGCGGCAAAAAGCCGAACGAGTCCATGTTATCACCGACGAAGTTCAAGATGTAGTCAAAGAAATGATTGAAGCTAGCCTGGATTGGGAAAAATCTCATCCGCATGAAATTTCAGCTGCTCTTGCAGCGCCACAAATCGACAAAATGTATAAAATTATTATCGTTCGTAGCGACCTTGACGATAAAAATAACCAAGAATTCACCGCTCTAATCAACCCTAAAGTAGTAAAATTTGAAGGCGATATAGTTACAGATTTCGAAGGCTGCCTCTCAATAACTAGTATCTACGGAAAAGTTCCCCGCTATGAAAAGGTTCGCGTAAAAGCACTTGACATTCACGGCAACGAGGTCCGCATTAAAGCTGAAGGCTTTTTGGCTCGCGTATTACAGCATGAGATTGATCACACCAACGGAATTCTATTCGTCGACCATATCAGAGATGACAAAGATGCATTTTATACTTTAGATGATGACGGAGAGTTACAACCGCTAGATTACGATAAAGATATAAAAGACAACGAAACTCTTTGGGATGACTTATAAAATAGGCGTATAATATATCTATTATTACACTCTTCATAATATTCAATTAATGGCTGGTCGTATTTAATTATTTACACAATATACACCGCCACTCTCAAGAGCGATCGAATAAGCTATCTTGTTTTTACCGCTAGACACTTTCACCTTACCATCGTCACACTCATACTGATAATAAATATATATTATAGATGAACCATATTCACTCTTGCGGGTTCCTTTTAGTGGGGTGTCGTATCCATTCGATCCAGCGGCAAACACATATTCACTACCATCAGGATCTTTAAATTCGTCACCGTTAGCTTTCAAGTAGTTCGGTACTAGATTTGGGCCATAATCACCCGCTTGAGGTGCAATGCCATTATTGTTCGCCTGAAAACTTTTCACGGCTGACAATACTCTAGCCATATCATTCTTCCTCTGCGTATCTCTTTGGTTTCTTTGAAGAGCAGGTAGAGTAATGAATACCATTAAGAAGATTAAGCCAGCAATAGCTAGGACTAGGACTACTTCTATGATGGTGAAGGCTGGAGTAGTTTGGGAGTTGGTTTGAGAGTTAGTTTCGGTTTGTGAAGAACTATTCCACCTTTTATTTTTAGTTGGTAAGACTAGGCCTAGCGGCCCGGAGCGCCGACTGGAAATAAGGTGGTGGTTTAGTTCTGGAGTGAGTTGGTTATTGTTAGTGTTGTTGTATGGTTGTGATTTATGCTTATGTATATTCATGGTTTAAGTTTACTAAAAAAAAAAAAGCGAAGTCAAGCTTTTATAGTCTCCAAGGAAGTCACCTAGATTAAACTTGTGAGCCAATATTTTTCTAGAAACATAAACTATGGTAAAATTAATATAATGAATACTAAAAAACCGATTATATTTTTCGGCACCGAAGATTTTTCTGCGATTTCACTTCAACAATTGATCGATGATAATTTTAATATTGTCGGAATTATCACCAAGCCAGATTCAAAAAAAGGCCGAGGGCAAAAAATACAACCGCCAAAAGTTAAAATTATCGGCGAGGAATATAATATACCCGTTCTTCAACCGCAAAAAATGAATGAAATTATTGATTTTATACATAATTTCGACAAACCAGCTGGAGTTTTAGTGTCTTTTGGACGAATAATACCACAAAATATTATCGATCTGTTTACGCCTGGGATTATAAATGTACACCCTTCACTTCTTCCTAAATATCGCGGACCTAGCCCAATTGAATCGGCAATATTTAATGGTGATAGCGAAACTGGCGTATCTATCATGCAGCTTTCAGCTAAAATGGACGCGGGCCCAGTTTATATTCAAGAAAAAATCAGCCTAGACGACACTATCACGGCGTCTCAGCTATACACATTAGCCGGAAAAATGGGCGCTAGGCTACTTTCTAGCCATCTAGACGCAATATTAAACCAGAACTTACTCCCTGAGCCTCAAGACGAAGAAGAGACCGTATATTGCCAGTTATTAAGTAAGATAGATGCTTTATTAAACAGCCAAACTATGACTGCTCAGCAAGCCGAACAGCAAATTAGAGCCTATGAAATATTCCCTAAAACCAAGATTGAGATCAGCGGATTTTTATGTATTATTAACGAGGCAAATGTAGTAGACGCTAAGGCTACGCCGCTTGATATCGAGTTTAAAGACAGTAAATACCTACGAATAAAAAAACTGACCGCTCTAAGTGGTAAACAAATGAATGCAGACAGTTTTATAAATGGTTATTTAAAATAAAGTTTTAGCCTAATATCTTACCGGCATTTGTGCGAAGCTCACGCTTGACTTCGTCCATAACAGTTGCGATAACCTGAGTAAAATCAGGCCGATTGATAGATAACCATTTCATGGCTGCATATTCGGACAAAATAGACTCTTCGTCTGCCGTTTGGTTTTGCTGTTTAAGAGCATTAAAAATTTCATCTGATCGATAATTAGGCACGTTTTGGTTAAGCCAACCGTCGACAGCTCCGGGTACGTTATCAATTATATTTTCGAATTCTTGCATCTTTTCAATTGTCATTCCGTCCGAAATTCGTTCGCCTACGCGAACCTGAATTTCTTCTTGAACGTGATTCTTAAAAGATTCTTTTTCATTTTGCGGCATGGCGTTTAGACCAATTTCTTCAAAAAACTTATCATCTAGTTCAAACATTATTTTTCCTTATTTAACTAGTACTATTTTAGCACAAATAAGTTTTTGCTTCAAATAACTTATGCTTTTAGCTTGCGTTCTACTATTTCACGAGTGAAGAATTCTAGTTTATCACCAACTTCTAGTTGAACTTTTTTGTTGGTCTTAAGTGATAATCCGCACATCTCACCTTCTAAGATGTCTTTTGCTTCTTGTTGTTGTCTTTGAACGCTAGTTACTTCCATTTCAGCGATCTGCTCTTTTTTGCGCATAACTCTTGCAAGTAGACCAGCATAAACTCGCCCAGAAGTAACTTCACCACCAGCAATAATTTCCTCTTTAACAGTTCTAAAGACTCCTTTAACGTCAAGCTTGCCGATCTCAGTCTCTACAACCTCAGGGGCAAGGAGTTTTTCCATTTCAGCGCGCGCGTCGTCAATTAGTTCATAAATAATTTTATAAATTCGAACTTCTACACGGTCGCGAACTGCAATTTTTTTGATTGAAGCTGGGAGCTCAACATTAAAGCCATAGATAATTGTATTCTCACTTGCTGCAGCAATCCGAATGTCATTTTCTGATATATTACCGACACCAGTTTTTATAATATGTAGGTTGACTTCGCCGTTAGTCTCAATCATGCGTAAGCTGTCTGACACCGAAGTTAACGAACCCTGAACGTCGGCTTTAATTAAAATATTAAAATCGGCCGCATCATATTGTTGATTCATCATTTTTAGAAGATCTGCGCCAGTAACGTTGGCGGTAGCGGCATTTTGCGCCGCTTCAATTTTTGAATCCTCAGAAATGTGCCGAGCAATTTTCTCATTCTTTACAACCTTGAACACATCACCAAATTGTGGTAATTCTTTAAATCCTGTAACGGTGATTGGAGTTGATGGGCCTGCTTTTTTAAGAGTTGAGGAATTATAATCTAAAAGTGTTCGCACTTTACCATACGTTGTACCTGCAACCAAAAAGTCACCTTGTTTGATCTGACCTTGCTCTACCAACAACGACACCACAGAGCCTTTACCAGTTTCCATATGAGATTCGATAACAAGACCTTCAGCAGGAACATTTACGTCCGCCTTAAGTTCTTCCATGTCAGCCGTCAAAAGCACCATGTCCAGAAGCTTGTCGATACCTTCGCCCGTTCGAGCCGAAATTGGCACCATAATCACATCACCACCCCACTCTTCTGGATTTAAGCCTCTTTCTGCAAGTTCAGCCATAACTCGGTTTTTATCAGCCGTGTCTTTATCCATTTTATTGATAGCAACTACAATTTTCGCATTCGCGTTCTGAGCAAAGCGAATAGCTTCAATAGTTTGAGGCTTAACTCCATCATCGGCTGCAACAACAATTACAACTACATCAGTTAAAGTAGCTCCATGCTGCCTTAGGGCTGCAAAGGCTTCATGCCCGGGAGTATCAAGAAGTGTTAAAACTCGATTATTTCTCTTGGTTTGATAAGCGGCAATATGCTGAGTGATACCACCAGCTTCCCCAGATACAGTTTTTGTACCAAGAATTGTGTCAAGTAAAGTTGTTTTACCATGGTCTACATGACCCATTACGGCAACAATCGGCGGACGAGGTTCAGCGTCCTCCGACGATTGTCGTCGTGAATTAATACGGTGAGTAGCAACATCATTAGTCTCTTTCTTCTTTAGCTCTACATCTTCAAGCCCAAGCTCTTCAACAATGATAACTGCCGTCTCAAAATCAATTCGTTGATTTATAGTTGCAACAATTCCGTTTTTAAAAAGTTCACCAATAAGAGTAGTGACGGGCAAATTAAGCGCACTAGCCAACTCATCAACAGTAATTGAATCTGTTATATTTACGATCTTTTTTTGCGCCATCACAAACCTCCTTATGGTTAAAATTCGCTACCATTAATCTGGTAGTTTTAAAAATTTACTTCGCTAAACTTAGCGAGATTTTACGATTTTCTTTGTCGATATCAATAATGACAAAATCTTTTCGTTCGTTCAAAGTGAACACATTTTCTGGATCAATATCGTTGCCTTTTCCTAGTTCAGAAACGTGAACTAAGGCTTCGACTGCAGGGCTGATCTGCACAAAAGCACCAAATGGTGTGATTCTTGTGACAGTTCCTTCAACCTTACTTCCTTTTTTGATTTTTTCAACTTCAGAAATCCATGGATCTTCAGTTAACTGTTTCATAGAAAGACTCAAACGATCTTTATCAATCGAGATAATCTTAGCTTTGATAGAGTCACCAACTTTCACATAGTCTTTTGGATTATTTACACGTTCCCAAGAAATTTCTGAGATGTGAACTAGGCCTTCGATTCCTTCAACGTTTACAAAAACGCCGAAATCCACTACACCAGTCACAACACCTTCTACAGTATCGCCAATCTTCATACTTTCAAATCGTTCATTCAAACCATCTTTAATAGCTTCTTTTTCACTAAAGATAAGTTTGTTTGTTTTACGGTCAGTATCGAGAATTCGAACACTAATAGCCTTATTGATTAAACCATTTAGACGACTTAAAATTTCGTCCTTATCGCTTGCACCAACTCGTGGATAGTGTTCAGCAGACAATTGAGATACGGGTAAGAATCCGCGGATTCCTTCATATTCAACTAGTAGTCCACCTCTGTTTGCGTCAAATGGAACGATTTCGATAATTTCGCCCTCTTCCATTTTAACGATAACCTCTTCCCAACCGCGGTCTTTTGCAGCTTTTCGTAGAGAAAGTAGAGACATTCCATTGTCCATTTCATTATCTACAACGCTAGCTGTTACTTCGTCACCCTCTTTTAGAGTTTTAGAAAAACCAGCTTCGCGGCGTGGCACAAAACCAACACCTCGAGCACCGAGATCAATCAGTATTTCGTGTTTGCGAACAGATAGAACTTTACCTTCTATTGTTTCACCTTGATTTAGTTGGTTTGCGCTCTCAGGAGCGGATGCCAACAATTCATCCATTGTTATTTTGGCGTTTGCCATAAGTCTTTTAAGACTCCTTCCTTAATTGTATTTCTTTGAGCAGCAGAAAAACATCTGCTCACAGATTACTACCATTATATACTTTTTTATCTTTATAATCAAGGTTTAGTCATTGAAAATATAGATAAAACGCGTTAAAATAGAATTATGATTATTGCAATTGACACTGGGGGGACAAAAACTTTAATAGCTAGCTTTTCGCAAAAAGGAGAATTGTTAAAAAGTATAAAGTTTGAAACGCCAAAACAAACTAAAAAATATCTTGAAGCTGTCGAAAAAACCATCCACGAAAATTTCAACGAAAATTTCGAAAAAAACGAAGTTAAGGCTATCTCTGCGGCAATGCCTGCCCTGATGGACGGGGGCACAGTTGCCTGGGCTCAGCATCTGCATTGGAAGAATTTCGATGTTCAATCTGAATTACAAAAAATATTTCCATCAGTCCCAGTCTTTATAGAAAATGACGCGAATCTAGCTGGTCTATCTGAGGCAAGACTACTCAAAAACCCGGCTAAGACAGTTTTATATATCACAGTATCAACAGGTATTGGGGCTGGAATTATTACAGATAATTATATTAATGAAGGACTTAAGCGTAGCGAATCTGGGCGCATTATCATCGAATATGATGGCGTAATGAGAGAATGGGAACAGTTTGCAAGCGGCAAAGCAATTTTTAATACTTACGGTAAATACACAAGAGATATCTATAAACCTAAAACCTGGCTAAGCATTTCTGATAAAATTAGTCGTGGACTACTGGTGATGATACCTATTATCCAACCAAATGTAATTGTAATTGGTGGTAGTGTTGGTTCGCAATTTGATCGTTTTGGTGTATTCCTAACTAATATCATAAAAGATCGATTACCATCTAACATTCCCTGCCCTAAAATAGTCGGTGCTCAACACCCTCAAGAAGCCGTCATTTACGGTTGTTATGAGTATGCAAAAGATTGCCTTAGTAAATAAGCTAATTACCGACTTTCCTGATCTTTCTTTTGTTTGCGGAGAAGATTTTGCATGGTCACCAGATAAAAACACTGTCTATTTTGCAGATACGCAAACCGAAAATTTTGAGCTCTTATTACTTCACGAGCTTGGGCATGCTATATGCAAACATAAAAATTACGAACATGACATAGAGCTCTTGAAAATAGAATCTGAAGCCTGGGAAGTGGCAAATAAATATTTGGCACCAAAATATAATATATCTCTTAATAAAGAATACGAGGAAGAACAGTTGGACACCTATAGAGATTGGGTCCATAAACGAAGTTTGTGTCCTAATTGTAATGTTAACGGATACCAGACCAGTGATTTAAACTATAAATGCCCAGCGTGTGGAGCTACTTGGAAAGCTAATCAGGCAAAATTCACCCATTTACGCCGAAAAAGAATTAAATAAAAACTTGCATCTATACGGATGCAAGTTTTTATTTAAATAGTATACTTATTCACCTAATCGAACATCGATTTTTGAAGTTTCAGAAACTTCTGTAGCTGAAATAGTAGTTTTTGCTTTACCCCGGCGACTAATACGTCCGCCTTTTTGTCCAGCAACCTTAGCTAGTTCACGGTTAGCAGCGAAACCACCTGTAGTTCCGTTCTGTCCACCTCTTTGTCCGATCTTTGAATAAAAATCTTTACCATATTTTGCGCGATTAGTTGCGGCAGCTTTAGCGCCGCCAGCTTTTGTTCCGGCCATTTAATTAATCTCCTTTGTTTAAACCATTTAATTGATTATACTTAAGATTATAACATAGCTTGTGCTTTTTGTCAATATTTACATAAGAGTTTTTTATTATATTATATGTTATTGTTATTACCTAGTTGTAGTGATATAATAGAATAATGGAATTTGAAATCGGTACATTCTTTATGGGCATGATGATCGTTGTTGGTGGCGTATTGATGGTTCGCTATTATAAAGAGATATCCGATAACTTCGTAAACGGTATTAGCTCATACGATAAAGTGAGACTATGGGGTCTAGGCGTTACTATATTCGGGCTGCTTTTCGCTTTTAATATCGTACAGTGGCTCTTAGTTACGCTTATAAAAATGTTTATACCAAATATATAAGCTTTTAAACAGTATAACTTCGCAATATAAATATTATATATAAGCTAAAACCGGATAGAAAGATCTCTACCCAGTTTTGATTTTAACAGCATAAATATAAAATAACTAAAATACGAAAAAGCTCCACCTATTCGGAGGAGCTCTTTATAATTCGGCACCGTGCTAGTTTCCCACTTGCGTAGTATAATCGCCGCTACTGGGCTTAACTTCTGTGTTCGGAATGAGAACAGGTGTTTCCCCAGTGCCATGGGCACCGAAATAAGGTTTTGAACTTCAACTCACTACAAATTCCTAAGTGGCGAGTCAAAACCTCGTTTCGATGTCCTATCAACACAGTTTTTTGGATGAAAATCTTACAATTAAATACTAAGATTGACAATTGTAGTAATTATCTATTGATAATCACCAAATACTAGTCAAGTCTACCACATTTACGCCAATAAGACAAGCTTATTTTAGTAAATATGGACATAAAAAGGCAATGGGACTATTAGTATGCTTTGGCTGCACATGTTGCCATGCTTCTACCTTGCACCTATCAAACAGATCATCTTTCTGTGTCCTCATGGGGATTCCTAATCTTGGAGTCAGTTTCGCGCTTAATATGCTTTCAGCGCTTATCTTAACCGAACATAGCTACTCGACAATGCGGCAGGTGGCCACAATCGATACACCAGAGGTTCGTTCATCTCGGTCCTCTCGTACTAGAGACAAATCTCCTCAAGAATCCTATCGTCCATGCCGGATATAAACCGAACTGTCTCACGACGTTCTGAACCCAGCTCGCGTACCACTTTAATCGGCGAACAGCCGAACCCTTGGAAGGTGCTCCCCCTCCAGGATGTGATGAGCCGACATCGAGGTGCCA
>JAGOOS010000055.1 GCA_017992395.1 Candidatus Saccharimonadota bacterium
GGGTTAAAACCGAAAGCTGACATCTTATAAATTTTATGCCTGCTTGGATTAAAGTTATCAGTATCTAATTTCACGACTTTATCTCCATAATATCTTTCGACGCCTTCAAAGTCTAAATTTACATAAACTTTATCTTCGGCAAAAATAGCAATCTTGACATCTTTTTGAATAAAATATTCTATAATCTTAAAAGCGCATGCTGAATTAAATACCTCTTCAAAAACTGGCATATCTTCTATCAAATCATAAACTACAGCACCATTATAGCCGACTAAATATCGAATTTTTTCGCCCAAATTTATAGTATCGGCAATGTCTTTTATAAAATATGGCGGGCGACCACTAACTAAACAAAATTGTGAATTTGTGCTTTTTATGAAGCCTTTAATCAGGCTTATATTCTTGTCAGACACACTACGCTGTTTATTTAGCAGAGTTCCGTCAAGATCACTCGCGATAAGCTTATATTTCATTGATTAATTTTACCATCTTTAGCAAAAGGCGGCAAATTTAGCAAATAAAAACGCCCAAAAAATTGGGCGTATAACTTGGTTGTTTGAAAAATTTTATTTATTTACATCGATGACGACTTTTCCGCCGTCTTTAATTAGAGTTCGAGCATAAGCGATAAAAATTTGCCCATCATTTCTTCTGACCAAGACTAAATGCCCATGACCTTCGGAATCTGGCAATAATCCATTGCCGCCCCATATTATATGAACTTCACGAGAATATTTTGCTATTTTAGCATTCGTATTTGGATTAAATCTAGCTAAATGACAAATATAGCTTATTTCAGAGTTGAGCTCTTTTTCTTTCATTATCAATTCATTTAATCTTTGAAAATGCTGGCCAATTTTAGTATTAATATCTTCTAGTTCTTTTTCTTTTTTTTGATATTCTTCCGCGTCCTCTTCGTTAGGCAACGATTTTTCTTTGATCGTATGAATTTCAATTGTCTTAATAATTAATCTTTCAGCCTTTACAATAAACTTTTCATCTTTTATACGTAACACATTAATCACGCCTTCCAAATTTTATAGGTTCTAAATTATATTTATATAATATCATAATTATAGAATAAAGTCAATTGATATTAACTCAACCTAAAATAAAAACCCACAAAAGTGGATTAATAATTTCTGGTGCGGGTTAGGAGACTCTAACTCCTGGCCTCTTCCATGGCAAGGAAGCGCTCTAACAACTGAGCTAAACCCGCATAACAATAATGATTTTAGCAAAACAAAAAATGATTGTCAAGTGGTCTGTATTTTACTTGATTTAAATTATAAACCCAACTATACTATAAACATAAATATTTTAAACCTATAGGAGGTAATATGGGAATATTTGGATGGATTATTTTAGGTGGATTAGCCGGAGTTATTGCAAATGCAATCATGAAAGAATAAGGCGGCCTAGTTAAAAATATCGTTCTCGGTATCGTCGGCGGTGGCGTTGGTGGCTTTATTGCTAGCCTCATCGGTGGCGAGGGAATTAACGGATTCAACATCTGGAGCCTTGTTGTAGCGACTCTTGGTGCAATTTTAGTCATCTGGGTAGCACGAGCTATTTCAAACAAAAAATAAATAACGCACTAAGCACCATTTTAATCTAGAGTGGTGCTTTTTATTTTAGCTTATTTTTGGTAGAATAAGATATATGAAGAAAAATCAAACTGCCGCAAAAAATGCCGTCAATAGACGAGCTCGGTTTGATTATGAACTCGGCGAAGAGATAGTAGCAGGCATGAGCTTAACTGGCCCAGAAGTTCGTGCAGTACGCGACGGCCGCGTTAGTTTAAAAGGTGCCTTCGTTACAATCAGAAAAGAGCGTAAAAGCGAAGAGCTTTGGCTTAATAACGCTAGCTTCTCACTCAAGAACTCAGGCGAAGGGCAGAGCGATGTGATTGATACTAGCCCTAAAAAACTGCTTGCCTCACGTAAGCAAATTGACGATCTAAATCGCCAGAAACAAGCCGGCATGACTATCGTGCCAATAAAGTTACTTGCTGGTGGCCGTTATATAAAGCTAGTAATTGCCGCTGGTAAGGGTAAAAAGCAATACGATAAACGCGAAACCCTAAAACGTAAACAAACAGAGCGCGAAAGCGCTAAAATGATGAAGAGGTTTTAAATGAATATATATTCTTGGAATGTAAATGGCCTGCGCGCCGTCGAAAATAAGGGTGCCTTAAAGCATTTTTTAGATCAAGAGAATCCAGATATTGTCTGTTTTCAAGAGATAAAAATTCAAGCCGATCAGTTGCCACCACAAAACTTAGATGAAAAATACCCAGAGTACTTGAAGTTCTATAGTTTTGCCGACCGAAAAGGCTATAGCGGTACTGCAATCTGGAGCAAAGTTCAACCAATTCAAATATTGCACAATTTCTCAGACGAAATTTTGACTGAATTTGATCTCAGCGACACTTTTGGTGACGCCAGCACCGAAGGTCGAATTTGCGCTGCTGAATTTGATGATTTTTGGTTAATAACTGTCTACACACCAAATTCTAAAGGTGACCTTGGCCGATTGAAGCTACGCCAAAATTGGGATAGGGCATTTTTGAAATTTGTAAAAAAACTAGAGAACCAAAAGTCTGTGGTTTTTTGCGGAGATCTAAATGTAGCGCACGAAGAAATCGACTTAGCCAATCCAAAACAAAATCGGGGTAAACACGGTTTTACCAACGAAGAGCGATTTGGCTTTGACGAATTCCTAAACGCTAGCTTAAACGATGTTTTTAGATCCCAACACCCAAATGAGCCTGAGTTATACAC
>JAGOOS010000027.1 GCA_017992395.1 Candidatus Saccharimonadota bacterium
ACTTCTATTATTGTGAAACCTTTTTTTGTTTGATTGTTTGGGGTTTTAAGCTTAAGTTGTTTCATGGTTATATTTTATAGTTAATTAAAGAAAAACGCAAGCAGTAGCACTTGCGTTTTTTATGAGCAAAAGCATTTACAGAACAGTTTTTAAGTATTTGCCAGTCCAGCTATTAGCACTTTTGGCAATATCTTCTGGCGTACCAGTTGATACGATTTGCCCACCACCAGCACCACCTTCTGGTCCCATATCTATCACCCAGTCGGCAGATTTTATCACATCTAAGTTATGCTCGATTATCGTCATCGAGTTACCAGCATCAACCAGTTTGCTTAAAATCTTTAATAGTCGCTTAACGTCCGCACTGTGAAGACCAGTTGTTGGTTCGTCTAAGATGTACATGGTTTTACCCGTCGCCTGGCGAGCAAGCTCAGTTGCTAGTTTGATTCGTTGTGCCTCACCGCCAGAGAATGTAGTCGCCGGTTGGCCAAGTTTAATATAGCCAAGACCAACTTCTACAATTGTGGAAAGTTTACGATAAATGGCTGGAATATTTGCAAAAAATTCTGCCGCTTGGTCAACAGTCATATCTAAAACATCGGAAATCGTCTTGCCTTTATATTTTATTTCAAGCGCCTCATGATTATATCTCTTACCATGACATGATTCACATTCAACATAAACATCTGGCAAAAAGTGCATTTCTATTTTAATCACGCCGTCGCCCTGACAGGTTTCACATCGCCCACCTTTAACATTAAAACTAAACCGACCAGGTTTATAGCCGCGGATATTAGCTTCTGGAGTACCGGCAAAAAGTTCACGTATCTGTGTAAACACTCCAGTGTAAGTTGCAGGGTTGCTGCGTGGCGTTCGGCCAATCGCACTTTGGTCAATTACAATTGCTTTATCTAATTTCTCAAGCCCTAAAATTTCGTCATGAGCACCCGGTACGGTTTGAGCGCGGTGTTTTCTAGCTAGTAATTCTTTACTTAAAATTTCGTTAACCAAAGTTGATTTACCGCTGCCCGATACCCCCGACACTACTGTCATCACGCCAAGAGGGAAGTTTACATCGATACTTTTTAGGTTGTTTTCACGAGCGCCCTTCACAGTCAATTTTTCATCTTTTTTGATCTTACGTCGGCTCTTTGGGGTCTCAATCTTATCTTCGCCACTTAAATATCTACCAGTTAGTGAATCATTGTTCTTCGCTACTTCTTCTGGTGTACCAAAAGCTACGATTTGCCCACCATTAACACCAGCGCCAGGACCAACGTCAATTAGATAATCAGCAGAACGAATTGTATCTTCATCGTGCTCAACTACCAAAACTGTATTATTTAAATCTCGCAGGTTTTTAAGAGTTTTGATTAATTTATCGTTATCTTTTTGATGGAGTCCAATGCTTGGCTCGTCTAAAACATATAGTACGCCCTGAAGACCTGAGCCAATTTGAGTTGCTAAACGAATCCTCTGCGCTTCACCACCACTTAAAGTATTAGCCGCACGACCGAGCTCAAGATAATTAAGACCAACATTACTCATAAAACTCAAACGAGATGAAATCTCTTTAATTATCTGAGTTGAAATAAATCTTTCTTGATCATTTAACTCTAGATCATTAAATAGATCAATTGCCTCATTAATAGCTAGACTACAAATCTCAACGATATTATGACCATGAACCGTAATAGCCAAAACTACTGGTTTCAGCCTCTTACCGCCACAAACATTACACTTCTTAACACGCATGAAACGTTCAATATCTTTGCGCATAAAGTCGCTATCGGTTTCTCGGTGTCGACGCTCTAAATTCGGGATAACACCTTCAAAAGTTCCTTGATATGGACGACCGTCATTTAATCTCATTTCATATTTTTGATTGCCGGTTCCATAAAGAATAATCTCAATCGCTTCCTTACTCAGTTTTTTTACTGGCACTTTCAAAGAGAATCCATGAGCTTCTGCGACCTTTTCTAGCAGACGGATTCGCCAAGTTTGCTCGTTTACTCGGTTATATGGTCTGATTGCACCTTCTGAAATTGTTAAATTTTGGCTCAAAACCAAATCTGGATCAATTTCCATACGAGTACCAAGGCCCGAACAGGTTTCACAAGCTCCTTGCGGAGCGTTAAAAGAGAATAAGCGTGGTTCTAGCTCTGGAATGTGTACATCTGGGTGTAGTTCACAGGCATATCTTTGTGAGAATAATTTCAGCTCATCGGTTTCTACATCTAAAATCTCAAGGATGCCGTTCGTCATATTTAAAGCCTGCTCTACGCTCTGGGCTACGCGAGAACGCAGTTCTGAGCTCATCACTAAGCGATCAACTACAATCTCGATATCATGTTTAATATTTTTTTCAAGTGAAGGGAACTCGTCTAGAGAGTAAACTACGCCGTCGACTCGAGCTCTAGCAAAACCTTGGCGTGAATACTCGTCTGGGATGTGAGCAAACTCACCTTTTTTAGCTTTAGCAATTGGAGCTAGCAAAACTAGGCGTTTTCCCTCTTCAATATTCATCACAGAATTGACAATATCTTCAGGCGTGCGGCGCATAACATCACGGCCGCAAACTGGACAGTGCGGCACCCCAATTCGAGCAAACAGCAAACGCAGGTAATCATAAATCTCTGTTACGGTGGCTACAGTTGAGCGCGGATTACGGCTAGTAGATTTTTGATCGATTGAAATCGCTGGACTTAAGCCCGTAATCTGGTCAACGTCTGGCTTGTCCATTGAACCCAAAAACATTCGAGCATACGAATTAAGACTCTCCATATAACGGCGTTGGCCTTCAGCGTAAATCGTATCAAAAGCTAAAGATGACTTGCCTGAACCAGAAAGCCCGGTAATTACTACTAATTTGTCGCGCGGTATTTTGACATCAATATTCTTCAGATTGTGTTCACGCGCGCCTTTTATATCTATAAAATCCGCCATTGTTCTCCTTCGTGTAAATCGTCTTATTGTACCATATTTTAGCTAAAAAGTCCACTAGATATATTAAAACTGTGGACTAATATTTACACCCTCTTACTGTCTATTTTTTGGGTGGTAACGCCTTAACGAAATTAATTTTTAAGCCTTCTTTTGTGAATCGACTTTCGTATGTTGTCATAACTTTATAGTTATCATTTAAGTCGCTTTCATGAAGATCAAAACTAAGTCGTTGAATCTGCCAGCCTTCTTTGACTAGCTGTTCAAGGCTCCATTTAAATAGATCCGTAGCATCAGTTTTAAAGTATAAAGCGCCATCATCAGCTAAAAGTTCTCGGTATATTTTCAAGAAAGTGGGCGCAGTTAATCGTCGTCCAGCATTACGATCTTTAGGATATGGATCAGGAAAAGTAATCCAGATATAACGCACGCTTCCCGGCTCAAAACTCTGCGTTAGTTGGTCGGCACGAGCCCGAAGAAAACGAATATTTTTAACGTTTTCAGCTTCAGCTTTTTGCGCTCCCTTGATCAAACGGTCCGCCTTTACATCAACCGCTACAAACTTCTTGTTTGGATTTTTTGCCGCCAAACTAACTGAGAACAATCCAGTGCCGGCCCCGATTTCAAGATTGTGAGTAGTATCGTTTTCTTTTTGCCAATCGTTAAATTCAAAACAAATCGAAGAATTATTAAATAGGGCAAATTTGTATAATTTACGCTTACGAGTGATGATAAATTTTGACGGGTCTAAAATAGCCATATGTGATATAATAACATTATATGGATATTTTTACAAAAAACTTAATTGAAAAACCGATCGAGTGGCTAACCACTCATGGTGTTAGTATTATTTTAATTTTCGTAATTGGTTTTGCCACCTATCACATCGGTAGTTGGTTAATCAAAAGACTAATCAAAGCAGTTATTTTTAGTGCTAAACGAACAGTCTGGAGTCAAAAGGACATCAAAAAACGCCAAGACACCGTAAATTCAATGTTTATGGCGATTTGGAAGCTATTAATAGGCTTTTTCATTGTAGTATCTGTATCCCGAGAAGCTTTTCCAAATGTTAACTTCTCTACCTTTATTGCATCTTTAGGTGCTATATCGGTTATGATCTCTCTTGGCGCGCAAAGCCTGATTAAAGATTTTTTAAACGGAATCTTCATTGTTTCAGAGAATCAATACCGAGTAGGAGACGTTGTAGATATTGATGGCTATACCGGAACAGTCACATATGTTGGAACACGAGTTACAATATTAAGAGATTTGGATGGCAACGTTCACTATTTTCCTAATGGGTCAATATCTCATGTAATAAACAAAACTATGACTTACTCAATCTCGCGTTTAAAAATTGGCATTTCGCCAGATGCAGATCTCGATAAGGCAATTGATCTTATAAATAAAATCGGTAAACAGCTAGCAGACAAGCCTGAGTGGAAAAATAAAATCATTAAGGCGCCTCATTTTGATTCAATCTCATCAATTGACGGCAAAGCAATCGAACTTGTGATCGTAGGTAAAACTCAACCAAGCGACCAGTGGGTGGTATCAAGTAAAATTCGTCAGATGATAATTGAAGAATTTATCAAAAACGAAATTACATTAGCCTAATTCTGAGGCTCAGCCTCATCATCTAAAATATTCAAACTCTTGTCACTTAAAGGGTCTTCTTTAAACGCATCAGCTTGGATTTTCTTTAGCCTCTCATTATAGAGTTTCTCGAATTCACTGATAGTTTTCTCGTCAATCGTGCCATCGGCTGAAAATTCATTAGAACCATTATCGTTTTCTTTGTCCTCTTCTTTTTTGGCTTCTTCTCTAGCCTCTTGATAGCTAGGTCGGCTCAAATCAAGTTGGGCGGCGCCACTTTCGTTATATAGCCATAAACTAAATCCAGACAGAATCATGGCAATCGTCAGTGATCCAGCTATAAAGATTGGAAACTGGTTTACTGTTTTTTTCTCCTCAGCCGTTTTTTCTTTTTTGAAGAATTTAAATTGCGGTAATTTCATTATTTTAGTTCCTCATTTTTAAAAATAATTAAGGCATCTTCATATTCTTTTGCGATTTCAGACAATTTAGTTGTGTTAAAATTTAGCTCTTTTCGATAATATCGGACCCTTTCGAGTTGTATATAAAAATCTTTAGGCGTTTTTTGACAATCCATATCAACTAATTTTACTAGTTCTTTTTCGTATGTTTGATAGTTTTCTCTAAAATATCCCATATTTTCGTTAAACTCGGCTGATTTTTCAACGAGTTTTGAGCCGTTTAACTTATTTGTAGCAATTCTTGCATTTAATTTCGCCATCAATCGACTAGATATTGTCTCATAATTTTGGCCTAAATTAACCCTCATTAGCGCGTCATTCGAGCGAAGTTTTTTAAGATGAGATTTAATACTAGAACATTCCGTTTGAATCTTCGTAAGTTGAGCTTCGGTTGGTTGTTTAATTTCAGACGGTTGATTTTGAGCATTTACTTGTGCTGTAAAAAAACTAAGCGTTATCATAAAACTTAAAAACACCGATAAAATATAGTTAATTCTAATATTAAAATTCTTTTTACTCATCGATAAGATCAAGCCTTAATTCTTTAAGCTGCGCATCTTCAACAACACTCGGTGAACTCATCATCACATCGATGCCTGATCCGTTTTTAGGAAATGCTACAACTTCACGAATATTATCTTCACCCATCAAAATCATAAAGATTCGGTCCAAACCAAAAGCACAGCCTGCATGTGGCGGAGCACCAAACTTAAAAGCTGATAGCATAGCACCAAACTTAGCCTCGACGTAAGATTTATCATAACCAAGTGCCATAAAAGCTTCATACATCACTTCTGGGGAGTGATTTCGAACCGCACCAGAGCAGATTTCATAGCCATTCATCACCATATCGTATTGATCGGCAACGATTTCGAGTTTTTTATCATCATTGTCGGCTTGGCGTAGCGCTTCAACACCACCTTTTGGCATTGAGAATGGGTTGTGGCCAAAGTCAACTTTTTTATTCTTCTCGTCATACTCATAAAATGGAAAATCTACTACCCAAGCAAGTGCAACTTTATTTTCATCTCTAAGATTGAAAAAGTCAGCAAATTCATTACGAAGTCGGCCTAAAACTTTATTCACAACCGCAATTTTATCAGCACCAAAAAAAACTATATCGCCGTCTTTGGCTTCAGTTTTTTTACCAATCTCTGTAAGCTCTTCAGGTTTTAAGAATTTAGCAATCGGACTTTTAACCCCTCCGTTTTCAAAAGTCAAATAAGCTAGTCCTCCAGCACCTTCACTTTTTGCAATATCAGTAAATTTATCAATTTGTGATCGGCTAAGCATTGATCCGCCCTCAACTCTAATGGCTTTTACGCTTTGAGCGTTTTTAAAGACACCAAATTCCGTCTCAGATAGAACATCCGATAAATCAATTAGCTCCATGCCAAAACGCAAATCAGGCTTGTCGCTTCCGTATTTATTCATTGCATCAAGGTACGAAATCCTTGGAATCTCTTCTGATATAAGTTCTTTTTTAGCAAAATCTTTCACTAAGTCTTTAATCAAAGGTTCCATTT
Source organism: Candidatus Saccharimonadota bacterium (assembly GCA_017992395.1). Classification (GTDB taxonomy): domain Bacteria; phylum Patescibacteriota; class Saccharimonadia; order Saccharimonadales; family Saccharimonadaceae; genus Nanogingivalis. The sequence continues at coordinate 6,527 of JAGOOS010000027.1, forward strand.
TTAAACGAACTTCTTCACCGCTCTCAACAAACGACATTTCTAAATCAAGTTGATAGAAATCACCATACAATCTGTCGGCGCGAGGATCTTCATCACGAAAACAAGTTGCGATTTGGTAATATTTGTCGACTCCACCAACCATCAATAGCTGCTTAAACTGCTGTGGAGCTTGTGGAAGTGCATAGAATTTACCAGGATGGACTCTGCTTGGGATCAAAAAGTCACGGGCGCCTTCTGGGCTAGAGTTGGCTAGGATTGGAGTCGCAACTTCAGTGAATTCATTTTGATTCATATACTGGCGAATTTCTGTATAAAAATCAGCTCGCCTTTTAAGCATGTTTTGCATTTTTGATCGCCTTAAATCAAGGAAACGATACTTCAAACGAAGTTCTTCGTTAGACTTTTGGCCATCATCATTTACGGCTATTGGCAACGGCTGGCTTTTATTTAGAACTTCTAATTCATCAACTACTAATTCAACTTTACCAGTTTCAATATTATCATTTTGCAAGTTATCTGCCCGCAACTTAACTTCGCCAGTGACTGAAAGCACATACTCATCCCTACACTTCTCTGCTAGTTCAAAAGCCTTAGTTGATTCAGGAGAAATCACCAACTGCAAAATCCCAGTATGGTCACGTAAATCAATAAAAATTAAGCCGCCGTGATCACGCCTCGAATTTACCCAACCTTTGACAGTTATTTTTTGTCCAACTTTTTTGACAGAATCTCTCGACAGCGTCCGCATCTTTCATTTTCTCCTAGTTTATCTTTAAATCTTTATTTATTTTAACATATTTTAGCTATTTTTGCGAATAGAAATCAGATAAACTTAGCGTACCTAGGAACTCATCGCCATCTTGAACGACTGCAAATTTCTGGTTTTCTAGCAACATCTGCTGCAACGACTCAAGCGCACTTAGATCAGAACTTAGCACAAAGAATTCTCTTTTCATAATATTCTTTGCAATTTGGGAAGTTTTATTGTCCAAATTTGACACTTTCTCCAAAGCAAGCGTGCCCTCAACCTTCTCTTCAGTTTTTTCAGTCACAACAAAAATACTTTGTCCTGTCTTGTGCATCTCATCAATTAGTAGCGGCCCTAAAAAATCAGTTTGATGAACGAGCTTCAAATTCGATTTTGGAATCATCACATCAGTTACTTTTTTGTCTGAAAGTGAAAATATTTTAGCAAGCCAATTCTCTTCGTATACATCCATAATTTTTGGACTCTTTTCAATAAGATACAATAATTCACCCTTAGAATAGAAGGTTTGAATTGTTTTCTGTTTACCTTCGCGTAAAATTTTTCGTTTGAGTTTATTAGGTAGTTTATTATATGTTCGAATAATATAGGGTTCAATTTTTCTAAATAAATCTTTAGCGATTTTCTTTGACATTTTAAAGCTAGAGAGAGTGGCCGCAAATAGAATTAGGCCAAGCCCGAATAAAAATGCCCTCACTGAAGTTGTCATCTCGCTCAGAATCAGAACTAGTATAATTGAAAGTATAGCTAAACTACATTTTAAAACGAAATTAAAGGCCGGCGTTAGCTGTTTTTTGAGTAGAATACTCTCTGCCCTTTTATCACCTTCATCTGTTCGCCGCTTAAGCTCGAAATCCGTTAGAGGAGTAGCTTCAGCGCGCATCGCCATAAATAAAATAATTAATATAAAGATTAAACCATTAAAAAACATTAACATAATATAATTTTACAACACTTTCTTATTTTTTACCACAGTAAATAGTACTTTTAAATATCCTAAATTAGTGGATTTTATCCATAAAAAATAGTATAATATATAGTAGAAACATTTAATTTGGAGGATTAATGAGCAAAAAAACTTGGATTATCTTTGCAATCATAGTTGTTGCTTTTGTAGGCGGAATGATGGCGCTTTCTGAGAGTAATAAAATTAATTTGGACTCAATCGATATAAATAATATTATTCCAGCTAATGATCAAAACGGAAATACTGAAGAACACACTAAGGGAACCACAGATTCGAAAGTTGTTCTAATCGAATATGGAGACTATCAATGTGCTGGTTGTGCTAGCGCTAACAAGAGAATCAATGCCTTAGCTGAGGACTACAACGATCAGCTAGTGATTGTCTTTAGGAATTATACAATCGATCGCCATCAAAATGCTCTAAGTGCGGCAGCTGCGGCAGAATCAGCTAACTTACAAGGTAAATTCTGGGAAATGCACAATCTGATTTATGATAATCAATCAGAATGGTCTACAGCAGGAGTTACAGAGAGAAATGACTTATATTTATCTTATGCAAAACAGTTAGGTTTAGACGAAACTAAATTCACTGAAGGAATGAAAGACACTTCCGTTCGTAAAAAGATTGAATTTGATAAAGCTGTTGCCAAA
>JAGOOS010000006.1 GCA_017992395.1 Candidatus Saccharimonadota bacterium
TAGAAATTAGTAAATCCATATCTTCGGTATAACACTTTAGCCCCGTTACATTTTCCACGCAAAATCTCTTGACGAGTGAGCTGTTACGCACTCTTTAAATGAATGGCTGCTTCTAAGCCAACATCCTCGCTGTTTAAGAAATTTCACTTTGTTTCCCACTTAGTGTTAATTTAGGGACCTTAGATGATGGTCTGGGCTGTTTCCCTTTCGAGCACCGAGCTTAGCCCCGGTGTTCTGACTGCCATGGTACCACCAACGGTATTCGTAGTTTGTTAACGGTGGGTACGGTTGCCCGCCCCAGTCGTTTACAGAGCTCTACCCCCGTTGGCTATATTACATGACGCTAGCCCTAAAGCTATTTCGAGGAGAACCAGCTATCTCCGAGTTCGATTGGCATTTCACCGCTAACCACAAGTCATCCAAACACTTTGCTGCGTGTCCTGGTGCGGCCCTTCACTGCATGTTACTGCAGCTTCAGCCTGCTCATGGTTAGGTCACCCGGTTTCGGGTCTAATCCCATACACTTATTTCGCCCTATTCAGGCTCGCTTTCACTGTGGCTCCGTCACTTGACTTAACCTTGCGCATGAAATTAACTCGCTGGATCGTTCTACAAAAAGCACGCCGTCACCCGAATAAATTCGAGCTCCGACTCCTTGTAGGCACACAATTTCAGGATCTATTTCACTCCCCTCCCGGGGTTCTTTTCACCTTTCCATCGCTGTACTAGTTCACTATCGATCGTATATTATATTTAGCCTTGGCTGGTGGTCCAGCCGGATTCAGACAGGGTTTCTCGTGCCCCGCCCTACTCGAAAAAACATATATAAGGTCTGCGTCGTTTTCGCGTACACGACTTTCACGTCCTTTGGTTAGTCATTCAAACTATTCTGCTAACCACGCAGTTTTCTTACCTTATCCAAAATTGATAGATTTTGGTCGCAAATCAGATAGTTTAAATTGCTTTAAACGCTCTGACTTGGTCGTATGTAATTTCACAACCCCTTATAAGTATTCGCCTATCAGCTTATCTATAAATAGAAACTTAAAAGGTTTGGGCTATTCCAGTTTCGCTCGCCACTACTTCCGGAATCATTTTTTATTTTCTCTTCCTCACCCTACTAAGATGTTTCAGTTCAGGTGGTTCCCGCCAAACTTCCTATTTTATTCAGAAGCAGGTGACACGACATGACTCGTGCCGGGTTTCCCCATTCGGAGATCTTCGGATTGGCGCTTGTTGACAGCTACCCGAAGCTTATCGCAGTCTTCCACGTCCTTCATCGGTAATATACGTCTAGGCATCCGTTGTGTGCCCTTGAGTACCTTTTTATGCATTGACTTAACTAGTAATTGGTAATAACCAAATACTTGCCGTCAATCTTAAAATTCTTATCTTTTTCATCCAAATTGTTAAAATTCTCGCTCCCTTTGAGAGCAAATCTATAAGCTCGTTTTCGAACTCACCAATTTGCTCACAACAGCTTTCTTATTTTATATCATTGGGATTTTTTTGTCAACACTTTTTTCTAAGTTTTTATTAAATTTTCCGCAAAAACTAATAAAACTGCCGACAATATACTTTCCCGCCAGAGGTTCATATTAGAACATTCGCATAACTGATAACTATAATATCGCATTCGAACACGAAAGTCAACACTTTTTTGTAATTTTTTGCATAAAAATCATCTATACCTATATCCGCCCCGTTCATCTATGATATTTTCAAAAAACTCATACTTCTTCATTCTATCTTCAAATATAGCATCATTGGTCTCGTCCATGAAATACTTGAGCGCCGAATTTCGAAAATCAAATGGGAAGGTAAGTATATTTTCATTTAGATCCGTCATTATATCATACAGCTCTCTCACCTCGCCCCGATCATTAAACAATATATCCTTATTTCCGGTAAATATACTACTTTTGGCTACATTTTGAATAAATTTTTGCGGAATGTTTTTGCCATAATCAAAAGATTTCTGTATCGCTAACGCCAATTGAAACCCGTCATAGGAAGAACAATAGTCATATTCGCCGAAATTACTACAATAAATCCGATCATTTATCTTTATATTTTTCACATTTTCACTAAGAACTGTCTCCTGAAGAACGGCTTTCATCGCAAGTCGAGTCGAAATATCGTTCTCATCAGGCCTCCAAGGATTATCTTCATCTCTGTCCTCACACGGATTTATCACGCCTTTGTAAATGTCACGAATAGCAGCCCTCGACATAATGATTTCACCATCTTTATAAATGATCTGATTCATCGTAAAATCTCGACCATCCATATACTCTTCAATATTAAAAATTTCCTGAGCTCCGTGATTGTGCGCATAGTCATCCGGCGAAAATTTTGCAGCATAAATATCAGCTTCAATTTTCGAGATTTCCTCGGGGAAAAAGGCAACATCGACATCCCGAACAGGAATAACACCCTCAATACTTGGATTCACCATATAGAAAGCCAGATTTCGAGCAGCTCCACCAATAACAGCGCAGCCTTTTGGCATTTTGTCGATATCTTTAAAAATTGGATAAATTTCCTTGACTTTTTCGGGGACTTTTTGAGATATAATCTCTTTGCGTTCTGCTTTAAATTCGAAATTTTTCATTTTTATTTTTATTAATTTTATATTCATATATAAACATATTTTATCAAAAAAGTCAATATTAAACCTTCAAGCAATAAAAATAACAGGCATAAACCTGCTATCTTGATTTACAATAGTGGTGGGCGATGAGGGACTTGAACCTCCGACCTCGTCATTATCAGTGACGCGCTCTAACCAGCTGAGCTAATCGCCCGTTTCATTTGGTGGAGCAGCTAAGATCGAAACCTACTGCCGCCCCATATCGGGTCTATTTAAGACCAGAGAAAATCTCCAAATTATTAGAAACTTTCTTTGGTGGAGATACAGGGACTCGAACCCTGGACCCCCTGCTTGCAAAGCAGGTGCTCTAGCCAACTGAGCTATATCCCCGAATTGTTAATGAACAATAATTATTTTACACCATTAAAACCCAAAAATCAAGACTATTTTAGCTTAAACTTCTAAATCACCCTTTATTGAATATTTACCGATTCTCTCCATTTCCTCAAGAACTCGCCTTTTGCCAATATTTGTTTTGCGCCAAGAGTCAGCTTTAATGCCTCTCTGATCCGATGTTGTAAAAAATACATAATTAACACTATTCGAAAACCATTTCTGAGCTGTCATTAATGCTCTTCTTGAATGAAATGCTAAGCATACAATCATTACTTCGCTAATAGTACCACTTTTTAGGCCTTCAGATAGTAGTTCTTTTGAATATATAAAGTTTTCTTTTGTGTTAGTTGCCCTATTCTCCAAAAGAATATCATACTCGGGTATTCCGAGCTGAATTGCACGCCGGAAAAATCTCTCCGATTCTGGAACTTCGTCTCTCCTGCTACTGTGTCCGGTTATAAGAATTTTTTTAGCATAGCCTTCGTGGTATATATTCGCGACCAAATCCATAGTTTTAGTATAATCGTTACCCAGTACAATTATAATATCTACAGGCTTAACAGTAGATGGTATAAAAATAAAATTTGTTATCTTATCTATCGTCTCACGCATTTTTATAATTAAACCTCTTTAATTACTAACACAATAAGTTCCGCCACCTTCTAGATTGATCCTTATGGCTAATCTATTACTGATGCTCCTCTCGGTTGACCAGTTGTTGGTGGGGTTGCAAGCCTTAACCCTTCTCCATCACAGATTGCTCCTCGTGCAACCCAAAAATCATTCACACTGCTTTCTGGTATTATTTCCCCAGGATTAACACGTGTACTAGTGTACATTACATAGACTGTTCCTTCTGGATTAGTAAATGGTCCATCTTGAGCTAAGTATTGTTGGCCAAAACTAGTGTCGTTTATAACAATATACGAATTTACTGGTTTAGTATAATCTATTTCCGAAGGTAATTGGTTTCTATTGTTGCCTTGATATGATTGAATTGCTGCAAGGAATTTATCCGCGTCACGCTTACGTTGAGTGTCACGTTGACTTCGTTGAAGGGCTGGCAGTGCTATAAAGACCATTAAAAAAATTAATCCTGCGATTGCAAGTACTAATACCACCTCTATTATCGTAAAGCCTGGATTTAAGTTATATTTATTTTTACGTCGTATATTATTTCTATTCATTCTTTAATCATTATACTTAAGCTTGTTTAAAAATACAAGCCGCATAAAAAAACAACCCTTGGTAAAAGAGTTGTTTTAATATTTAACAATTTAGTTGTGCAATTTATCTCAGTCTGTGAATAAATTTAAGTCTTATCTCAAAGAGATTAAAGTTGTTAATTAAATTCATTACTTCTTAACAACAAGACCGACCTAGCTTCAAGGGTTGATTTCTCAGACCCTTGGCATAACTCTCCCTAGAAAGGAGGTAATCCATCCGCACCTTCCGGTACGGATACCTTGTTACGACTTAACCCCAATCATCCCCCCCACCTTAGGCCGACGAATCGGACTTCGGGTGTTGGTGACTTTCATGGTTTGACGGGCGGTGTGTACAAGACCCGGGAACGTATTCACCGCAGCATGCTGATCTGCGATTACTAGCGATTCCGACTTCATGCAGGCGAGTTTCAGCCTACAATCCGAACTGGGACTAGCTTTGATGCGATTTGCTTCACCTCGCGGCTTCGCTGCGCATTGTACTAGCCATTGTATCACGTTTCTAGCCCAGGGCGTAAGGGAAATACTGACCTGACGTCATCCCCTCCTTCCTCCCCGTTACCGGGGCAGTCCAAGTAGAAAAATACAACTACTTGCAAGGGTTGCGCTCGTTGATGGACTTAACCAAACATCTCACGACACGAGCTGACGACGGCCATGCATCACCTGTCACTTGGTTCTAAAAGCACTCTTTAGTTTCCTAAAAATTCCAAGGATGTCAAGACCTGGTAAGGTTTATCGGTTATCATCGAATTAAAGAACATGATCCACCGCTTGTGCGGGTCCCCGTCAATTCCTTTATGTTTTAATCTTGCGATCGTACTCCACAGGCGGGATACTTAACGCGTTAGCTTCGCTACTCAGGGGGTCGATACCCCAAACAGCTAGTATCCATCGTTTACGGCGTGGACTACCCGGGTATCTAATCCGGTTCGCTCCCCACGCTTTCGTGCCTCAGTGTCAGAAACAGCCCAGTAACCTGCCTACGCCATTGGTGTTCCTTCTTATATCTACGGATTTCACTCCTACACAAGAAATTCCAGTTACCTCTGCTGTTCTCGAGTCTAACAGTTCGAGTAATAGTCTGAATGGTTGAGCCACCAGATTTCACTATTCGCTTATTAGACCACCTACGCAACTCTTTACGCCCAGTCACTCCGGATAACGCTCGGATCCTACGTATGACCGCGGCTGCTGGCACGTAGTTAGCCGATCCTTATTCATAAGTTACTGTCATAATCCTCACTTATAAAAGCAGTTTACGACCCGAAGGCCTTCATCCTGCACGCGGCGTTGCTCCATCAGGCTTTCGCCCATTGTGGAAGATTCCTCACTGCTGCCTCCCGTAGGAGTCTGGACCGTGTCTCAGTTCCAGTCTGACTGATCATCCTCTCAAACCAGTTACAGATCGTTGACTTGGTGAGCTATTACCTCACCAACTATCTAATCTGACGCAGGCTATTCCCAAAGCGCATAAATGCTTTAATCCGAAGACCATATGCGGTATTAGCTACCCTTTCGGGCAGTTATCCCTCACTTTGGGGTATATTCCCACGCGTTACTCAGCCGTCCGCCGCTCGCCGACATTCTACACAAAATCCTTGAAATACCTTCTTTTAAACTAGAAGTTTCCAGAATTTAGTGTAAAACTCGCTGCCGCTCGACTTGCATGTGTTAGGCACGCCGCCAGCGTTAATCCTGAGCCAGGATCAAACTCTCCATAAAAAGAATTATATAAATATTGATAAAAATCATTAAATATACAATCTATAAAATAGACTGACGATAAATTTGCACAACTAAATTGTTAAAGTTCATTTTAGCTCGTCTCCACCTCTGTGATTTGATATCTCTTCGGCGCGAACTAATAACAAGTATACTAGGCTAATCGTCAAAAGTCAACACCTTTTTTAGACTTTTTTGTTGTTTTTTTTACAACCGTTATTTTTTAGCTACATTCCAATCAAAAATGCAGCATATCCTATCATAAAACCAATAGCAGAGCCGACCGCAACTTCTAGAGGCGTATGCCCCTTTACAACTCTTAGTTTAGGTACATTTAATTCTTGCTCGTCAATAATCTTATTTATTACTATAGACTGGATGCCAGTAGAGTATCTCACTTTCATAGAATCATATATAACAATCATAGCGAACGTGAAAGCTAGACCAAAAATTGCCGAGTTTATACCCTCATTAAACATAATGAGGGTAGTTACGGCTATCACTACCGCACTATGAGAGCTAGGCATCCCGCCGCTCTCCGTAATAACTCGCTTAAAGCTAGTGTTTTTATCTTTATGAGCTTCTAATATATACTTAGCACCTTGAGTGATAAGCCAAGCTGCAGCAACTATTAGTAAATATGGTGGAAAAATCATTATCTATTCCTCTTTAGCATCTTCCATTAATCCTACGCTTGCGACTGAATCCCCTTCAGCTAACTTCATTATTCTTACACCCTGAGTCGTTCTTCCCAGAGTTGGGATATCTTTGATCGCAACCCTAATTGTTTGCCCCTCATTAGAGATCATTAGAGCATCACAAACGTTCTTTGGCAATGTCTGGACAGATACTATTGGGCCGGTTTTACCCGTGACTACTGCCGCTTTGACACCCATACCGCCGCGATGTTTTACTTCGAAATTTGCAACCTTAGTCGATTTACCATAGCCTTTAGCAGATATAACTAAAAGTTTCTGGTCGGCCTCTGTAGCAACGTCCATGCCAACAACATTGTCGTCGGGTCGCAATCGAACACCACGAACTCCACGAGCCGCACGGCCCATAGCACGAACGTCTTTTTCATTGAATCTTACGGCTTGACCGGCAGAGGTCGAGACAATTATATCACTTAGTCCATCCGTTTTTTGAATCCATCTAAGCTCATCACCATCATCGAGATTTATTGCATTGAGTCCATTGGTCCTAATGTTTGCAAAATCTTTAAGGGCGGTCTTTTTTACAGTCCCCTTAACGGTCGCCATAAACAAGAAATCTTTATCGCTAGAGTTTTGCTCTAGTTTAATGATTGAAGTAATTTTCTCTTCTGGTTGTAGCTGAAGTAGATTGACCGCAGCCACACCTTTAGCTTGTAAGCCAGCTGCCGGTACTTCGTAGGCCTTAAGCCTAAATACTCTACCCCTGTTAGTGAAGAACAGTAGCCAATCGTGAGTACTTGCTGAGACTAATTGATCGATGACGTCTTTATCCTTAGTCGTCATACCTCGTTTGCCTTTTCCACCTCTATTTTGACGTCGATAATCTGTCAGCAATGTCCGCTTGATGTAGTTTTCTGTAGTGAGCAGAATTACAGACTCTTCTTCCGGAATAAGCTCCTCATCACTAAATTTACCTAATTCATGATTGATAATCTTAGAACGACGATCGTCTCCAAATTTATCTTTCATTTCAATAAGTTCTTCTTTAATAATACGTAAAATCTCATTCTCATCAGCCAGAATAGCCTCTAATTTAGCAATTAATTCCAGTAAAGCCTTTAATTCATTCTCGATTGCTTCACGCTCCAAGCCCGTTAGGCGACGTAGTTGCATTGCAAGAATAGCTTTAGCCTGAATTTCAGACAAACCAAATTTCGAAATCAAGCTAGCTTCGGCGATTTCAGTAGTTTTACTAGCGCGAATAGTCTTGATTACTTCGTCGATGTGATCTAGAGCAATTTTTAATCCCTCTAAAATATGCGCTCGGGCTTTTGCTTTTTTAAGTTCAAATTCAGTTCGGCGCCTAACGACAATACGTCGGTGCTTAATAAATTCTTGCAGAATTTCTTGTAAGCCTAAAACTCTTGGCTGAATACTATCCACAAGCGCCAACATATTATAATGAAAATTAGACTGAAGTGGAGTCATTTTATATAACTGATTGAGTATCTTTTTAGGATATGCATCCTTTTTTAGATCAATCACAACCCGAACATCACCGCGCGCAGATTCGTCTCTAATGTCAGCAATAGATGTAATTTTTTTCTCTTTTACAAGATCAGCAATTTTTTCGATTAAATTAGCTTTATTTACGCCGTATGGAACTTCTGTAATAATAATCTGGTGTCGACCGCGCTTAGTTTCAACAATTTCCGCAACGGCGCGAATAGTCACACTACCACGACCTGTTTGATAAGCCTGTCGCATTGGCGCCCCTCCGTAAACAACAGCCCCTGTCGGAAAGTCTGGACCTTTAACATATTTAAGTAGGTCATCAAGAGTTGCCTCAGGGTTATCGATAAGTTCGATTGTCGCGTCAACCACTTCATTTAAGTTATGGGTAGGAATACTTGTAGCCATACCCACCGCGATACCAACTTGACCATTTAATAGTAAGTTAGGAAGTTTAGCTGGTAGAACACTAGGTTCACGCTCGCTTCCGTCATAGTTATCGCGAAAATCAACCGTATCTTTGTCTAAGTCGTTTAAGAGTATGTCACCAATCTTGCCTAGACGTGCCTCAGTATAACGCATCGCCGCCGCTGGATCTCCATCCATCGAACCAAAGTTACCCTGACCATCTACAAGCGGATATCGAACAACCCAATCTTGAGCTAGGCGAACCATAGATTCATAAATCGAGCTGTCACCATGAGGGTGATACTTACCCATAACGTCACCAACGATACGCGCCGACTTTTTATGTGCAGTATTCGGGCGCACGCCCATCTCGCCCATTCCATAAAGAATTCGACGATGGACAGGCTTCATACCGTCCCTAACATCTGGAAGTGCACGATCGATAATAACGCTCATCGAATAACGGAAGAAACTGTCTTCCATCACCTTCTCCACGGTATTATATTCTAGTATTTTAGAATGAGTTTGTGGCACTTCAACAATTTCACCTTCTTGTGGTATATTTTTATCTTCCATAATTATACATCTAACTCCTCAATATTAGCACTTTTTGCTCTAGCCTGTATAAAGTTTTTACGCAAAGAAACCTCTGTTCCCATTAGTTTTGTAAAAATGGCGTCTGCCCTTTCAGCATCTTCAAGCTTTAGCTGGACCAAAACTCGATTTGAAGGATCCATTGTAGTTTCCCAGAGCTGAGTGGCGTCCATCTCACCCAAACCTTTATATCGCTGAATTCCAGATAAGCCAGCCTGCGCCTTCTCATCATCATCTTCATTAATTTTTAGTCCTTTTGCTCGACGCTCTTCGATAAGTTCTTTCATGATTTTATCTTTTTCTGACTCATCATAAACATAAATACGCTTATTACTCTTTGTTTTAAGCAAGAATAGAGGCGGCTTAGCAAGGTAAATATGTCCGCCTTCAACTACTTCTCTCATATACCTAAAGAAGAATGTCATTAGTAACGTCGCGATGTGACTTCCATCGACATCGGCATCGGTCATAATAATGATTCTATGATACCTAAGACCACTTATATCAAATTGATCACCAATACCCACGCCCATACCTTTAATAAGGCTAACGATTTCATTATTATTAAGCATCCTATCTAAGCGAGCCCTCTCCACGTTCAACACCTTACCCCTTAATGGTAGAATCGCCTGAGTACGACTGTCGCGGCCAGATTTAGCCGACCCACCAGCCGAGTCACCCTCGACAATATATAATTCTGATTCTGTAGGGTCTTTACTTGAACAGTCTGCAAGTTTTCCTGGCAAATTAAGACCGTCTAGTACACCTTTTCGGATGACGTTTTCACGGGCCGCCCTTGCAGCTTTACGAGCTCTGGCAGCTAGGAGCGCCTTGTTGATAATTTTGCGCGCAATAGCAGGAGTTTCATCGAGATAATAAGCAAAATATTCATTCATAACTTGTTCGACATAACGCCTAACTTCAGGGTTACCTAGTTTATTTTTCGTCTGGCCTTCAAATTGCGGGTCAGGCAATTTAACCAAAACAATTGCAGTTAAACCCTCTCTAATATCGTCTCCGGTAAGATTATCTTCTTTTTCTTTTAGGAGATTGTTCTTTCGAGCATAATCATTGATAGTACGAGTTAATGCTGACCTAAAACCGATTACGTGAGTTCCCCCGTCTGGGTTTAAGACGTTATTAGCAAAAGCCTGAATGTTCTCAGCATAACTATCGTTATATTGAATAGCTATTTCAACCATAGAGTCTTCTACTTGTTTCTCTACATAAAATGGGGCGTCCCCAATAACTTCTTTACCAACGTTAAGGTTTTTAACATAACTCTGAATACCACCCTCAAAATAAAAAGCGCTTCGATCATGGGTTCGATCATCATCAACCTGAACATAGATACCTTTAGTTAAATAAGCTTGGTGTCTTAAATATTTAACGACCCATTTATAATCAAATTCTATCGTTTCTTTGAAAATTGTTGGATCTGGGTAAAAAGTAATACTAGTCCCATCTTCCCTGTCGGTCTTACCAAGATGCTTTAGGGCACTTGTTGGAGCACCTCTTTCAAACTCAAGGCGATAAAGCTTACCATTTTTAACGACCTCTGCAATCATTTTTGTAGAAAGTGCATTAACAACAGAAGACCCAACCCCGTGAAGACCGCTAGAAACCTTATATCCGCCTCCGCCGAACTTACCACCAGCATGTAAAACGGTCAAAACTGTTTCAAGTGTACTTTTGCCAGTTTTTGGATGTTTATCAACTGGGATACCCCTACCGTTATCAGTTATGGTTACGCCACCATCGTCAAGTAACCTAACGATAACTTTACTAGCATATCCGGCAATCGCTTCATCTATAGAGTTATCGGCAATTTCTTTTATGAGATGGTGAACACCTTCGTAACCGGTAGACCCAATATACATTCCTGGACGCTTACGAACCGGTTCAAGACCCTCAAGAACTTGAATCTGTGAGCCATCATAAGTATTTTCTTTCTGTTTAGACATTTAACTCCCTCATGTTCAGACTTTTCTGATATTTTTGTCACATATTATATGTGATTATTATACATCATATTTGTTTTTTTCTCAAATAAAGCTTAAAATTTCAATCTTTTTATGTTAAGATTAGTGTATAAATAATTTAAAAGGTGGGAATGTTTAAGAGATTGGTTTCCGGGTTGATTTTCAGCCCCACATTAGCAGTAGAAATAGAGGGCTACGAGAAAAGATTAAAGCAAAACTTGGTATGGCAAAGGGTTAGTTGCGGTCTTGTGCTAGTTTTATTGGCTTTATCTCTAGTAATTAATATTGTTGCCAAAAATGATATAAGTACCGAATCTATCCCGCCCGTACAAGCGGTCCAGGCTCAAGGTTTCAGTATAAGCGTGTCCGCCACAAACGACACTCAAAAAAAACCAGCCAGCCAAATCAGCGCTAGATCTAAGGACCACATAACTTATAAATTAACATCCACAAATACCTCAGGAGGAGACGAAAAGTTTCAATTCGTTTTTTATATAGGAGACATATTAGAATACTCAGAAGTTTCGAGTGATGGTGGCGCAACTATCGATGAAGGATATATATATTGGCCCGAAAGTACTCTAGAAAACAAATCCATCCAAGAACGCTCATTTACTACTCAAATAAAAAATCCTATTCCTGTTTTTAGAAAAAATCCAAATAGTCAAAATAGTTTCGACTGTATCATGAGCGGTAATTTTGGCAACCAAATCGACATAGCTATCAATTGCCCCATTCAGAAGACTGTAGAGAAAATTACAACATTATTACCAGAAATTGATGTTATTTACACAACAACTACACTTATGATTGTCCTAGTGCTAATGATATTATTGTGTCTACGAACAAAATTGTTACTCAAAGAATTATCGATTATACGAAAGAATTTCACGTCAGGAGTCATTTAAGATGCAAAAAAATATAAGTAGCCCAGAACAAAGTTTCGAAAAAATAATATTTAAAGTACAATCCCAGTTAAGTCCCACCAATCGACTGTTTAGTCTATTCTTTCATAATAATATTATTAGTACTTTATTTGATATTTTAGATTTCATACTCAACCCTATTGTGGTTATATTTTCTGTGTTATTTACAATAGCTACCGAGTTGCTATTCTTTATATCCTCTTATACATCCAGCTTTAAACTGAGCGGATCCGAGATTATAGCTACCCTAGCCGTAGGATATATTATAGCTAGCTTAGTAAGAATATTCATCTTTATCGCTAAAGGCAAATCTATTTAATAGATAAAAGCTTCAGAATTGGCTTACCTAATTTTGAATACTATCTCATCATCGTTTTCGTCACGAATATCAAGATGACCATTTTCATTTTGCTGCTCTTTTATCTGTGGCTCTGGCTGGTTCGCAATAGTTGATGGTTGCTGCTGTGGTTGGCTTCTAGTTGCGCCCTCGACAGATACCGAAGAAAATACTGTTGATGAGGCGGCTTGAGACACAGTGCTTGTATTCAACTCGGCACCCCCTCTAGGATTAGAGGCTATTAAATTATCGTCTTGATGATGATTAATATTTGGTTTAAAACCGTTCATAGAAGACTGTCTATCGTTAGATTGTATATTTACAGTGGATGTTAATGTAGTCTTTTCTTCTCTTAATTGTTCTCGCTTTTTAACCCAGTCGTCTAAAAATGAATTATTATTCTTAGCTTCATCGTTAGTAGAAATATTTGGCTGTACCGAATTGGAACTATCTGCGTTTCGTATCAGTTGTTGAGAAGATTGACTGACTTTTGGCTGACTACCAACAGTTTTAAATCGATCCCTAATCTCAGACTCTACCAATAGCTTTGGGCGGCCATATTTCGATGCAGAATAACGCTTTAATGCATTTCTTAGTTCTGGGTTAGATTTACCAATTGGAGGTAATAGACTCATTGTAAATGGCGCAGAAGGTATACCCCCAATCAATACCGTAGCTACAGCGTTATAGTTTGGGAGCTTCGTTAGATCTTCGGCAGTAAATGTTGGCGTAAACGCGCGCTGGAGATTCTCAGCATCATCAATTCCAATTCTACCAACAATTTTCGTAGGAACGTTACCAATAATGGCACCTTTAATAGTATCTGTTAGCTGAGTCATAAACTGATTAGCTAAAATTAGGTTTAAGCGATATTTTCGTGCTTCACTCAGGATTGACTCAAAACTAGATGTCGCAAAATTCTGAAACTCGTCTACATACAAACAAAAATCTTTACGGTCGGGCTCAGGCGTATCTGCTCTACTCATAGCGGCCGCTTGAAACTTCATCACGAATACCATACCCAACAATTTTGCAGCCTGCTCGCCCATTAATCCTTTAGATAAATTAACTAATAGAATTTTTTGTCCATCCATAATCTCGCGAATATTAAATCCACTCAGTTTTTGCCCAAGAATATTATTTAGTAGCCCACTCTCAAACGGCGCCCATTTGCTAACGACCCAGCTCGTCAACTCGCCTGCATCACTTGATTTTTGGCTTGCCGGCCATTCTTTTGTCCAAAAATCGATAGCTCGTTGGTTTTTTAAATACTTTATTTTAGACCGAGCATACTCTGGGTCAACTAATATTTTAGGGATATCCATAAAAGTTCCGCCTTCAGGGTCGCTCATCAATAAGATAGCAGCATACCTAACGATATTTTCCATTCTTGGACCGACTATACCAGTATTTCCAGGGTCGTAAAGAGACTTCAACATCGAATTAGTCTCGGATACTACGAAGTCCATCTCTTCGGGGGTTTTAGCTTCAAACATATTAAAGCCAATTGGATTGTCGATATCGCTAGGGTTAAAATATATAACATCATCAATTCGTTCTTTTGGAATCATACCAAGAAGTTCTTCAACAGAGTCTCCGTGCGGATCAATAAATGCGAAACCACGACCGTCCATTATATCTTGAAAAGCAAGGTTCTCCAGTAATTTAGACTTACCCATACCGGTCTGACCTATAATATAAGCATGACGGCGTCTATCATTCTCGCTTAAGCGAATCTGCTTTTTTACACCCCTAAAATCGTTCACGCCCAAAAGGAGTCCATCATCCATAAGTTCGGTCGGGCCATCAACCTGTTTGATTCTCTGGCGCTGGACTTTCTCGGTCGGTATAGATGCTCGACTCGGCAAATGAAATAGTGTGGATAATTCTATACTGTTTAAGATCGAGTTTTTGAGTTTTTGCGGGAAGAACCTAAATATATACGCGGTAACCAATTCGTCAATATTTGTTGTCATATTAAACTTAAAGCCATTGTATGTTGGCGAATCAAATAACGAAAAAGCCGTAACAACACTTTGCAATAGCGCCTGGCTACGTGACGAAGTACTTGAAGAGACGACAACACGAATTAGAGTTTCGTATCCAGGGTACCGTGTCTTTTTCTCAATCGCATCTATTTCAGACTCCTCCAGCGAAGTGAGTTGCTTATTCTTAGACTCGCTTTCAGTACTTTGTGGCGGCTTCCATAAAGCTTCCATAATATCTAATGCGGCACTTTTCTTTGCTTTACCTTTAGAGTCTCTAAGTGAATCAACTTTATCAATAGACTTTTGCGTCCAGCCCTCAAAAGCTGGCCTCAACATAAATTGAACAGCAATACCATCCCCTCTAGAAGCGCGGGATAGCGCGTCTAGTAAAGCCCTTGAAGCATCTCTTTTGCTTTCTTCGTAGGTAGATATAGGATAAATAAAGTCCTTCTTAAGAGTAAATTCTCCGCCGATTACACCGTTCGACTTTCCTTGATCGCTAAAAATATTGTCCAATTCGACTTCTTCGAGCCTTGCAGTTGGATAAGCCGCAGATATCGCTTGCTTTACTGTTTCCGTAATTACAGCTGGAACGACAGCATAATAGTGGATTAGTCCATCGTTTGCAATAATCTCAAAAGAAATATGACGTTGTCCATATAGTTTAGTCTTAAAACCCTTTGTTGCCGTGCTAGATATTATATTATACATAGTCTGGGCTTGAGAGAGTGTTTCATCCACCACATCCCTTTCGTCACGGCTGCCAGACTCAATATCATCACTAGGCGGAGGTAAATGAATTTTCATAGGAACCATTTTTAGTCCCCGCTCATAATCTTTAGCTTCTCTAACAGTCTTTTTGTATTGATCAAAAATTAAAAATAATGCCACTACAGATACAACTAAAATACTGAAAGATACAATCCAAATTCCCATTTATTTGCCCTCATTTATGATTCTATTATATCTTTTTTTAAGGTAATCCATCTGAATCTCTTTAAACTTCTGCTGCCGCGAATAAGGGTCATTACGAGTTTCGTTAATCATATTCTTCAACTTATCAACCCATTCCTTCTCCATTAAATCAGCATCAGAAGCTACTGAGGGCGTACCAAGTGTGCCGCTATCTGAGCTATCATTAGTTGATGCGTCATCTTGCACTGTAGTAGTATTCACTGGCGGCAACATACTCTGAGCTAATTCACCCACGCTAGAAGCGTTCTCGAAAATGCCTTCTGCCTCATGTTTATTTTTTTCAAGCTCTATTGATCGTCCAGGAGCGTTTTCTGGGAAATTAAAGCCCGACTCACTGCTTTTTTGTGGACTAACTTCAATATTAGGCAACCTGTTTTCTTTTTGTGGTTCCATAGTTAAAATTATACCACAATCATTAGCGTTTTGAAATGTAAATACAGGCGATTATTTCAAAAGTTAGTATTAAAAAAATTTCAAAAAAACCAACATTCCCTATTGATTGTTGTGCTATCAACGCTACAGGAGCGAAAGCGATGGCTGTTGAGTAGTAATATGACTTCCTAAAGATAATATCATTTGATGGCTGTATTTTTTTGTTTGGCGAAAATAGACTTATCGTTCGCCTTACGCCGTATATAAAAAAAGAAGTCAGACCTAAAAAAATAGCATATAGCATAATAAAAGCCGCTAAAATGCCAAGAGGTCCTACAGAAGATGGTGTCGTAAGATTTAATAACGCCACAATAAGCATAAGAGATAATAATGAAGTGGTGAAAACTATTTTTTTAAGCATATCTATAATAATAACATATATTAGATTCAGCCCAAAGGGCAAACAAGTCAGGAATTCCATTCGGCGCTAAAAGAATACTATTAGCCGTGGCCTGAAGTCTACCCTTTTTGGGCTAGTTTGACCGCTCCTCTTTTAGAGGGGCATGCGTCCTTGAGGAGTTCCTTTAATACTACTGCGGTAGTATAAGTACTTATTTTAGGTCCTCGCGCTCAACACTATTTGTGGAGCTTTTTGGTAATTTAAATATAAGTTAGGAATCAAGAACATTCACATAAACCTTATTGTTAAACTACCGTTCAAGCTCCAAAATAGCTCGCGGCCAAATTTATAATTTTCATAAAAAGGTGCTAGATATATTGAAATGTACTATACTGGTTTTTTATTTTTGCTTTTTTATTTTTTGTAAAAGCTACTTACATACTAGCATACGATCGAGCTTATGTCAATACCCTAATGGCAAAATATATATTTTATTTAAATAATTTAATGGCTTAAATGACAAGTAAATTTTTGTTACATTGTTTTATTTTTGTGATTTAAAGAAACGAACAGCAAAACAGCCCTTCTCTTATTATGGGGCAGCTTTTTAGCGGAAAATCTGTGGAAAACTTGATTAAAAAAGTTGTTCAAAAAACAACAAAAAACTATTGACATTAGCGTGATAACACGCTATTATAGGGGTAGCTCTTGAACAAATAAATTACTCATGAGCCAAAAATAAAAAATTATATGAAACTATCGTTAGAGCAGCCGCAGATGATTCTAACGTAAACAAAAAACTCCACAATTCTAAAAAATGAGCGTTCCTCGCAGTCGCTCATTTTTTTATTATTAAAAATGACATTGCAAATGCAATGTCTAAATTATAATTATATTTTGGTGGAGCTGCCGGGAACTGCCCCCGGGTCCAAAAGGTAACCCACTATCCTTCTACAAGCTTATTCTTTCTTAGATACCGTGTGACGATAAAAGAAAGACAGAAAACGACACACGGTCTTGGCAAAAAATTCATATAAGCCCTGCCAAAAAAACTTATACTAGCAACGTGAATATATAACACCAACTAAGCATACGTTGCCTAACTTAGGTTGATGATCGCTACAAGCTAATTAAGCTGCGATGGGCGCAAAAGCTGGTGTGAATACACTTTTTACTTTTGCTACAAAATTTTCTTTTGCGTTTGTTTATACTTTACGAGTAAACGACTTGCAAGATAGTTTGTTAAATTCCTCTTGTCGAAAGCTAAATCAGCCCCAACCTGTACTTAATATTATAGCATATTTGGTTGATTAATGATAATTTATATGGTTAAATTAATATATTATGGTAAGTAGTGTTATATCAGCCACACCAGCTGGTTACGATGCAGAAATAATTGAGGTCGAGGGCGACACTTCAAAAGGCTTACCGACCCTACAAATAGTCGGAATGGGCAATAAAGCAATCGACGAATCGAAAGAGCGAGTTCGCAGCGCAATCAAGAATTCCCTATTAGAATTTCCTACAAAAAAGATCACAATAAATTTAGCGCCGGCCGAGATACCAAAAGATGGCACGCACTTTGATCTGCCTATCGCTATTTCAATACTAATATTAAGTGGGCAGTTACATCAAAACGATATTAAGAATAGCGCTTTTGTGGGAGAACTATCCCTTAACGGAGACATCAGACCGGTTCGTGGAATATTAAATATTGTCGAAAAAATGAAAAGTTGTAAGATTAACAACATTTATATACCTTATGATAATATGGCCCAAGCCTCACTAATAAATAATGTATCCATAGTGGGCGTAAAAAGCCTAAAAGACCTCTATTTACACCTTAAAAAAGAGGTTAATATCAAAAACAGTACAAATGTTGTGAATAAAACAACGAAAGTTAACACTCTGCCCTCTATGGATGATGTTATTGGTCAAGAACAAGCAAAACGAGCCCTTATAATAGCGATTGCTGGGCACCACAACATATTACTCACTGGGCCTCCTGGAACTGGGAAAACGATGTTGGCCCAAACTGCTTTGGGCCTCTTACCAGATTTAACAGACCAAGAAGTACTAGAAGTGTCGAAAATATATGGACTAACTATGAACACTTCAGATATCCATTACGATAGACCGTTCAGATCCCCTCATCACACTGCCAGCAAGATATCTGTTGTTGGTGGCGGACCAAAAGCAGTACCTGGAGAGATCAGCTTAGCGCACTTAGGAGTATTGTTTCTTGACGAAATGCCCGAGTACCCAAGAAGTGTCTTAGAATCATTGCGCCAGCCCATGGAAGATAAAAAAATAACAATAACACGAGTTAATAGAACTAGTACATATCCAGCAAATTTTATGCTCATAGCTACGATGAATCCCTGCCCGTGTGGGTATTTAGGTGACGAAACGAAAGACTGCTCATGTACCTCTACGCAAATCTTAAACTATCAAAGAAAGATTTCAGGGCCACTCTTAGATAGAATAGACATGGTAGTTACAGTCAATAGGGTGGATAATAAGTCCCTTCTATCACATAAATCAGTAGGCAGATCGCAACAATATACGATTAGGAAACAGATTAACTCGTCGTTAGAATTACAACGAAAAAGGTATAATCGTAGTGATTTTTACAATAGCATGGTAAAGCTGCCTAATGCAAAAGATAGCCTACGTATTCAGGATTCAGCAAAATGTTTACTCGACAACGCAACAGCTAAGTTAGATTTATCCGCACGAGGATACCTAAAAATTTTGCGCGTCGCTAGAACTATTGCAGACTTGGAGTCTTCAGAATATGTAACCACATCACACATCAGTGAAGCACTACAATACCGCATCAGTAACAAAATAGGTTAAAACCTTGATTTTTTATAGATTTTTTGGTAGAATTAGGTTTGAGTAAATTGCTACTAAGAAGCAACTCGAAAGGAAGGAAATATTAGCAAATCAGTTCGAACCAACGAAGCTATACGGTCACGTGAACTTCGTGTTATTGGACAAAATGGTGAACAGTTAGGCATAATGTCTTCAAAAGAAGCCCTTAAGCTAGCTGAAGAAGCTGGAGTTGATCTAGTCGAGATTTCACCGAACGCAAACCCACCAGTGGCTAAAATCATTGACTGGGGTAAGTACCAATACCAGAAAATGAAGGAGCAACAGAAAAATAAGCGGAATGCTAAATCTGTTGAAATAAAACAGATGAGATTTGGCTTAAAAATCGGTAGCGGAGATTTAGAGATCAAACTCCGAAAGATAAAAAAGTTCCTAGAATCTGGCGACAAAGTAAAGATCCAAATAGTCTTTAAAGGCCGAGAAATGGCTCATAAGGAAATTGGTTTCGATATGGCTAATAAGATCCTATCCCTTTTAGAGGAAGATGCAATATTAGAGCAAAAACCTCAGATGGCTGGCCGCAATCTGAGTTTAGTAGTAAGGAGTAAATAATAAAATGCCAAAGCTAAAGACCCACAAAGGTACTGCGAAGCGAATGAAGCTTACCTCAACAGGTAAAGTAGTTCGAAGAAGAGCCTTTAAGAATCACATGCTTTCAAAAAAGAGCAAGAGTCGGAAACGACGAATAAACACCACTGCAACCGTCGAAGGTGCGATGGCTAAGAATATCAAACGAGCGTTAGGAGTTAAATAATATGCGAGTAAAAAGAGGTGTAGCAGCACGCGCAAAACATAAAAAGACGCTAAAAGCCGCTAAAGGTATGCAACATGCGAGAACTCGCTCTTACCGTCTAGCTAACCAAGGCGTTATTCGATCTTTGCAATATGCATATCGTGATCGACGCAACAGAAAACGAGATCTACGATCTCTATGGATAACTCGAATTAATGCAGCAGCACGCGAAAACGGTACCACCTACGGTAAGTTAATCGCTGGACTAAAAGCTAAAAATATCGATCTAGACCGCAAAATCCTGTCGGAAATTGCCGTTTCAGAGCCAAAAGCTTTCACAAAAATTGTAGAAGCAACGAAATAGTTTCCACTATAAAATAAAAGCCACCTAAATGGTGGTTTTTATTTGTGGCTATATTTTAAAATAAATAGCCCATCTGTAAGCCGGGTTCTGTCTAGAACGATCATCTATCTAGTCTTATAGTTACCTATAAAATCTAGCGGTTATCGAGTCTTGGCGGGCTACCAACTGTTAAACAGATGACTCTCCTTGCAGCCGACAGGGTTTACCTCTCATATCATGTCACCATGATAGACTGTGAGCTCTTACCTCACTCCTTTCACCCTTACCTATCGTAAGATAGGCGGTATCGTTTCTGTGGCACTTTCCCTAGGGTCTCCCCCGGTTGCCGTTAACAACTGTCGCGCCCTATGCTGCCCGGACTTTCCTCTAGAAAAATCTAGCGATCGCTCGATGGGCTACTGTAATTATATCATAAACAATAGGTTTATGATATATTAGTATATACTACTTAACCGCATCAAGTATTTCATTCACTTTGCGGTCAGCGGCAACATTATATTCTCTTTTTATATGTTGTATGGATAGAGAGTCAAATTGTTTTGATAAGTCTTTTATCTTCGTATATATTGGCCACAGCTCACGATTTTTTACTTTATAGATTCCGTTCATCTGGCATACAACCATTAAGTTATCAAGCTCAACCGTTAAACTCTTTATATTATAAGATGCTGCGGCCTCTAGTCCTAACCTCAAGCCGTGGTACTCAGCTTGTGAATTATTCGTAATACCTAAAAATTCTCCTCCCGAATCAATTACTTGGTCATTTTTATATATTACGTACGCAGCAGCAGAGATACCAGGGTTTCCTCTTGAGCCGCCATCAGCATAAAGTGTATAATCATCTACAAAACTATCGGCGCTATCGGGCATAACATTCCTTATAACCAAAGGTCCCTTCTCTTGAGATAAGACATTGAGTATAAATTCCGAACCTATTGATATAGCTGGATGCGAAGAGTTGCCTTTTAGACTATAAAAAACCATCTCTGAATATTTTGAGTTGTTATCAGAAATTTGCAGTTTGCCATAACTAGAAAATTTAACATCATACAATATAAATACATAGTAAGCAGGTTTAGGGCCTGCATCGTCAAAATAAGTAATAACATCAATAATTGAGAGCGAAACGGGTGGAACATCAAAAATATCAAGAATCACTCTTGATAGACATTGCTCAGGCTGTTCACCAGCTGACATTTTGGATTGGGGCAATTCGAAATCACCGTTCCGCTTCCTCAGAAGAAGTATTTTATCATTATTTTTTATAACTGCTGTTATTTTGATTTTTTGCTTCATAAATAAAATCATTAAACCCTAGACTAGATCAGCTTATGATATTTTCCCCCGCTCAAAGCAAGGTGGGTCTCCTCAAAATGGCACCACGGTGACAAATCATTTGGAGTCCCTATATCAATGATTATTCAGGAAAATCATTTGCCTTTCATCATCTAGGGCTACTTACATTATAACATTAAACCCCGAAAATTCCCATAAATATATTAAGTATAACGCCCTCTACGCCAATTATTACATTAGTTAATGTTGTTGAAAATACTACAACAAACACCATGACAATTATAAAACCATATTTCTCTAATTGATTCATAAAGTTTTTCACAAACTCTGGAGCTATGGCATATAAAATCCTTGATCCATCAAGTGGTGGGACTGGAATTAGGTTAAATATCATAAATCCTAAGTTAATCTGAACAAAAAGAATCGCTATTTGAGACACTAAAATATTCGTACCATTAAATAGAGAAAAAATACCAAACCCTAAAAAGGCTAGAAAAAAATTAGATAAAGGACCCGCAAGCGCAACTAATGCTATACCATAATCGCCGCCTTTTATATTTCTAGTGTTAAGTGGAACTGGTTTTGCACCACCAAATATTGGGCCTCCAGAAACGAACAATAAAATAGGCACGACTATAGTCATAATTGGGTCAATGTGCCTAAGAGGGTTTAATGTAAGTCTCCCACTTATCTTCGCAGTATCATCACCTAACCAATAGCTAACAACTCCATGCATGATCTCATGAATGACCATAGAAAAAATAACACAAATAAATACAATAAAAATCCAGAATATATCCATACTTTCTATTATACACCACTTGACCTTTTGCTCAAAATGGGATATAATTATACGGATTGTAAATAATAAATAAAAGAGAGTTAATAATATGGCAGTATGTGATCTAACAGGAAAAGGAAAGCAACACGGCAATAACGTAAGCTTTTCTCTGCGCCGTACTAAAAGAACTTTCAAACCAAACATTCAGAAAAAAACTGTTTTAGTGGATGGTAAGAAAGTAAAATTAAACCTTAGTACTCAAGCTATCCGCACATTGAAGAAAAAAGGAATCCTTTAATCTCAAATTAATAAAAATGCCCAAGACTTTAGTCTCGGGCATTTTTATTTACTATATTTGAAGTAGTCTATTTAGACCTAGTTAGCTCAATAACAGTAATCTTCTCAGGTAGTGCTGCAGGAGATTTAACTTTATATTTGCTAACCTTTTCAGATTCCAGACCAATCTCTTTTAGAAATAAAGAAAGCTCTGATTGCGGCACATCATATTTCAACTCTACATCATCGTAGCAAATAGGGATAATAACCTTGGCATCAGATCGCCTGGCAATAGTTGCTGCTGCCGTAGCGTTTATAGTGTTACCACCACCAACGGGAAGTATGATTATATCTAGGATTCCTAGGTTTTCAAGCTGATCATCAGAGATTTTTGAATCAATATTACCTAATATTCCTATTCTCACACCAGAAATCGAAACGCTATATACAACACCCTTAAGAATGTTTTTATCACTTTCAGTACTAAGTCTTTCTGCAAAACCATTAATTGCGAAGCCTGACACTTCGTAGCTTCCTGGATAACCAATTGAAAGTTTAAATTCTGGATTGTTTGTCAAAAATTTATCTTCAGTAGCTAATTCAACTGCGTCTTTTACGATTATATCCTTTTTCCCATACACAGATAGCTTAGGGTCAACAACCAAATTAGAGGTCTTAGTCGAAATTACTACAGTATTTCCACCTTTATATTCTATATCAAACATCAATTCTCCTTC
Organism: Candidatus Saccharimonadota bacterium; assembly: GCA_017992395.1. Classification (GTDB taxonomy): domain Bacteria; phylum Patescibacteriota; class Saccharimonadia; order Saccharimonadales; family Saccharimonadaceae; genus Nanogingivalis. The sequence goes on from JAGOOS010000006.1 coordinate 23,173, forward strand.
TGTTTTGTTTCTAGTATGTTGTCGCTGTCGATTATTGTTTTGTGTTTCTGGTCAATAACATCAGACAAAAATTTATCTCTTACACTTAGGCGATAATAAAACTCTTCCGGGCTTAAAATACTATAGTTTAGTTCTCTACCCTCTTGTTTTTCAATTTTGTCTGCCCATCTGGATATTTTGCCTGAAGAATTATCCCCCACCAATAGCATATCCGTTAATGATGTAGAGTCATTCACCAATACACCAGATATTACAAAAATCTTAACACTTCTTTTAATATCTTTTATCTTCTCCTGCCAAGCTTCGACTATATCTGTAGAAACTTCAGAAGAAGCCGAACTTTCAGCCATCTCCACATCAGCAAATATCGCCCTTAACGGAGTGTAATATTTATATCTTTGATTAACGCCGTAGAATAATTTCCTATCTTTCGTAGCACTTTTTACGACGCCCACGTTCTGCATATTAGATAACTCCCGTCGCACTGAATTTACCTGTTCATCAACGATCCGAGTTATCTCTCTTACGTAAAACACTTTACCTGGATTATTAAAAAATAGGTTTAAAAGTTTAACCCTAGTCTTAGAACCAAATAATGCATCAATCATATTGTTTCCCACATTTACATTCTAGCACACTTTCAAATAAAATGCATTTATTTTTTACAGTGAGTTTAATCTGTCAGCTAAATACACCCTCGCATCTTCAAGATTCTTCCATGCAATGTCTTTATTTCTTTTCATGAAAGTGATCTGTCGCTTGGCTAGTCTCCAATCGGATGTTGTAATTTTATCAACGAACTCATCAGAGTCTATTTCCTGATTAACTAGTTTTCGCACAATAGGGTATGCGTTGGCTTTCATGGCTTCAGATTGCCAGCCATAAATATCTGCAAGTTTTTTTGCCTCATCAACGACGCCTGAATCAATAAAGATTTTTGCTCTTTCTTCAATTCTAGACCTAAGTATCTCTTTATCTGTTGTTATTCCAACAACAATATAACTATAAGAGTTGTTTTTCTTACAACTACTATTCTCTGTTTGAGCTGAATAACTTCTTTCAATCGTTCTTACTAAATACCTTTTATTTTTATAATTTTCTGGCAATTTTATGTTGTTTTTATTACAATATTCTTGTAATTCTTCGACAGTGTATGCTTCAAATTTCTCTCTAATCGCATCATCCGCTTGAACACTAAAATTATAATCGTATAGCACTGCGTCCACATACAAACCGGTGCCGCCAACAATAAATGGTATATTTCCTCTGGTTATTATTTCATCAATCTTTTTATACGCATAATTCTTAAAATCAAACGCGCTAAATGATTGACTGGGCTCAACTAAATCAAAGCCCCAATGAGGAACACCTTGCCGCTCTACTAATGTAGGTTTAGCTGACGCGATATCAATTCCTTTGAAAACTGATCTCGAGTCAGCTGATATGATCTCCCCACCATATTTTCTAGCTAGTTCAATCGCTAGGCTAGTTTTGCCACTTGCGGTTGGGCCAGTTATTACAATAATAGTCTTGATATCACTATCACCCATTAACTTTTAAGAAAGAAATTCCTTAGATCCTCTAGAGAGATTTTTTGTTCAACAAAATCGTCATCCTTGCGCACTCGCATGCTAACATCCCTAGACTCTTTATCCTTAGGCCCAATAATTATCTGTACTGGAATTTTAATAGCAGAAGCCTCACGAATTTTCTTACCTAAAGATTCATTTCTTAAGTCAGATGTAAACCGCAATTCATTAAATTTAACTGGGCTATCAATCACAACATTATTAAGAATAGTTTCAATTTCCGACACATAATCGTCAACAGTGTTGTTGACAGTTAAAATTCTCACTTGTTCGGGAGCCGCCCAAAAGTCAAACCAACCAGCACGGTGTTCGATATATACACTCATAAATCGCTCAATCGAGCCAAGAAGCGCACAGTGAATCATGACTGGGGTTTCTGTCTCGCCATCTTTGTTAACATAAGTTAGCTCAAATCGACTTGGTTGTACAAAATCAAGCTGGACAGTAGCAACCTGATGTTCGCGGCCAATGGCATCAGTTGCCATAAAGTCAATTTTTGGCCCGTAAAATGCAGCTTCGCCTTCTTGCTCGAAATAATCAAGATCATTTTTTATAACCGCACTCTTTAATTGTGCTTGAGCAGCAGACCATAGATCTTTATCACCTAGATAGCTCTCCGAATCGTCTCTGTAGCTCAACCGTACTCTTAAATTCATACCAATGGTTTCGTATAGCTCATGAGCACAGCTAAGAAGATTCTGTATCTCTTGCTCTATCTGGTCTGGACGACAAAAAATATGAGAATCGTCTTGCGTTAGAGAGCGAACCCTATTTAAACCTCCCAGCTCTCCAGTTTTTTCATCCCTATAATCGGTAGTAGTTTCAAGATATCTAACTGGCATATCTTTGTAGCTACGCAAACTCGAAGCATATATCTGTGTATGATGAGGGCAGTTCATTGGCTTAAGTGCAAAACTATCGCTAGTTTCTTGGCTCTGAACCAAAAACAATTCATCACCAAATTTTGCCCAGTGTCCGGACTTCTCATATAAATCTTTCTTTGTTATATGTGGCGTCCAGACTTTCTCAAATCCATACTTTTGTCGTAATTGATTCGAATAGCTGGCTAGTACGTCTCGAAGTACAGTCCCCCTTGGAGTAAATAAAGGTAGCCCTGCACCGACTAGAGGCGATATGGTATATAGGTCTAATTCGCGACCAAGCTTTCGGTGATCACGAGCCTTAGCTTGCTCCATCTTATCTAAATAATCATCTAGTTCTTGCTGAGTTTCGAATGCAACCCCATACAGCCTTTGCATTTGCGGTCGGTTTTCATCACCTCGCCAATAAGCCCCCGCAACACGTATGAGTTTAAACACTCCAACCTCTTTAGTATTATCTAAATGAGGCCCCTTGCATAAATCAACGTAATTACCGTTAGTATAAAAGCTCACAGTATCTACACCATTTCCTGTTTCAAAATCACCTTCAGCTAAAATCTTAGCATTTGTCGTGCCTGAATTTTTTAAATCTTCAAGAAGTTCTAATTTGTATGGCTGGTTATTATCCTTAGCCCATGCAATAGCATCTTCTATAGGTAGCTCGCTATAAACAAAATCTTGAGACTCAGA
>JAGOOS010000056.1 GCA_017992395.1 Candidatus Saccharimonadota bacterium
CCGCCATTTCTTCGCGCGCCACCACGACCAGATCGCTGGCCGCCTTTAAATTGCTGTTTTTTATGCTGCATAAATACCTTCCATTCATCATAAATACAGCTTTTTCTCTTTTTTTATAAGTAAACGCATTCAGTCTGAATATTTGTTTTAATTAATAGTTTTTAAATTGTAACATGAATTACAAAATAAGTCAATTATTTATATTTATATGTTATAATATTATCCATGAGAAGTGAATTCTGGCAGAATATAATTGAGCAGACTGACTCTGATGAAAGTGGCAATAAGCTACCGTTTTTAAGCTTAGCTCCAATGGAAGCGGTGACGGACGTTGTATTCCGTCACGTTGTGGCTAGCGCTGCTCGGCCAGATGTATTTTATACTGAATTCACAAATGCTAGCAGTTTTGCTAGCCCTAAGGGCGTTCATAGCACACGTGGACGTCTAGCGTTTACTACAGACGAACAGCCAATCATCGCTCAAATATGGGGTTCAAAGCCTGAAGCGATTGAGTTTATGAGTAAAGGTCTTGTGGACCTTGGTTATAAAGCGATTGATATCAATATGGGCTGCCCAGACAAATCCGTCGTTAAAAGTGGTGGCGGGAGTAATCTCATCAGAACACCAGAACTAGCGTCAGAAATTATCGCAGCCGCTAAAAAATCAGGTCTACCTATATCCGTTAAGACTCGGCTTGGCTATTCAAAAATTGAAGAATACAAAGAATGGCTTGGCTTTATATTAAGTCAAAACGTTGAAGTATTAACCGTCCATTTACGCACTAAAAAGGAAATGAGTAAAGTGCCGGCTCATTTTGAAATGATTGATGATATTTTAGCTTTAAGAGATGAGATCGCGCCAAATACTTTAATTCAAGTCAATGGTGACATCAAAAATCGTCAACAAGCCTTAGAAATTTGGCGTAAACACCCTAAATTAGACGGAATTATGATTGGCCGCGGGATTTTTGAAGACCCATTTTGCTTTAGTAATAATAGCGAGACGGATCACACAAGACCTGATTATATGAATTTGTTAAACCTGCATCTTGATGAGTTTGATAAATTTAGCACAGAAGAAACTCCCCGAAAATTCGACCCCCTAAAAAGGTTTTTTAAAATCTATGTTAGGAATTTTAAAGGCGCTAGCGATTTGCGAGCCAGATTAATGCTAACTAAAAACACCTTCGAAGCGCGTGAAGTTTTAAACGATTTTGGCAATAACTACGAAGAACTTTTAGAAAACTACGCTCGGATATCTGAAGAATATCATAAATCAAAGAATGAAGATGCCACGAAAGAATAATAATGATAGATCTAAGTTTATCCGTTATGAGCCTAAAATGTCTAACGCTAAAAAACGATATCCGAATAAACGAGAAGCTGAAGAAGCTGCCAATTATCAAATGGCACTCGATTTAGGTCTTGAATTATTTGTATATCAAGATATTGATGGCGGTTGGTATTTAACTAAGCGAAAAATGAGTTAGCTAAATGAGGCTTTGGCATCAATCCTTGATTTCAAATTTGCCTAGACAACAGCTGCTTGGGCAGCATCGTGAATGTTGCGCCCTTCGCGGTAGAGGCTGGGGCAAAACACATAGTACAGTTAATTATATGTTTAACTATTCACCTAGGCGTTTATATTATTATCATAAAATTGTCATGCATGAAATGGTTAAACGAGGATATATACCCGATGAGAAGTGGCAAGATCCTCTATATAGAGGAAGAAATACTGATAAATTTGAAGTATTGCCCCCTGAAAGACGTTCTGACCCTATTTATCCTGAGCACAATGATTTATATTTAAATGAATGTTTGAATAATCTAGAAGGTAAATCTATTCATATAAAGACTATCTATCCAGCGATACAATAAACTCCACCGCCTTCAAGATTATATTGAACAGTGTAATTATTCTTACCGCCAGACTTTATTCTTGTGCTTCCATCATATTTAAATCCGCCCATCGATAAAAATATTATCGTATTGTTATATTGCCCGTATGGTGCCGGAATCCAATTGTCTGTTGTACTATCTTGATTAACCATAAAAGAATAGTCTTTACCATTTAGATCTTGAAACTCGCCAGTGTCTGCATTCAAATATTGCACGACGAAATCAAAAACTTTTCCGTCTCTAGGGCCACCTGTATACATACTAGGCAAAGAACCTTTATTATTCGACTTATAATTCTCAATCGCCGTATTTAATCTAGCCATATCATTTTTTCTTTGTGTATCACGCTGATTACGCTGAAGAGCAGGTAGCGCTATAAACACCATCAAAAATATTAGTCCAGCGATAGCTAGAACTAGAACTACTTCAATTATCGTAAAGCCTGTTTTTAATTTGTTGTTTTTAATATTTAAATTACTTATAGTTTTTATTATAACGCATATGATATTTTTTCCAAAATGCTTGACATAAATGGCTATTTATGATATAATGCAAGCATAAATTGGTGATGGTTTTGCCAAGATAGTACGTTTTTGAGAGAAATCTCAGAATACTATCTTGGCTTTTTATTATATAGCTAAAAATTAGCCAATCATAATTAAGACGGTCGAAAGGAGACTGCAATATGGATCATAACAAATTTGAATCAAATGGAAACGACAAACAAGAATCAAAATATAGCGTAAGTAAAAGAGTTATGCTTGGACTCACAACAGCAGCATTAGCACTTGGTCTAATGACAGGCTGTGGAGATACCGACGCCAATGCTAAGCCTAATGAGTCAAC